>JAZSKV010000072.1:0-5097 GCA_045534975.1 Ructibacterium sp. | reverse complement strand
GAAATAAAAATGAGGCAACACCTGAGCGGTACGCCTCTGGCGATGCCAAAGGTTTCTCACAGACTGGTGTGGCCTCTAAAATCAATATACCACAGAGCAAAACCGAAGTCAACGGTGTGACCGCAAGCGAACAGCTCCCGCTCCTTTACACGGAGCGGCTTCTGGAGCGGGCAAAGAAAAACGGCAATCTTTACACCCAAAGACTGCTACAAAAGCAGATAGAAAAAGCGCTGAAAAACTTTGGCAAGACAGGGGGGGAAACAAGCGCCCCGCTGCCCACCATCTATGCAGACTATTTGCGCAAGCACAATATGCTGGATGATTATGAAGCAGAAGCGGAGAACAGCGACGGTTTTGAAGAACTGATTGCAGACCTTGAAAATTACGCAAATAGTGATACAATAAACGTGGAGGACATAGTAATTGGTAAAAGCCTTGGAGCAAAAGCAAAGAACTATGATATTGAATTGCCAAATGGCGAAACAATTCATTTAACAGAAGGTACAAAAGTATTCAATGTAAAAATAATTGCCGGCAAAGGCCGTGATAGGCAGATTGATGAGATTGACTTTTTGTTAGAACGTTTTGGCGGAAATGAATTAGAATGGCAAAAGAAGAAGGGCTTAGGTTACGTAGATTATCAAGGGGAAAGTTTCCTTGCAAGATTACATTGGTATGAAGAACCGACGGCAGGCAAACACAAATGGAAGGTGAAACCGGATGCAGATGGGAATTGGTTTTTGTATGAAGATTAACAGCATTATAAAAGTTAAATATATTGGCGAAGACGATCCACTATCCCTGAGAAATGGAAAGATATATGATGCTAGGGTATTGAAAAAAGGATGGCTTGGCATTGTTGATGAAACCAAGGAGGAATATGCGTATCCGCCTGAACTGTTCGAAAAGGTAGAATAGTAACAGTCTGCCATAAACTATATGGTCAATCGGGTGCAGGCGTTCTGGAAATCTCGTCTTCTTTATTAAATGGGCAATAGAAGAGAAAAAAGCAATTTAATATCAAAATTTAGGAGCTACTGCAATTTGCAGTAGCTCTTTTTACGCAAAACCCACGGCGGCGCGGCAGGCGAGGGAACAGAAGAGTTTATCGCGGAAATTGCGCAGGGCTATCTTGATAAGCTTACAACAAAAACAGATGAGCGCAACTTTTGGCAGATGGCGGAAGACGGCGCATATAATGCCCTTGTCAGCGGTATTACTTCGGTACTTTTTGGCACCGCGGATATAATCAGCGGAGGCAACGGCAAACTCCCTACGGCGGAAGACCTTGAGAGCATAACAACTCAAGCCGCCGAAGAAACGGCCAGTTCGATTGCTGCAAATGCGGCCGTTCTTGGCGGAAATACCGAAGCTAAGTCAACAGATGGGAACACAAGACTGACGGAAAATGACATTACAGAGTATGTTGCAACCGGAGAAAGACAACATGTACGAAATGGCAAGGAGGCACAGATAAGAACTGGAGATAGTCCGATACTTACTACTCCAGCAAGTATTGTAGGATTTATTAAGGATGCACTTACAGGTAAACGAAGGAATGTCATAAAGGCATACGGACGTGTCGGTCAACGTTTTTCCAAAGATGTATATGCCAAAAGTGAGGGCATTACTAATATATCAGGCTACTATATGGAGTTGGATGCCAACAAGCTTGCTCATATGAAAGACCATCTTGAAGTAGACGAGGATTTGCGGAATATTCCGCTAACAGAGGATCAATTGGTGCACTTACCCGACTATATTGACAACTATGATGATGTTGTTGATGTGGTAAGAAGAAAAGATGGTAGCGTTCGAATTATACTTGGCAAGAAAATAAACGGTCATACAGTAATCGTAGAGACGGTTTCCAAAGGACGAAAATCTGTACATCCCGTTACCGCTTATCAGATACCAACGGAGAGATATAATAGTTTCTATAAAACAAAAGCAGCCACCACCAATACATCCCAGACGGCAAGTGCCGCCGAAAGTGGATATAAGGCAATAACTGCTTCTGTAGATAATATACCACAGGTAAAAAACGAAGTCAACGGCAAGACCGCAAGCGAACCGTCCCCCTTCCTCTATCTGGGACGACTTGCGGAGCAGGCGAAGAAAAACGGCAATCTTTACACCCAAAGACTGCTACAAAAGCAGATAGAAAAAGCGCTGAAAAACTTTGGCAAGACAGAGGCGGAAACAAGCGTCCCGCTGCCCACCATCTATGCAGACTATTTGCGCAAGCACAATATGCTGGATGATTATGAAGCAGAAGCGGAGAACAGCGACGGTTTTGAAGAACTGATTGCAGACCTTGAAAATGACGCAAATAGTGATACAATAAAGATGAATGATAGGGAGGTTCGAAAGTGGTACGTAGAAAATGTAGCTCATATCCCTGATGGCATAGACCACTCCTTGCCTTTTGAGAAACAAGCAAGGATGGCATTTGAAGCTCGAAATAAACTACGTACCAATGCAAGAAATATGATGGAAAATATAGAAAAGAAAGAAAAACTGGATAAAGAACGCCCCAATCACACTTTCGAAGAGCTTGTTGAATCCAAGATGAAACGTAAGGGTATGACAAGAGAAGAGGCAATAAAGGACATTTATACAACGGCAACAAAAACAAATAAAAATGTGAACAATAAATTCGGTTTAGGTGGTGAATAAAATGTTTTCCTATAACATCGCGAAAATCGCGGATGCCGAGGCATTTAAAAAAGCCTGTGCCATTATTGAGGCAAAAGTGAGAGACGCAAAAAAAGAGGAACTTCTTATTGATGTTGATGGCACCTTGATTCAAATATATAGCACGGCAACAGGCAGAATCAAGGTAGTAAACGATTATGAGGTTGATGCAGTTTACGCAGACTCGGATATTTGCCTGACTGATATACTGTGAAGCGGACCAATGCTTAAAAGGTGCAGGATGGGTTAAGTATCTGACAACATCTCGGCTTGGTGCCTTTGATATAAGCGACATGAAAAGAAATTTAAAAGATGGGAGGAGTCCTTTGCCGAGGCAAAAGGAATGTCATACGATGATTTTTTTAACGGGAAGTAAATTTGAAACAGCACAGGGAGTAGTGATAGTTTATAACGAGCAACATGTACGCATTGCAGTTGACGATGTTGTTTCTTTCGAGGGAGAGGATTTAATTATCAAACGGATTATTCCCCCTACAAGACCAAGCGGCAGATGGGCGATAGAGGTAGAAAAAGCAATTTAATATCAAAATTTAGGAGCTACTGCAATTTGCAGTAGCTCTTTTTACGCAAAACCCACGGCGGCGCGGCAGGCGACCAGACGGGCGGTGAGGTTGCAGAAGAAAATTTGCAGTAGTTCATAGAACCCGCCATTCGCAGCATTATCTTTGACGAGAAGTACAATGTTCCCAACATGGAAGAGCTTATCTATACCACACTTTTGACCGTTGCAACTACGGGACTTATGGAGGGCGGAGATATAGTCCGAGCAGGCGTGGGGAATATATCTCCCGTCGCCAATACGCAGAATGTAGCCACTCAAGCTCTTGATGTAGTAGAAAACTCTGTGACTGCCTCCAGAAAAGAAAACGGACTTGTTTACGATACATATGTGCGTCAAAACATAGACAGCAAAACCGCCAATACCATAGATGCGGTTGCAAAGGCGTTAAAGATAAAGGTGCTTTTTGCAGATAGTGTTACCGGAGGTATGGCAAATGCGCAGATATCAAACGGGATAGTGCTCATAGAAAAAGGCAATCCTAATCCGGTGCGTTTCCTTTTCGGGCACGAAATAACCCACCGCATGCAGGAACTTGCACCGAAGGAATATTCTCGACTTCGTGATGCGATTGCGGCTAACAGCGAGAGTATGGGTGCCGCTATCCGGAAAATGCAGGACGACTATGCAAAATACGGGAAAGACATAAACAGAGAGACTGCGACGGATGAAGTCGTTGCGGATTATGTAGGCAGACTTTTGGAGGACAGAGGAGAACTTGAGCGATTTATAGCAAGCAATAGAGGGGACAGAAGTCTTATTCAGAAGCTTCGCGACTTCATTCACGAGATTAGGCTGAAGTTTATGGACAGCGAATATGCCGCAACACTTCGAGAGGTTGAGCAGCGCCTTTCCGAAACGCTGGATGCGGCTGTCAAACAGACGCAAAATATAGAGAGCACACAAAAAACGCCGCTCAGGAGAGCGGCGGTGAAAAACTTTCTTTTAAGGGGTATACTCAAGACGGAAGAGGGATTTATGAAGCAAATTTTCCCGCAGGAACACCTAAGTCCATCAAGGCACAACGCATATTGAGCTATATTAAGAATGTGTGGAGTAAAAGACCTATAAACCTTGTGATTCATAATCCAGATGGCACCACACGTACCATACAAGCCCAATTCGATCCAACTTACGATGAAAGTGGAAACGAGCCATCTGATGCATCAAAACTGATGGGAGGCAATCGCCACGGAACTGCCTCGGAAAGGAGAGCGACCCTTGATCTAGCCGATGATTATTATCAGATAGCCTCGGAATCTGAGTATAATTACTCAAAAGATGAGGAAGGGAAATCCTCCATTACCCACAATGGCGTAAGGGAATGGCATTACTTTGTTAATGACATTTTGTTTCGGGAATATGGAGAAACGGAAGCCATCCCGTATCGTGTTACGATAAATGTAAAAGAGCGGAGCGACGGTAATTTCGTTTACAGTTTTAACGCAGAGAAACAAAATGGAAGGATGGACACCCGGCGGACTTTACATGCCGACGTGAACCCCTCAGAAAACAGAGAGGCCAATGCTCAACCTTCCAAATACAGTTTATCACAAAAGGATGAAACAGTCAACGGACAATACAGTTTAAAGACACCGCAAGAGCCAATCTCTTTCCTTTATATGGAGCGGCTCTTGGAGCAGGCAAAGAAAAACGGCAATCTCTACACCCAAAGGCTGTTGCAGAGGCAAATAGAAAAGGCTATGCAGAACTCCCACTCGGCAGACACAGAAGCAAGCACCCCAATGCCCACTATCTACGCGGACTATATACGAGAACATAATATGCTTGAGGATTATGAGACCTCGGATGTCCTGAAT
>JAZSKV010000015.1:0-6354 GCA_045534975.1 Ructibacterium sp. | reverse complement strand
GCAAACCGAACCAAACGATCAAGGCATGATAGATGTGAATCTTGGCGTTGATCCCGAGGCGTCCAGCTCAGGGGAGTATACCCTGCGGGTTCACTATGGTGGTACCAATAAGATTACTGAAAATGTGTCTTTGACTTGTGCTGATATATTGCAGAGCGATGAGAATGATATCGACGATTTGGATAGTTATATTGAGTTTATCAATGATCACGGGAGTGCTGCTGATCAGACAGTGGTGTCGAACCCCGATGTGGCACAAATGTGCTATGACTATTTCGAAATTTTAGAGGGTACGGGTTTTGGTAACTTTAGTGATTTCTTGCACGGATTACAGGAATCATTAACGGCGAAAGCGTTATTGGACGCCATCAACGAGGCGGTTCTTGGACAAAATTGGGAAACCGTCAAGAACTTGGTAACCAATGATGCAAAAACTTACTTGCAGATATCTGATGATTTCTTTGCAGGTATTACAGATGTAGACAAGGTTATTTCTCGGTTGAGCGGCAATTATGCAGATAGGGCAGCGGTTATTGCAGATTTGCAGTCAGCAGTTGCGGCACAGAGAGCGGAAGAAGCGAAAAATACCAGTGAAATTCTTTGGTCTGAAGATTTCAGCGGTGATGGAACAGGTTGGACATTACTTAATAATTTTGATTTTGTTACAGAAAACGGCAATCAGATGTTGCATTTTGCAGCAAATGCTGATACCGCCGTGGAGATTGAGGGTAGCAAAAACGGTGGTGCAATCTTTAATGTTGGATTTGCCGATAAATTAGAAGGGAAGAACTTTGTATTTAGATTTAAAGTAAAAGTAAAGAATGATGCATCCTATATATCCAGTAACATATCATTTGACGGATATAGAATTCCGCAAGGCATACATCATATGGGTGGTAGTACTACCGTGACCGAGGGCACAAGACTTGATAGTGAGCAATGGTATGAACGTTGCTATGTATACCAAGGTACGAAAAAAGTAAGTATTTACCAACGGAAGATTGGTGAGGATGCATGGACTACGGTACAAACCAATGTTGATGTGGAAACAACCAAGTACAACGGTGGTACTCCAGTACTTCGGTTTGGTAGTTCTAATGCAGCGGACCGAGTCGGTTTTGAGGCATGGATGGATGATTTTGTGGTTCATATTGGAGATATGGTAGTTCTGGGCGAACCTATTGCAGATGGAGGCAACACAAAGGTTACCGGTAGTTTCTGTCTGGGAGTTCCCACAGATACTGACAACCGGTCTGCAACGATTTTTGCCGCCGTTTATAATCAGGAAACCGGTACCAGTTCTTTTGCCACCAAGGTAGACTATGACGGCATTAAACCTGGTATCACTACAAGTAGAGAGGCAGTATTTACTTTACCTGAAATAGGAACAAATGAGCAGAGAGCCTTTCTTGTTTGGGATTCCTTGGAGAACGGAAAGCCTCTTGCCAATGTAAATGGTTATACGGTTCCCAATTTAGCAAGTCCTGTTGCAAGACCGGAAGATGGACAGGAAATCGGAATCACTCCCACGTTTAGTTTTAACCAAGTTAATTTGCGCGGTTACGTGGGAACAGCGCCTGTTATAACAGCGAGTTTGACAAATAATAATAATCATGAAGTTTGTGCTGTTTTGCAAACCAAACCAAACGAGCAAGGAATGATAGATGTTAACATTGGGATTGATCCCGAGGCGTCCAGCACTGGCGAATATACCCTCCGGGTTTATTATGGAGCAGGACCTAATATTTCTGTGACAGAGAGATTAATTTGTGCTGATAAACCGTATCAAAGTATCCATGAAAGTTTAGATAGTTATCGTAGTTATATTAACACCTATGGAAACGGTACGGATATAGCAAGCATAGATACGGTCGCCAAAGCAGAGGCTGCTTATGATTATTATTGCGTTTTGGCAGGGGAAGATGGTATCACTGATTTTGCTGAATTTACTAAGGCATTAAAAGAGTCCTTTAAAGCGAAAAAGATGCTGGACGATATGAATGCGGCGGTTGCAAGCAAGTCGGGCGAGTCGTGGAAGGCTGTCAGAACATTAGTTACAGGGGACGCAAGAATTTATTTCCAGGTACCTGCAAATATCTTTGATGGCGTTCAAAATGTGAAAAATGCGATTTTGCGGATGACAGGAAATTATGCAGATAATACTGCAGTTTTGGCTGATTTAAACGCTGCTGTTTCTGCACAGAAACAAGAAGAGGCTGGCGGAGGGGACAATGAAAACGTTGGCACACTCCCCGGCGGATTCTCCGGCGGTGGAGATTTAATAGGCCCTGATTTTAGCAGCACAAACAACGGTGAATCTGTTGAACAAGAAACGCTTAAACCAATTACCAGAGTAGAATTACTGGACCTTGATTCTGTTCCGTGGGCAGAAAATCAAATCCGGGAATTGCAGAAATTAAACATTGTCAGCGGTGATGGAAACGGAGCGTTCTATCCGGAAAGAGAAATTACCCGGGAAGAATTTCTTAAACTTGCTATACGGGCATCGGAAATCAATGCCAATATTGACGCAGCACTGCCTTTTGGCGATGTGGATAAGGATGCTTGGTATTATAACGATGTTGCAATTGCTTATGCTTGCGGTGTTGTTACCGGCATGAATGAAACCACTTTTGGTATCGGAGAAAATATTACCAGAGCGGATATGGCAGTGATGGTGAAGCGGATTTTAGATTACCTTGATATCGACGCTACGCCAACCATTGCGGCATATGTCTTTGATGATTTTTGGCAGATTCCTGCATATGCAAAAGATGATATTTCTACACTCTGTGAGGCAGAACTGATGAATGGTATGGGTGACAATCTCTTTAAGCCGATGGCTTCTGCAACCCGTGCTGAGGCAGCAGTTTTGATTCATAGAATCTATCAATATATCGGAGAAAAGAGGTAAGTGATATGAAGAAAGTCTATAAAAAGATTTGTACAATCCTTAGTATATGCATTTTGGTTTCCACGCTACCTTTTAGTTTCGGTGTTTTCGCAACAGAAGAAGGTTCGTTGCTGACAGCAGGCCAAGAAGGTTTATTGCATTACCTTAATATTACCTTAGAAGAAAATAATGTTTCTTATGAAAAGGCGATTACCAGGGGAGAGATGGCACATATTATCGCAAAAGTCATCAAGGTGAATGACTATACAGGCAGCGAGAGTTATTTTCTAGATGTGCCTATGGACTATCGTTATGCAAAAGATGTTCTTGCCCTTGTTGAAGAAGGTGTTCTTCATGGTGATGGAAATGGGAAATATCGTCCGGATGATCTAATTTCCGAAGCAGAAGTTAGCAAAGTTTTTGTAGCGGCATTGGGTTACAAAAAACTGGACAACATAGCGATTTTCCAACAGGTTGCACGGATGGTTGGCATTATTGATGGTGTGGAGTTAGATGGGATTGTTACCTATGCCGAAGCACTGTTGATGGCTTATAACACTTTGCATTGCGGAGTATTAGAAGGGGTAGTTTACAGTGAGGAAAAAGTAGAAAGTAAGGTAAACCCCAACTATCTTGCCCTTGAAAAGTATCACGGTTTGGTTTACCACGAAGGTCTGTTAGACGGTATTGGCGGAACCACAATTATCCTTGAAAATGATGAAATTCTTGACGGTCAGGTGCGTATTAATGGAAAAATATATACCTGCGATAGGGAAGACCTGTTTGGATATGCAGTTGTCTATTATGCGAAACGCGACGAGTTAAACAACAAAAGACCGCAGATTTCATATATTTATGCGGATGACAGAAAAAACAATACTGTTGTCATAGAAGCTGAGGATGTGATTGGAAAATCGGGCAACAACTTTGGGTATTTTGTGAATGACAAAAAGAGAGAAGTCCCACTGATTGAAGTTCCGGATGTTATTTACAATGGTATGCCTTATCCGGAATGTAGCGACGCAGAGTTAAAACCGGGTGCCGGCACTGTTACTTTGATTGATAACAATGGTGATAAAATTTACGATATAATTTGTGTTATCTCATATGAATATGTAGTGCTGGAAAGTATCAATACCGAGGATGGCATTATCCGTGCAAAATATCCCAATCAAGTAATCGGTTCTGCAAACAGAGAAAATGAAATCGTTTTCAAATATGGTAATCTTGATGCTTATCCGGGAAGTTTGCAAACAGGGGATGTTCTCGCAGTCCGGGCAAGTAGAAATGTTACGGGTGTTTTGAAAATTACCATTGACCATATTCCGATGGCAGTTACGGGAACTTTTGAAGGTGTTTCAGGAAACGATTATACCGTTGCAGGTAAAACATACGAAAGAATTGATGCCACAGTTATTGACCGAGAACCTAGACTTGGTGAGTTGGTAAATGTTTATAGTCATAATGGTAAATGCGTGGCTATCATACATGCCCAGGAAGATGGTTATCAGTATGGTTATCTTTTAAACATGGTTGATACAGGCTCTGCTTTTGCATCCAAAGCGAGAGTGCAATTGATGAATCGAGATGGGAAAAAGGTTGAAATGGACCTGGCAGAAAAAGTTTTGCTTGATGAAACATCGATAAAAACCCAAGATTTTAATAGGATTTCTACATTATTACAGACTTCTGCATTAGAAAGTTATCGACCCGGTGCGGAAACTCTTTATGCACAATTAATTCGCTTTAAAGTGAACGGAGACGGGGCTATTACGCATATCGATACTGCCCATTATGATTCGACTAAAGAAACGGAAGATTCTTTGCGTGTTTCTTTCTCGCAGGCAAATGAGAATTTGGGACGGTTACACTACAATGGTGTCAATAAAGCCTTTAATGTTGATGGTGCGGACATTGGCGGAGATGCAAACCAAAGTCATACCATTTTCCATGTTAGTGATGCCTGGGCAACGGTGGAAGATGAAAGAGATGAAGAAATGTCTTGGAAAACTCCATCGCTGGGTTCTACCAATCGCCGGTATTATCCGGGAACACAAGGCACTTTGGAAGCTTATAACATTGACCCTATAACAAAAGTTGCTAAAATGACATTGTTGTATCAACCAAGTAGCAGTGGTGGCATCAGTCCTTCCCAAGAGTATACGGGCAGACCGGGAATTGTAGCCGGATTTGAAAAGACTTTGGAAGCAGATGGAGTTGTTGCTACCCGGATTAGACTTTTTGGCAGATCTTCTGGAGTGACCTCTTTGCCTTTGGCAGAGGACCTGGTGAGTGCTGCTGCAACTTTAAAAGTTGGTGATGTCATTGATATTGCTGTTAAGAACGGTGAAATTGTAAACTATACCTTGCTTTTTAAATTAGGTGAAGGCATGAAATCGGCAAATCCATATAGCAAGGAAGATGAAAGCAATATACTCGATTATGGTAGAGATCTTCGTTTGGCATATGGTACGGTGTTGAATTATCAGGGCGGATATTTGCGGCACACCACCACAACCAATGTTGCAAATACACTTCCGGAAAATTATACGCAACATTATTCTTATATGGTAGATACTGCTGATGTTTATCTCTATGATTCGGCAGAACCTAATAAGGGAATTCAAACTGGCGGTTTGCTTGATTTATTACCCTATGAGCAAAACCATGATAGCGTACAAAAGACCATTATTTGCTCCGTGGGAGGAAAAGTGGTTTACGCGTACATTATTCAGTAGGAGGGATTGTGTATGAAAAAAATCTTTGCAATTCTTTTAGCACTCTTTATGGCGTTTTCCAGTAGTGTTATAACAATCCCTGTCTTTGCGGCAGAGGAATGGCATAGCGGCATGGTAACTGCCGGAAATGTAACTGCTGTAAACGAAAGCGTCACATTAATATCAACGCAAAATAATAGCGATTCCACATTCACATTAAATAACCCTGCACATGTGGAAGGGGATGCTTTTGATGTTGAATTTACTATGGCGCTACCAGCGATGTCTGGCGGTGAGTTATTCCAGATTCGCACAGCCACCCATCGTGCGTGTATTGAGGTGGGCGCTGCACGAGTTACTGGCTTAGTCATGGGCGGTCAAAGCGGAACTGTGACCTTTAATTACCCCGTTGGAAAAGATTTTCACACTTATCGGGTTGTAGCCAAAGGCGGCAAAGGTGACTTAATGGTAGACGGATATTACATGGGACAGATTACCCTGCAATCCGGGGCATTTGAGTATTCAATCCAGGGGCGCGCTCGGCAGGTTAGCGGTGCGCGTTCCGAGATGATTGTTACCAATGTAACCACCAGACCTTATACTGGGCCTTTGTACCATGAATCGACACAAGCAGAAACTGCTCCTCCGGAGGAAGAAAAAGTTGTAAAAACGCCTACGGAACGTAGTTTCCACGAAGACTATACCGACGATAAGGGCGGATGGACAGGAAACTGGGATTTAGTA
>JAZSKV010000089.1:0-3543 GCA_045534975.1 Ructibacterium sp. | reverse complement strand
TGGTATCCCCGTCCTGCCCTTTGCCATCGGTGTATATTTACCGGTACAACTGTACGCTTGTATTATGGTGGGCGGTCTTGTTCGTCTGGCTCTGGATAAGATGAAGAAGAGGGAAGAAGAAAAAGAAAAGACTGTCCACGACGGCGTTCTCTTCTGCTCCGGTATGATTGCCGGGGAGGGACTGGTTGGTATTCTCCTTGCAGTCTTTGCAGTATTTGGTCTGGATAAAGTGATTGACCTGTCTGCAACCTTGGGTATTTCCCCCATGGTTTCCAATATCGGCGGTCTGGTTCTCTTTGGCATTATCATCCTGACAGTGCTGAAATTCTCTCTCTGGAGAAAGCGGAAGTAATATGAAAAAGAAATCTTCAGAAAATTTTCTGGAACGTAAACCCAAGCGCGGGGGGCATCTTACCTGGAAACAGGAGGAAAACGGAACCGTCACGCTGGAAATTGAAAATAAAGGCTGGATGAATCGCATCTGCCAAAAACTCTTCAAAAAACCTCCGATTACCTATATCCACTTCGACGAGATGGGTAGTTTCCTCTGGCCTCTTTTGGATGGGGAAGAGGATATCATTGCCTTGGGCGAGATGGTAGAAGAAAAGTTTGGCGAAGAAGCCCATCCCCTTTATGAACGGTTGGCACAATATTTCCGGATTTTAGAGAGTTATGGTTTCATAGAATGGAATAAAGACTAAAAAACTACCGCCCGCAAGGGCGGTGGTTTTCTGCATTATTTTAAAAGGAAACAGAAAAATAATATAAGGAGGAATTGTTATGATACCTGCAATTATTTTATTTGTTATCACCTATGCCTTGATGCTGATTTTCAGCAAATGGCGGCCTTATATTGCCTTAGGTTCCGCCCTGCTCTTTATTTTCTCTGGCATGCTTCCCATGGAGAATGTGTGGGGAGCCATCGATTTTAATGTGCTTTTGATGATTGCCGGAACCATGGGAACAGTGTCCTTGTTCATTGAGAGTAAAATGCCGGCATACCTTGCCGATAAGGTGATGGAAAAGGTACCCAACATCCAATGGGCTGCCGTTTCCCTGGCTCTTTTTGCAGGAATTATCTCCGCCTTTGTGGATAACGTAGCCACGGTTTTGATGGTGGCTCCGGTTGCGTTGGAAATCTGTAAAAAGTATAACATCAATCCGGTTCCGTTTATTATCGGCATTGCAGTGTCCTCCAATCTGCAAGGCGCAGCAACTTTGGTTGGTGACACCACGGCGATTATGCTTGGTTCTGCCTTAGATATGAGTTTTACTGACTTTTTCTGGTATCAAGGCAAACCCAGCATCTTCTTTGCAGTAGAATTAGGAGCGGTGATTGCGGCTCTGATTCTATTCTGGCTCTTCCGCAAGGATAAAGACCCCATCCCGAAAAACAATGAGGTTACCAAGGTAACTAATTACCTCCCCACCATTTTGTTGTGCGGAACGATTGTTCTTTTGATTTTTGCATCCTTTATTCCCAATAAGCCGGCGACTACCAACGGTGTGATTTGTTGTATTCTCTTTGGTATCGGTTTAATTTATAATCTAATGCAAAAGAAAAATCTTTCTGCCATTACCACACCTTTCAAAGAAATTGACTTTGAAACCATTGGATTGTTATTGGGTCTTTTTGTGGTCATCGGCGGCATTGAAGCAAGGGGTGTCATTGCAGCCATGGCAGACCTTTTGGCAAAATTAGGCGGTGACAATCTGTTCCTGCTCTACACGGTGATTGTTTGGGCATCTGTCCTGATTTCTGCCTTTATTGATAACATTCCCTATGTGGCAACCATGATTCCGGTGATTGCAAGCCTTGCAGCAGAATTGGGCGTTGACCCCACCTGCTTGTATTTTGGCTTGCTCAGCGGTGCGACTTTGGGCGGAAACTGTACCCCCATTGGTGCATCTGCCAATATTACCGGTATCGGCATCCTCCGCAGAGAGGGACATACCGTCAAAAATAGCGACTTCTTTAAAATCGGCATTCCCTTTACCTTGGCAGCAATTATCCCGGCATATATTTATATCTGGCTGCTCTATGGGGTGTAAATTTCAGATAAACTGCAAAAAATAGCCTAAAAAAGATGTGAGGAAGTTTATGATAGAAAATTTCATCAATGATGTAAGCAATGCATTATATAGTTATCTGCTGATTATTTTGCTGGTGGGTGCAGGGATCTATTTTACGGTCCGTACTCGCTTTGCACAGTTTCGGCTTTTTGGTCAGCAACTCAGAGCGGTGACAGAGAAACCATCAGACGGGAAAGGAGTATCTTCCTTTCAGGCGTTGATGGTATCTACCGCATCCAGGGTTGGCACGGGGAATATCATTGGTGTTTCCACCGCACTCTGTCTTGGTGGCTTTGGCTCTGTCTTCTGGATGTGGGTGATTGCTATTATTGGTAGTGCCTCTGCGTTGGTGGAGAGTACCCTTGCCCAAATCTATAAAAAGAAAGGGCCGGATGGCTGGTATGGCGGGCCGGCTTACTATATTGAGTCGGCATTGGGAAAGAGAACGCTGGCAGTTATCTTTTCTGTCTTCTTGATTTTAACTTATGGCTTTGGCTTTAATATGTTGGCAAGTTTTAATCTCCAATCCACCTTTTCCGCTTATGCCTTTTATGATGCCACAACCACCCCTTGGGTGATTGGCCTTGTGGTAGCGGTATTGGTTGGCTATTGCCTGTTTGGTGGCGGAAAGCGAGTCATTCAGGTGACAAGTTTTCTTGTGCCGGTGATGGGAATTGCCTATATCGGCATTGCCCTTTTCATTGTAGTGTTGAATCTCCATACCTTGCCGAATATTTTTGCAAGAATTTTCTCCGAGGCATTTGATTTTTCTGCCATCTTTGGCGGTTTTAGTGGCTCTTGTTTGATGTATGGCATCAAACGGGGTTTATTCAGCAACGAGGCAGGGGTAGGTTCTGCCCCCAATGCTTCGGCATCTGCTGATGTCAGCCATCCCATCAAGCAAGGCTTGGTGCAGATTCTATCGGTATTTATTGACACTATTTTGGTTTGTTCCGCAACGGCGTTTATGTGTATGTGTTCCGGGGTGGAACCAAGTAGAGAACTGTCCGGTGCCCCTTATGTGCAGATGACATTGACAAACACGTTGGGACAGTCCGGCCCTGTATTTATCACCATAGCCATGATACTCTTCGCCTTTACCACCCTTTTGGGGAATCTCTATTATGTGGATCAGAGTTTGTTTTATCTATGGAAACGGAAACCCGGCAAAGGTTTTATGGGTGCCTATTATGTCATCGCATCCTTGATTATCTTTTTGGGTGCGGGGCTGAGTGCAGACCTCCTTTGGAATATTGCAGACATTACCATGGGTGCTATGGCTCTCATCAATATTCCCGTGATTGTGATATTAGGAAAATACGCATTCCTTGCCCTTGATGATTATGATAAGAAAGTAAAGTCCGGTCAGTCCCTGAGTTTCCGGGCAAAAGATATTGGACTTCCCCAGGACGTCGACGCCTGGAAATAACGAAAGAAAGGTGGTGTAATCCATGGTAGAGAAGAATCAGG
>JAZSKV010000049.1:0-9742 GCA_045534975.1 Ructibacterium sp. | reverse complement strand
AATGTGGCCGATAAACCTCTCAGTTCGACTACTGATAGTCGCCTTGGTGAGCCGTTACCTCACCAACTAGCTAATCAGACGCGAGACCATCTTTAAGCAATAAATCTTTGATTAAAAAATCATGCGATTTTCTAATGTCATGCGGTATTAGCATCCCTTTCGGAATGTTGTCCCCCTCCTAAAGGCAGGTTACTCACGCGTTACTCACCCGTCCGCCGCTTTCCTCTTACATCTTCATTCCGAAGAAATCAAATCTAAGATTCTCGCTCGACTTGCATGTGTTAGGCACGCCGCCAGCGTTCGTCCTGAGCCAGGATCAAACTCTCGATAAATTCGTTATATATTCATCCTTCCAGATGCTTATATACTCTTTTCTCGATCGCTTAAATTAGCTCTTATCGAATACTAACGTTTAAAGTTCGTTCAAACTTGGAATTGACAAGGTTATACCTTGTGCAATTGTCGTAATACTGTACTTTTGTACTTTTGTATTACCGCTTCTTCACTGTTTACTTTTCAAACATCAGCAGCGTGACGCTGCACCCTTTGCCGTGGCTACCGAATCGTTAAGATTCCCTTTATCGGCGTAGCCACAAGCATCTCATGCTCCCACGCTTTCTCCGCCCCTCTCAGGGGACAGCCTACTTAGTATATCACGTCATCTCTCTCTTGTCAAGTACTTTTTTTCAACTTTCCAAAAGTTTTTTGACGTGGCCGCCTCACCGAAGCGACTTGCTTAGTTTATCATCTTTTTTGCCTCTTGTCAACACTTTTTCCCCAAAAAATCATCACAAACCGAGCCGGATATTTTTCTCCCTTTTTAGGCACTTTTCCCTCTAACCTTATTTCTTGTATGCACATTTGACAGAATACCCCACCATATGGTATCATATATATTATTTAGGAAAGAGGATGATGCCTTTGGATTACAGAATTAAAAAGGCAGAGAGACCAGAAGATTTTTTAAAAATTGCCGCTCTTGCCCAAAAGGTCTGGCACAAAACCTATGATTCTCTCATCGGAGAAACCCAGGTGGATTATATGCTAGAACAATTCCAGAGCATTGCCGCCATAGAACGGGATATTCAGAACAATCACTACGAATATCTTATGGCAGTACAAGGAGATCGGTTACTGGGGTATTGCGGCGTAAAGCCGGAGCCGCCGGACTCGGTTTTCTTAAGTAAGGTATACATTGACCCTGACTGTCAAGGCATGGGCATTGCCAAAACCCTCATCTTCCAATTTATTAGTAAGTTTTCTCGGTTGGGCTATTCCCGAATCCACTTGACGGTGAACAAAGGAAACCAACGTGCCATTGCTGCTTATGAACGGTTAGGCTTTCAAAAATACGGCGAACTGGTGACGCCCATTGGGAAGGGCTTTGTGATGGACGATGATTTGATGGAATTAAAAATATTATAACGGAGGTTTTTACTATGGATTGGATTACAATCATAAGAGAATATCAACTGGATATGGTGTTTCGAATGTTGCTCGCCGGGCTATGCGGCATTGCCATCGGTTTTGAGCGAAACAACCGGGCCAAAGAAGCAGGAATGCGAACCCACTGTATCGTGGCATGTGCATCGGCACTCATGATGATTATTTCCAAGTATGGGTTTGGAGATTTACTAGATAACACCATTTACGCTGCATCGGAGGTTAAACTCGACCCCTCTCGTATGGCACAGGGCATTGTTACCGGTGTTGGTTTCTTAGGTGCCGGCATCATCTATATCCAAAGAGGTGCCATTCGAGGTTTGACCACCGCTGCCGGTGTCTGGGCAACCTCCGGCATTGGTATGGCAATTGGTGCGGGGCTTTACTTTATTGGAATTACAGCGACTTTGATTATTCTTTTGATTCAACTGGGGCTGCATCTCAATAACCGTTTTATGGCACACCACAAAGCAAAAACTTTGAAAATTATGGGTGTCGATGTTGAGAATTTTCAAATAACGACCGCCCAAAAACTGGCAGAAATGGGTATCTCCGTCACCGATATTTCTATTTCTAAAAACGCAGAAGGGCTGATGGACTATTCTTTCTTCTTAGACATTCCCAAGGTCATCCGGGAAGAAGATTTGGTTCAGTCTTTTCCCTACCAATGTTCCATTGACTTTATTCACTAAAAGAAAAAGGGCATCCGTGCGGATGCCCTTTTTTTAACGAGGTAATGCGTATTTTTCAGAATAAGCAATGAATTTGCTCCTAAACTCCTGATTATCTGCTTTTAAAATTCTGCTACTCTCGTGCAGATTCAGATTATTATGAGAGGTTTCCATCATACAACCGGCAATATTGGAACAATGATCGGCGATTCTTTCTAAGTTGGTCAAAAGGTCGGACCAAACAAACCCTGCATCAATGGTGCACTTACCCTGTTGCAGACGGGTAATATGCTTTGCCCGAAGCTTTTCCTTGATTTCATCGATAAGTTCTTCTAAAGGTTCGATATCAAAAGCCTTATCTACGTCATCATTTTCAAAGGCAGAGAGTGCCAGAGATGCGATTTCGCTGACAGCCTCGGTTAGCACCTTCATTTCCGCTTGTCCCTTTTCGGTGAACTGAATTTCCTTTTCCCGCAATTCTTCAGCAGATTCCAAAATATTCACGCCATGGTCGGAAATTCTTTCAAAGTCTCCAATCAAACGGAGTAATCTTGCTGCCTCGGCAGATTCGTTTTCATCTAACTGATGGGAGGATAGTTTCACCAAATAGTCACCAATAATATCTTCATAATGGTCGGTTCGCTCTTCCCTATAACGGACATCTTTTGCCAGAGAGGATTGATAATCAAAAAGGGATGCTATACTGCCTTGCAGGGCTTCTACCGAATAAGTTGCCATCTTGATTGCATATTTCCGGCAGGTATCCAGAGCAACCGCAGGAGTAGCCAGCAGTCTCTCGTCCAGTTCGGTCTTTTCTTCCTTTTGTTCTGCATCCGGTACCAGTTTGCGAACCAATTTTTCCAAAAGCCCGGACATGGGCAAAAGAATGACGGTACAAATTACATTAAATATAGAGTGTGCTATGGCAATACCAAAGTGACTGGCAGTGGCATCTAAGATGGCCGGTGCAAAGAAGGCTTTTGCCAGATACAACGCCACCAGAACAACTACGGTACCAATCACATTAAAGGACAGATGGGCAAGGGCAACCCGTTTTGCATTCCGGTTAGTACCAAAGGAAGAAAGGATTGCCGTAACACAAGTACCGATATTCTGACCCATAATAATGGGGAATGCGGCGCCGTAGGAAATCTGCCCGGTGACCGTCAATGCCTGCAGAATACCCACGGAAGCAGAACTGGACTGAATGACCGCCGTCAAAATGGCTCCTGCC
Source organism: Ructibacterium sp. (assembly GCA_045534975.1). Lineage (GTDB taxonomy): Bacteria > Bacillota > Clostridia > Monoglobales > Monoglobaceae > Ructibacterium. The sequence continues at coordinate 6,394 of JAZSKV010000049.1, read as the reverse complement.
AATACACCTAAGATCGGGTTTTCAAACATAATAAACATTTGGCGGAATTCCGGCACATCACGCAAGCCGGAAACTGCATCGGACATAATATGCATACCAAACATCAAAACTGCAAACCCTAATAAAATAGCGCCGGTATCTTTTTTCTTATTGGTTTTACCAGCCATTTGAAAGATAATACCAATCAATGCAAGGATGGGGGTGAAAGACGTAGGCTTAAAGAGTTGCACCACAAAGTTACTACTTTCGATACCACCCAAACTGAGAATCCACGAAGTGACTGTGGTACCAATGTTGGCACCCATAATCACGCCAATAGACTGTTTCAAACTCATCAGTCCGGAGTTTACAAATCCCACAGCCATAACGGTGGTTGCGGAAGAACTTTGAATCAACGCAGTGACACCCAACCCGGTCAAAAATCCTGCCCATTTGTTGGTAGTTAGTTTGCCGATAATAGCACTGAGTTTACTGCCGGCGCGACGCTCCAGGGCATCCCCCATAATATTCATACCAAAAAGAAATAAACAAAGGCCACCAATCAAAGTCAACACATCAAAAAAATCCATACGCTTTCATCCTCTCTTTTTCGTTTGTTTGCACTATCATATATATTAGGAAGAAACCACTTCCTCCCCATTATAATTTTATTATATCTGCTCCCAATTTATTTTGCAATACCCTAAAATATTTTCAGCGTTTTGGATAATATCAGTATTCCTTTTTTTTACAGGAATTATCTATTTTGTGCAAGCAAAAATATTGAAGATATCGGGTATCTGTGGTATACTAAAGATAACTCAAATTTACGGAGGCTATTATGCGTAAGACAAAGATTGTATGTACCATCGGTCCGGCAAGCGATAGCGAAGCCACACTTACTGCCCTTTGCAAAGCCGGCATGAATGTGGCACGGCTGAATTTTTCCCACGGGGTCCACGCAGATCACCAAATGCGGATTGACCGGATTAAAAAAGTTCGGGATGCTTTGCATCTTCCCATTGCCATTATGCTGGATACCAAGGGACCGGAATACCGGATTAAAACTTTTGAAAAAGGAAAAATCCTTCTTCAGGAGGGCGATACCTTTACCTTTACCACCGAAGATATCATCGGTGACAACCAGAGGGTTTCGGTCAGTTACCGAAATCTCCCTCAGGAACTGGAAGTTGGCAGTATCATTCTTTTGAATAATGGACTTCTGTCCTTTCAGGTGACGGATATTGCACCACCCAACATTGTCTGCAAAGTTCTGTGTGGCGGTGAACTCTCCGACCGGAAAAGCATGAGTTTCCCCGGCAAGGTTATGAAACAAATTTACCTTTCCGAACAGGATAAGAAAGATATTGCCTTTGGTGTGGCGAACGGGGTGGATTATATTGCCTGTTCCTTTGTTTCGGGCAAACAGGATTTGATCGACGTCCGCAACTATTTAAAAGAAATCGGTGCCGACCAGATGGAACTGATTGCAAAAATCGAAAACCAAGCCGGCTTTGACAATATCATTGAGATATGCCAGCATTGTGACGGCGTCATGGTTGCCCGGGGTGATATGGGGGTAGAAATCCCCTTTGAAAAGTTACCGGGAATCCAGAAAAAACTGATTACCACCTGCCGTCTCCTTGGCAAACGAGTGATTACTGCCACCGAGATGCTAGAATCCATGGTTCAAAATCCACGCCCTACCAGAGCAGAGATTTCTGACGTTGCCAACGCGGTTTATGACGGCACCAGTGCCATTATGCTCTCCGGAGAAACTGCAGCCGGGAAATACCCGGTGGAAGCGGTAGCCACCATGGCAAAAATCGCAGAAACCACTGAAAATAGTATTCACTACAAAAAGCGGTTTCATAACACGGACTTTCAAATTAAAAACACAGTGGATGCCATTTCTCATGCTACCTGCGGCATGGCCATTGACATTGATGCCAAAGCCATCGTCGCTTGTTCTCTCTCCGGCATGACCGCCCGAATGGTATCTCGGTTCCGTTCTCCGGTAGACATTATCGGCTTGACCACCGACGAAACCACCTGGCGAAAACTTGCCCTCTCCTGGGGCGTGATCCCTGCCATCTGTGAAAAGTTTTCCTCCACCGATGTACTTTTCTATACGGCACGAAAGATTGCGGAACAAAATCTTGCTTTAGAAAAAGGTGATAAAATCGTTATCACCGGCGGTGTTACTACCGGAGAATCAGGAAATACCAATCTAATCAAAATTGAAGAAATTTAACCTTTAAAAACTGTAACGGGTTAGCCCGTTGCAGTTTTTTAACATTTTCCATTTATTTTGCATAATACATGGAGAAAAAACCAAAAATTTTCATATAAAACACTATTGCCAAGCATAAAATTTTATGCTACAATAAGATTGTTAAATTTTTGACAAACTTATTTTTTGTAAAATAGATTACCAAACAGGAGGTTTATGATGGAAATAAAAACCTATGACATCATCGACAATGTAGAAAAATTAGAGGCGGCAATCTTTCGAATCCGAAAAGCACAGAAAGTTTTTGCCACCTATACCCAAGAGCAAGTAGACCGCATCTTTTTAGCGGCGGTATCTGCTGCCAACAAAGCACGGATTTCTCTTGCTAAGATGGCGGTTGCAGAAACCGGCATGGGCGTGGTGGAAGACAAGGTCATCAAAAACAATTATGCTTCTGAATATATTTATAATGCCTACAAGGACACCAAAACCTGTGGGATTATTGAAGAAGACAAGGCCTTTGGAACTCAGAAAATTGCAGAACCCATCGGGGTGATTGCGGCGGTAATTCCTACCACCAATCCTACCTCTACTGCCATTTTCAAATGTCTATTGGCACTGAAAACCAGAAATGCTATTATCATTTCTCCCCATCCCCGCGCTAAGGACTGTACCATTGCGGCTGCCAAGCTGATCTTGGAAGCAGCAGTCAGCGCCGGTGCACCAGAGGGTATCATTGACTGGATTGATGTGCCCAGTCTGGATATGACCAATACTGTCATGAAAGAAGCAGACATCGTTCTGGCAACCGGCGGTCCCGGTATGGTAAAGGCTGCCTATTCTTCCGGCAAGCCCGCCCTTGGCGTTGGTGCGGGGAACACCCCTGCCATCATTGATGAAAGTGCAGACATTTTGCTGGCCGTCAGTTCTATCATTCATTCTAAGACCTTTGACAATGGCATGATTTGTGCCTCCGAGCAATCGGTCATTGTTCCGGAAAAGATTTATGCTGCTGTCAAAGAAGAATTTGCCCGCCGTGGTTGTTATTTCTTAACGGCAGAAGAAACGGAAGCAGTACGCAAAACCATCATTATTAACGGTTCACTCAATGCCAGAATCGTTGGTCAGCCGGCGGCTAAGATTGCAGACCTTGCCGGAGTTTCTGTACCGAATGGAACCAAGATTCTCATTGGTGAGGTGGAATCGGTAGACCTTTCTGAAGAATTTGCTCACGAGAAACTCTCTCCGGTTCTGTCTATGTACAAAGCCAAAGACTTTGAAGATGCACTTCAAAAAGCCGAGAAACTTATCGACGACGGAGGCCTAGGTCATACCTCCTCCATCTACCTCAACGAGGTTACGGAAAGAGAAAAGATTGCTGCCTTTGCGGCACGGATGAAGACCTGCCGGATTTTGGTCAATACTCCCTCCTCCCACGGCGGTATCGGAGATTTATACAACTTTCAACTGGCTCCCTCCCTCACCTTGGGTTGCGGCTCTTGGGGTGGCAACTCGGTTTCTGAGAATGTGGGCGTCAAGCATCTTATCAATATCAAAACTGTTGCAGAAAGAAGGGAAAACATGCTCTGGTTCCGTGCTCCGGAAAAAATTTATATGAAGAAAGGCTGTCTGCCCGTTGCCTTGGACGAACTGAAAAATGTTATGGGCAAAAAGCGTGCCTTTATCGTTACCGATACTTTCCTCTATGAAAATGGCTATACCAAACCCATTTGCGACAAGCTGGACGAAATGGGCATTGTGCATACCACCTTCTTTGACGTACAGCCTGACCCAACCTTGGAAAACGCCAAAAACGGTGCAGCGCAGATGTCGGCATTTAAACCGGACACCATCATTGCTCTGGGCGGCGGTTCTGCCATGGATGCCGCCAAGATTATGTGGGTACTCTACGAACATCCCGATGCAGATTTTATGGATATGGCAATGCGGTTTATTGATATCAGAAAAAGAGTATATACCTTCCCCAAGATGGGAGAAAAGGCATATTTTATCGCCATTCCTACCTCTGCCGGCACAGGCTCTGAGGTTACCCCCTTTGCTGTCATTACCGATGAAACCACCGGCGTGAAATACCCCTTAGCAGATTACGAACTGCTCCCCAATATGGCGATTGTGGATACCGATCTCCATATGTCAGCGCCCAAGGGACTTACCGCCGCATCCGGCATTGACGCCGTAACCCATGCCATCGAAGCCTATGCTTCCATGCTGGCAACCGACTATACGGATGGGTTAGCCATCAAAGCACTAAAAATCATCTTTGATTATCTGCCTCGGGCATATGAAAACGGCGAAACCGATGTAGAGGCAAGAGAGAAGATGGCCAACGCCGCTACCATAGCAGGCATGGCCTTTGCCAATGCCTTTTTGGGCATCTGTCATTCTATGGCACACAAGTTGGGCGCTTTCCACCATCTGCCCCACGGTGTTGCCAATGCGTTGATGATAGAAGAGGTCATCCGTTTTAACGCCGCAGAAGCACCGGTGAAGATGGGAACATTTTCTCAGTATGGCCACCCCCACACCTTAGCCCGTTACGGTGAAATTGCCGACGCCTTAGGCCTTGGCGGTAAGGATGATGCCGAGAAACTGGAAAACCTGATTGCTGCCATCAGCGACCTGAAAGCAAAGGTGGGTATCAAAGACACCATCCAAGATTATGGCATTGATGAAAAAGACTTTTTAGAACGGTTGGATGAGATGGTGGAACAAGCCTTTGACGACCAGTGTACCGGTGCGAACCCCCGGTATCCCCTGATGAGCGAAATGAAGCAGATGTATCAAAATGCCTACTACGGCAAGCACTTTACAGAGCCGGAAATGCCGAAAAACTAGAGGACAGGAGGAAAGAAAATGAAATTGGATAACGTAATCTCTGTGAGAACCAATAAGAAAATTTACCGGGATGGTGATACCTGTATCAAAGTTTTTGATACCCAGTACTCCAAAGCGGACGTGCTAAACGAGGCCTTGAACCAGGCGAGGATTGAAGAAACCGGATTAAAAATCCCCCGGATTCTGGGCGTTACCATGGTAGACGGACAATGGGCAATCATTTCGGAATTCATTGCCGGAAAGACCTTAGCACAACTGATAGAAGAAAATCCTGAAAAGAAAGCAGAATATCTGGAACTTCTGGTGGATTTGCAACTGGAAATGCACCAAAAAACCTGTCCTCTTTTGGGAAAGTTGAAAGATAAAATGAACCGGAAAATCAGCGAAACTTCTCTGGATGCTACCTGCCGGTACGAACTTCACACTCGTTTAGAAGGAATGCCCAAACACAAAAAAGTCTGTCATGGGGACTTTAACCCCTCAAATATCATTATTGCAGAAGACGGAACTCCCTATATTCTGGATTGGTCCCACGCCACCCAGGGCAACGCCTCGGCAGACGCCGCCAGAACCTATCTCCTTTTCTGTCTGGCAGGGGAAGAAGAAAGCGCAAAACAATATTTGGATTTGTTCTGTAGAAAGAGCGATACCGCAAAACAATATGTGCAAACCTGGATGCCTATTGTTGCCGCATCCCAATCGGTAAAGGGCAACGAAACCGAGCGAGAGTTTCTCCTCTCTTGGGCAAACGTCATGAATTATGAGTAATACAATAAAAACCACCCTCCGGGTGGTTTTTTGTTTCCATATTTATATTCTTTGAACATGACAATATGTTTTTCGAAACTTCCCATAAAACTTTTTTATAAAATTTCTTCCCCTGCTTATCACAGACTTTTTGGTATTGGTAGGCAAAATAACAGGCGCAAAGGCAATATGATTTAATATATATTCTTCCATCTCCGGTGCTTTTAACAAAAAGGTTCTCGCAACACTATCCTCCTTATCCTTCTCAACAAAAATGACCGTCATCAATTCATTGGCAACTTTTAGCCCCTTGTTGGCAAAAAAGATGATGTCATTTTCTTGATGGAAGGATTGAAGATACCCTAAAATCTCTTGATAGTTTTTTGATATATCATCTGCATCTTCCTGGCTTGTGATATACCTTATAAATAGCGTAGGCTCTTGAATATAGGAATAAAATCTTTCCGTACGCCTTTGATATTTTTGCAATACAGAATCAATTTGTTTATCAAAACTTTTGTATGGATCAAAATCATGGTAAAAATCGATATTATATTTTTTGTTTTTATAATATTTTGG
>JAZSKV010000111.1:0-3405 GCA_045534975.1 Ructibacterium sp. | reverse complement strand
ATTCCGGGCTTCCGGCAATGATCCAATTTGGTTTTTCTTCACAGGAAAGCGTCGCCTCAAACCCGAGCTTCTGAAGAATTTCAAAGGATGTTTCGCTGATTCCCCCAAAGGGATAGGTGAACGTTGTTGGTGTATAACCTGTATTCTTCTGCATTTTTTCCTGAAAAATCATTAAATCGTTTTCCAAGAATTTTCCATAAGCCGCCTGAGATTCTCCCTGTTTTTGTTTTGCACCGGTTCTTCCGTCGGTATTATGATGTAGGTCATAACTGTGATTTTGGAATTCAACCAATCCGGAATCCATCATCTCTCGAATTTCATTCCAAGTAATATGAGCATAGGCTGGGTTTTTATCCGGATGCTCGGTATAAATATCAGAATACTTACCAATCGGCGAAATTACCGCTTTCATTTGGTATTCTACCAGTAACGGATATGCATAACAGTAGTTATTATAGTATCCATCATCAAAGGTGAGGATAATCGGTCTTTTGGGTAATTCTTCTCCATTTTTTACATACCGAATCACATCGTCAACCGTAACGGTCTGGTACCCTTCTTTTTTGATATATTTTAAATCTTCTTCAAACATATCTTTTGTGATAACAAATTTCCCTACCCTCTTTTGATCCTCGGTGATTCCATGATACATTAAAATTGGGATAACGACGCTATCTTCTCCTGCATCCGCCTGCACAGGCAAAGAGTCGTGTCGCAGAACATAATAATGAGCCGTACTGCAAATCAATAACAGGATTAAAAAATACAAAAAAACGGTGTGAAGACGAATCACAAACACAAAATCACCTCTCCTTGTCACTATATGAAATAAGAAAGGTTGATATTCCACGATAATTTGATGTCCTTTGATGTTAAGATTCTACTACCTTTTTTGCTGTAAATGTTAAGATTTTACAATGGATACGTTTATTATTTTATATTGACCTATGTTGTGTTTGTGGTACACTAATAATAGAGAGAAAAGTCAAAATTTGCAAATCATGTTATAGGCATGAGAAAGAGAGGATTTGTTATGGCAGAATTACGTTTTAATCCGCTGACCAAAGACTGGGTTATGATTGCATCCCACAGACAAAACCGTCCCCAAATGCCCAAAGATTGGTGCCCTTTTTGTCCCGGTTCCGGCAAAGTTCCGGACCATTTTACCGTTTATAAATATGACAATGATTTCCCGGCATTATCCCAGACCCCCCCGGTTCCTGATGATGTTGCTACTGACCTTTACAAAACCCGGGAGGCATATGGTAAGTGCGAAGTTATTCTCTATTCGCCGGAACATACCGTAACTTTGCCGGAACTTAGCGTTTCCCATATTCGGGAACTGGTTGACCTGTGGATAGAACGCTTTTGCGAGCTGAAAAAGGATGAAAAAATTAAGTATATCTTTATCTTTGAAAACCGCGGCGATGTGGTTGGTGTTACTATGCCTCACCCCCACGGTCAGATTTATGGTTACAGTTATATTCCCAAAAAGTTAGAGGTTGAATTAGAATCCTCCAAAGAACATTTTGAAAAAACCGGCAACTGTCTGTTCTGTGACATTTTAAAAGATGAGATGGAATGCGGCAAGAGAATCATCATTGAAAATGAGGACTTTATCACTTTCTTGCCTTTCTTTACCGATTATCCTTACGGCGTATACATAGCAGCAAAAGAACACGTACAGAACTTTGCACAGTTTAATGACCGCCAAAAGAATAATCTGGCTCAAATCTTAAAGGAAACCGCCGGAACCTTAGATAGTTTGTTTGGCTATCCCTTCCCCTATATGATGTGTATTCATCAGGATCCGGTCAATAGCGAGGATTGTTCCGACTTCTTCCATTTCCACATTGAATTTTTCCCGCCCATGCGTGCTGCTGACAAACAGAAGTTTAACGCATCCAGCGAAACTGGTGCTTGGGCTGCATGTAACCCCACCGCACCAGAAGAAAAGGCCGAGGAACTTCGGCAGGCTCACCAAAAATTTTTGAAAGGATAGATTGTCATGATTGAAAACCTGAAAAAGCAATTTATTGAAACTTTTGGCGGAGAAACCGGTGATCTCCGGGTATTTGCCTCTCCCGGACGTGTTAATTTGATTGGCGAGCATACGGATTACAACGGCGGCTTTGTTTTTCCTGCTGCATTAACTTTCTGCACCACAGTTGTTGCAAGAAAACGGAATGACGGTGTTATCCGCATTAAGGCAACCGATCTTCCGGATATGGTAGAGGGTTCTCTGGATACTTTAGATAATTTCCGTGATTTAAAATGGGGTAACTATCAATTTGGCGTCTTTGTAGAATTAGAAAAAGCCGGTTACAACTTAACTGGTGCGGATATGCTCTTCCATGACACCACCCCTCACGGTGCCGGACTTTCTTCTTCCGCTGCCATTGAGGTTTCTTCTGCCATTGCTATGGCATCTCTGGGCGGTGCAGAAAATATTGACAGTATCGAAATGGCAAAAATCAGTCAACTTGCTGAACATAATTATGTAGGGGTCAAGTGTGGTATTATGGACCAGTTCGCCTCTGCCATGGGTAAAAAGAACCATGCCATTTTCTTAGATTGTAAAACCCTGGATTACCAACTGGTTCCCATTGAACTGGACGGTTATAAACTGGTGCTTTCTAACACCAACAAAAAGCATTCCCTGGGTGCTTCTAAGTATAATGAACGCCGCAGCGAATGCGAAGCCGGTTTTGCTATCTTAAAAGAGCATCTACCGGAAATCACCTGTCTCGGTGATGTAACCCCGGAGATGTATGAGCCCCTGAAAGGCTATATCCAGGACGAAACGGTAGAACGTCGGGTTCGCCACGTCATTGAAGAAGATGCTCGGGTGAAAAAGTCTATCGAAGTTTTAACTGCCGGTGACTTGAAAGCCTTTGGCGCCTTAATGACCGCATCTCACAATTCCCTACGCGACCTCTATGAAGTAACCTGCCCGGAACTGGATTTGTTGGCGGCTGAAGCACTTAAAATTGACGGTGTTTTAGGTTCCAGAATGACCGGTGCCGGCTTTGGCGGATGTACTGTCAGCTTGGTTCGTGACGATGCTGTGGATACGTTTATTACAGAAATTGGCAAAAAGTATCTTGATGCAATCGGTTACAATGCCGACTTCTACATTACCGAAATTGGCGACGGTGGCCGGGAACTGAAAGACTAATTGGATTGTTCTTCAAAAGGTGTGGTATTTCTACCGCACCTTTTTTATTTTAGATAACAAATTCTTTTCAAAACCCTCTTTTTTTGCTTTTACTCTTTACAAATTCTGTATTTTATTATAAAATATATAGGTATGTTTACTTTAATGTGATAAATATATAATCCAATAGGAACGGAGGTTCTTTTTCTATGTATCGCAAAGTATCAACTGAACTTTCTTTTGTTGAC
>JAZSKV010000042.1:0-5973 GCA_045534975.1 Ructibacterium sp. | reverse complement strand
AGTTGTCTTACCAGTTTGTCTTCCTAAGACCGCTTGGCCTCCGACTTACGAACCGTGCCCCTCCACCTCCGTCTAATCCTAGGGGAGGATAACATCCTCCCGTTATTGCCAAATCCCTCAAAAAGAGAATCTTGGCAATAGTTTTTTCCTTATTTAATATATTATATATATTTAAAAAATAAAAAACACAATCGGATGGAACAAAATTCCCCCTTTGGTCGTCATAAGAAATACAGGGGTGAATTTTCCTTCCCTTGCTCCGGCGCTTGGCGGGCGAAATCGAACAAACCTTACAAAAATGCAGTTTTTTCGATAAAAACCCTTGACAAAACCCGATTGGAGTATTAAAATGGAAAAACAATGGAGCATTTTGTGGTTATGCTTTACCGCCATAAAAGGTTCCCAGGCGGCACACCCAACCGTCATTCCTCTAAATCATGTGCCCAAATGCTGAGAAATTCGGCTTTGTCACAAAATATGGGGAAATCGCTTAGCAGCCACTTTGACAATAAGAAATTTTTGGTTACTTTGTTACAAAACCATTAAAAATCAAATTAATTATTGACATTTGGGCGGTTTTAGTGATATAATTTGAATAAAGTTAGTAGGTGTATGCTTTTTTTGCGTGCAAATACTGGCAAAGTCGTCGCAGAAAGTGGGTATATCTGCGGTGCAGCAAAGTTGTAAAAAAATTAAAATTTTATATTTTAAGGAGGATTTGAGAATGAGAAATCTCAAAAAAGTAGTTGCTTTAGTAGCAGTTTTTGCTATGCTGGTTAGCTCCGTTGCTTTTGCAGGAACTTACTCTGACGTAGTTGAAACCGACATTTTTGCTGAAGCAGTAGAATCTTTAAGTGCACTCGGCATCTTCACAGGTGACGATGCAGACGGCGATGGTGTTATGGACTTCAGACCTGCTGATACCATTACAAGAGCTGAGGTTGCTGCAATCGTTTGCAGAATCCAGAATCTGAATGTTGTAGGCGCAGGTACCACTCCTTTCGTTGACGTACCCGCAACCCACTGGGCTTCCGGTTATGTAGCACAGGCTGCTGGCCAGGGTATCATCAACGGTTATGGTGATGGTAACTTCGGTCCGGATGATAACGTTACTTACGAGCAGGTAGTTAAAATGCTCATGGAAACCCTGGGCTACAACCTGTTTGCATCTGCAAACGGTGGTTATCCTTCCGGTTACCTGACCGCTGCTCAGCGTTGGGGCGTTCTGGAAGATGTTGTAGGCGGTGCTGTTGGCGCTGAGGCTTCCAGAGGTATGGTTGCTCAGTTGGTTAACAATGCAATCGACACTCCCTTAATGCAACAAACCGTTTGGGGTTCTGACAACAACTGGGAAGTTCTGGATGGCGGCATGAATGCAAACAATTCCTACCGTGAATTCTCTACCCTGTTGATGAGAGACCTGAAGGTTCGCAAGGCTTCTGGTATCGTAGTTGCTAACAGCTATGCAAACATTGCTAACTCTGCTGGTGCAAACTACCTGAACACTGATGACAAGGCAACTGTTGTTGTAGCTCTCGATAACAACGATGTAAATGCTAACTACAAGTTTGGTAAGAACACAACCAGAACCTTCTTCCAAGGTGAAGTTGATGCTGATGCTTTCTTAGGCAAAGCAGTTACCCTGTATGCAAAAGAGAACATCGATGGTTCTTTCACTCTGGTTACCATTGCAAAGGCTACCGGCCTGAACAACGAAGTATCTTTCAGCATTTCTCAGTATGATGGTATTACTGCTGTATCTGGTGGCTATGACCTGGCTTACCTGCCGAACGAAACCACCAACAATGCTATCAAGGCACGTGTTGAAACTGGCGCAGAGATCATCTTAAACGGCAGCGCTGCTGGCAGTTCTGCTCTGACCAACTTCTTCGACAATGCTGCTACTAACAATGGTCTTATCAATCCTTGTGATGCAGAAGCTTACAGTGGTAAAGTTACCCTGGTTAACAACGATGACGACGTTGCTTATGATGTAGTTGAAATCGAAATCGGTACTTCTGCAGTTGTTAAGAGTGTTGCTTCTAATGGTCAGTTGACTTTGATGAGTTCTATCCAAGTTCCTTATGTAAACGCTGGTTCTTTAGCGGCTACTCAGAACCTGGCTACTCTGAACTTTGAGAACGATGCAACCGATTACAAAGTAACCTTGACCAAGAACGGTGAAGCAATCGACTACACCGAGCTGAAGAAATGGGATGTTATCACCATCGTTAACGGTGACATTAACGGAACCGGTAATGGCTGTGACATCTACAACGTATCTCTCCTGGCTGAAGGCAACTATGTTGACGGCTATGTAGCAGCGACCAACGCTAAAGGTCAAATCAAAGTTGGTGACAACTGGTACAACTACAGTGGTACTGGTTATGGTTTAAGTGGCATTAAGATTGGTGCTTCCGGCAGATTCTACATTGATGCTTATGGCAAGATCGTAGCGCTGGATGACGAAGTTGTAGTTGAGGGTGTAGAAGTTTCTGTTGCTGACAACTATGCAGTTGTTCTGGGTGCTGCAGAAGATATCAATGGCTTCGGCGGTAACATCGTTCTCCAACTCCTCACCAAAGATGGCGCAGTTGTTGAGAAGAAGTTTGCTTCTACTGTAAACCTGAAGAACCATGTTGGTACTGCAAACAAGACCGATTTGAACGGCGGTGTTGTTGCTCCTGCTGATCCAACCGACTTCACCTTCAAACTGGCTAACATTTACACCGCTGGCAACAGCAACCTGGATGCAGAAGGAACTGCTCTGATGGCTGACTTGGTTGGTAAGATGATCTCTGTTACCGAGAACTCCAATGGTGCAATCAAAGCAATCACCATGACTCAGAACGCTGATGATGAAAAGGATATGTACTTTGCAGGTTCTGATGCTTCTGCTGCATACGATGATGAGGACATGAAGTTTGATAACAACATCCAGATTGACGAAGATACTCTGGTATTCTATGTAACCGATGCTGCTGGTAATAGCGGTGGTTTGATTGGCTACGGTGATGCTAATACTGCTGCTGCTGATTTCTCCAGAGTAGCAAAGGGTGCTGATCTGGCTAAGGGTACCTACAACATGGCTGCATTTGACAATGGTGAAGATATTGCAAAAGCAATTATCGTTTACAATACCACCGGCGAAATTAAGCCTGCAAACAATGTTGCAGTTATCGCAAGTGTTGCTACCACCGTTGCAAACGGCGTAGACACTGTTTACGAAGTGAAGTACTATCAGGGCGGCGAATTAAAGACCGCTACCACTCAGGTAGACCTGTCTACTGACCTGAACGCTGCTACCCTTGGTGATGTATACACCTTGAATGTAAGCAACGGCATCATTACTGCTGCTAACAAGGTTATGGACTACAACACTGTTCGTACCGCAAATAGCGCAGGTTATGCTACCAACGGCGTTGCCTTGATCAACAATGTTAATGATGTAACCACTAAGTTTGGTACTTTGACCGGCATCAGTGCAAGAGGTAACCTGAACCTGAGCGGTGGTGTTAGCGTATCTGCTTCTGACTTGGAGAATGCTAACGTATACGTAGTAGACCCCAACAAGAAGGATGCTGCACAGCTCTTCGTTGGTTCTGCAGGCAATGCATTTGTTGACGAGAACCTTGTTCTTGCAAAAGTTCCTGCTGGCAAGACCAGAACTGTAGACGTTAAGTGGAAGAATGACTCCGTTGCAACCAGCATTACCTTAGATGGTACCGCTGAGCGCGCATTGTTCAGCCACGTATTCGCTTACGAATATGACGGCGATGCAATCGACGTAGTTATCTACTTGCCGTTCAGCTTCAACTACACCTTCACTGATCTGTAAGAATTAGTGTAGTTTGAAGTGCGTAAATACGCATAACAAAAGGGATACCCGAAAGGGTATCCCTTTTTTTGTCTGCAAACGCTCCGTCCAATGGTAGGGGTCGGCGTTTACGACGAACCGCAGGACACAGAATACAATCCAAATAAATTGTAGGGGACGGTGTCTCTGCCGTCCCGCGAATCCCGGGGCAATACCCCTATCAAACCTCTTCTGCCACCCGTAGGGGCGATTCATGAATCGCCCGCAGACCTTTTTGCCCTGTCTTTTCGTATTCTTCCCTTGACTTTCCCCGGGACAACCCGTATAATAGAAGAAGAAAACAAAGGACAGGCAGCAAAGGAGGGGCGGCTATGATAGAAAAATTTATCAAAAACTTCTGGAAAGATGGTGACCAAAAACAGAGAATTCTTTTTTGCATAGCCTCTGTCCTGGCGGTTGCTCTGTTAACAATGGTGATTTGCGCTTTCACAACCGGTTGCCAAAGCGATGATTGGAAAGTCACTGGCCCGGCAACCACGCCCAAGCCGGCACCTCGGATTCCCTTAGCCTCCGCCCAGAATGACCTGTTAAAAATCGCCATAGAGGCACAGGGGACAGAAGAAAAAATCTGCTACCTTACCTTTGATGATGGCCCCACCAAGGTGACTCCGGCAGTTCTGGATGTCTTGATGGAGCATGATGTCAAAGCCACTTTCTTTATGCTTGGCAGAATGATAGAAAAGAACCCGGATATTGCCAAACGGGTGTATGATGAGGGTCATCTTTTGGCAAACCATAGTTATAGCCATGTTTACAAAGAACTCTATGCTACCGGCGAGAGTTTTATGGCAGAGATTGAAAAGGTAGAAAGCCTGATTCGGGAGGTAACGGGAGAAGAACCCTTTAAATTGATTCGATTCCCCGGCGGCGGACAGAATGCTGGTGTTTATGCCGCTGAAAAACAACAATACAAACTTCTCTTGCAAGAAAAAGGCTATTATTTTGCAGATTGGAACGCCTTAAACGGTGATGCCGAGGGCGGAACTCGGTCGGCTGATCAGTTGGTGGCACGGCTGAAAGCCACTGCTACCCAGAAAAATATTGTGGTGCTCATGCATGATGCTGCCGATAAAAAGACCACGGCAGAAGCCTTGCCTGCCATCATTGAACATCTGAAAAGCCAAGGCTATCTGTTCCGCCGGTTGGATGAGATTCCATACTATCCGGAGCCGGAGGAAACCATCAAACCGGCAACCTTGGAGTTATAATAAAATTGGGGAGAGTAAAGATGGGTTATCAGAAAAAAGCAGAAGAACTCTTTTGCGAGGGTTATAACTGTGCCCAAGCGGTGTTTTTAACCTTTGCTGAAGACTTGGGCTTAGAGAAAGAAACTGCTCTCCGGCTGTCATCTTCTTTCGGCGGCGGGATGGGAGGCCTCCGGGAAGTCTGCGGCGCGGTCAGTGGTATGTTTATGGCGGCAGGCCTTGCCCAGGGTTACACCGGCAAGAAAGTCCCCGAAGAGAAAAAGGAACACTATGCCAGAATCCAGCGGATGGCAGAAGAATTCTCTAAGGAAAACGGCAGTTTAATCTGCCGGGAATTGTTAGGGCTTGCCAAAGGCGATACCCCCATGCCCCAGGAAAGGACCCGTGAATATTACAAAAAACGCCCTTGCGGCGAACTTTGCGGCTGTGCCGCAGCCATTGCCGCTCGGGAACTGGGTCTTATCAAAGAATAAAAGATACACAAAAAGCCATACTATGGATAAAGAATCTTATCTGGGAGGCTTTTTGTTTTATGGAAGAAAAGAAAAAAGAAGTGTTAAAAGGTCCGGCAGAACGGGAAATCAAAGACGGAGAACCGGAATTCCCCTTAACCAATGCGGCGACGGTCATGGAATGTACCGGTTTGATTCAGGTGCCGCCCCAAACCGATGAGGAATTGGAAAATTACGCAGAAGTATATAGTTTTTCTCAACCAGAACCATTACCCCCCAAAGAGGGAGAAAACGAGTAGAAACACCCTGGTCTGACGATGGTCAAACCAGGGACTTTTCTTGTCAAATTGCATAAAAAACAGGCAGAAAAAAATGAAAAAAAGTACTTGACAAGAGAGAGATGACGTGATATACTAAGTAGGCTGTCCCCTGAGAGGGG
>JAZSKV010000081.1:0-8177 GCA_045534975.1 Ructibacterium sp. | reverse complement strand
ACAGAAAGTTAAAGTCTTTAACACAAGAACAACTTGCTGAAATATTAGATTGCGGAGTATCATTTATTGGGCAAATTGAAGCACCTAATATTTATAAAGCAATTTCGTTAGATACATTGTTTAAGATAGCAAAGGCACTGGAAATTCCACCATACAAACTGCTATATTTCGAGGATTAAAATGGAGTTACCCCAACGAAAACCCACAAGATTAAAAGGATATGATTATGGAACGCCGGGAGCATATTTTGTGACGATATGCACCCATGAACGAAAATGCATATTATCAAACATTGTAGGGGAGGGTCTCTGTGCCCTCCCTCAAAATATCTTAACACCAATAGGAAAGGAAATTGAAAAGTCTATACAATATATCAACAACCATGATATTGGTGCTAAAATTGATCAATATGTTATTATGCCAAACCATGTTCATTTTATTGTTATTTTAGACGATTCGGGAGGGCATGGAAACCCTCCCCTACAAAATGTAATTGGACAATTGAAATCTTATACAACCAATAAATTCGGGGGTGTTCTTTGGCAACGCTCCTACCACGACCATATCATCCGTGGCGAAAAGGATTATCAAAAAATATGGGAATATATTGAAACCAATGTCATACGATGGGACAAAGATTGCTTTTATACAAACGAAGAGGAGATGTGAATTTCACATCTCCTTTTTTCTTATCGTTCATACAAATTATTTCCGCACACATCGGCAATGACAATGGCAGGGAAATCCTTGACGGTCAGTTTTCGGATTGCCTCTGTGCCTAAATCCTCATACGCAACCACCTCTGCCGCAATCACCGATTTGGCTATCAATGCCCCCGCGCCGCCGATAGCACCAAAGTACACAGCGCCGTGCTTTTGGATGGCATCCATAACCTCCGGGCTTCGCATTCCTTTGCCAATCATCCCAGTCTGCCCCAATTCTATCAAGCGGGGTGCATAGGCATCCATTCTGCCGCTGGTGGTAGGTCCACAAGAGCCGATCACCTGTCCCGGTTTTGCCGGCGTGGGACCTGCATAATAAATGACGCTGTCCCGAATGGCAAGGGGTAGTTCTTCTCCCCGTTCTAAGGTTTCTATCATCCGTTGATGTGCCGCATCCCGAGCGGTGTAAATCTCGCCGGAAATCAAAACCTGATCTCCTGCACGAAGTTCTTTTGCTTTTTCCCGGGTTAAGGGAGTGGTTATCACTATCTTGCTCATGCTTCCACCTTTAAATCCAAGACAGAATTCAAAACCATCTCTGCCTTATTTTCCTCAAAGTATCCCCGTGCCGCAGTTCCGGCAACACCGGTCAAGACTGCCGCAAAGGGGAAACCGCCCATTTTTGCTGCAAGCAAGTCACTGGGGGCATCGCCCACCACCAGACACCGGGCGGCTAACTCTTTGGATACCAACCCTTTGACGATTTCCTCGTCACTGAATTTTCCGCCAAAGGCGGCTTTCTGGAACACAAAGGGATGGGGTTTCGCCAAGGATGTTTTAAGATGCAGACTTTCCTCTGCCGCCAATACCTCGTCATAAGTTACGATGCACTCCGGCTTAAAATAACCGGTCAGATTCCACATCTGCAGCGGGAAGATAATTTCCTCTCTGGGTCTTCCCGTGCCGATACCCAAGCGAAAACCGGCATTTTTGAGGTTTGCCAATGTTTTTTGAATCTCATCCAAGGAAACGATAGGTTTTTCATCGGTTTTGAGTCCCGCTACCTCGCCGTCACCATGGAACCACCGCTGAAAGGAGGTATGTAACTGCTCCCACAGCCCACCGGAACCACGCCGATAGAACCCCTCTTCTTTGGGCAATGCCGAGGCAAGCAACCCCTCGATATTTTCATATAATTTGGGTGGTTGCAGGGCGATATTCTCAATAAACATACACACCGAGTCAAAGTGCCAACTGTCAAAGGTGGGGATTTCTGTTTCTAAATACTTGGAAACAGAGAAAACCACATAAGCCAAATCCCAGTTGGTATTCACTCCAAGGCGTTTGACTGCCTGGACCGTTTTGCCATGACAAAAGACGGTGTTAAATACCTCCCGGACATTCTTTCGGCACCATTCCCTGTCAATTTCCTGATTGCCATAATACCCATGGCTATACAAGAGTTCGTAGACGGTGAGCGCCGCCGCATCCCAATAAAGGAATTCACTGGTGATGACCCCGTCCATATCAAAGATGATGGTTTCAATCTTACTGCGCTGTAACTTCATATGTCACCTTTCCTGCCACGCCGGAGGTCAAACCTTTTCGGCTTTCATCTACCGATAACGCAGCACCCAATGCGATACCAAAGGCACGATAGACAGCCTCCCAGATGTGGTGGCCGTTCTCGCCCTTTAATAAATCAATGTGCAAGGTACAACGAGCCCCCTGGGTAAAGCCGTCCAAGAAAGTAATCAATTCCTCTGCCGGCATTCCCTCTACCATTTCATCGTAGTCAGTTTCGGTGGTAAAATCTAAGTAAGACCGGTCTTCAAAAGAGATCACCGCTTCTGCCTTAGCCTCATCAATGATACCAACGCCAAAGCCATAACCACAGGGGTTATTTAACTTCACATATTCCCCAACGGCTCTTCCTAAGGTCATGGAAACATCCTCGGTAACCAGATGGGTCAAATCAAAATCACTCAGGTTCATTTCGATTTCGATATTCAGTGCCCCACGCCAAGCGATGTGTTCAATCATGTGATTAAGGAAAGGCAAGGGTGTTACAATCTTCTTTCTATAATCCGGTTTTAATTCACCCTTTTCAATGGAAACCCGAATGGAAGATTCTGTGGTCTTTCTGGTTACTGTGATTTTGTTTTTCATCAAAATCAACTCCTTTTACTTTCTTTCTTTTACGGCAAGACCATGGGTATCAAATCCCTCTACCGTTGCAATGCGATAAGCGTAATCCCGTACCATCTCAAAGCCAGCCTTAGAGGCATAGCCCACAGAGGAACGCTTTAAGAAGTCAAAGACCGATACGCTGGAATAGGTCTTAGCAAACTGCCCGGTAGGCAGGATTGCGTTGGGACCTAACACAAAGTTACACAGGGTAACGGGGGTATAATCCCCAAGCAGAATCTCGCCGGCATTCTTAATCTTGGGAAGAACCTCAAAGGGTTTTTCTGTCATAACTTCCATGTGCTCCGGTGCATATTCATTGACAAAGGCAATACTTTCTTCCAGACTATCGGTGATGATAGCACCGCCGTAGGTATTGAAGTTGGTGGTAACAAATTCCCGGCGTTTGTCGGAAATTTTGGTCAGTTGCCGCTCGACAATTTTTGCCGCAGCCTCTACCAGTTCCGGACTATGGGTAACCAGAAGTGCCGCAGAGTCAGGACCGTGTTCTGCCTCAATCATCCAGTCTAAGGCAACCTTTTCCGGGTCTGCCTTTTCGTCAGCTAAAACGATACATTCACTGGGGCCTGCAGGCAGACCTGCGTCGATATAGTTTGCCAGAACTCTCTTTGCCGCTGTGGCATAGGAGTTACCCGGGCCGATAATCTTATGGCATTTGGGGATGGTTTCGGTACCGAAGGCCACCGCTGCCACCGCTTGAATACCGCCGACTTTATAAATCTCGGTAATACCGATAATCTTTGCCGCAGCCAGGATAGCATCGTCTACATTACCCTCTTCGTTAGGAGGGGTTACCACAACGATTTTTTCCACATTGGCAACTTTAGCCGGAACACCCAGCATCAAGAGTACAGAGGGAAAACTACCTTTACCCCGGGGCACGTACAGACACACATCTACGATAGGGGTGGTTTTTTCACCAACCATGAGGCCCTTATCTACCTCGGTAAACCACATTTCCTCCGGCAGTTGCTTTTCGTGGAAGTTTTTGATATTCTTTGCCGCATAGGCAATAGCCTCCCGGGTCTCGGCATCTAATCTTTCATAGCCTGCCTCAATTTCCTCAGGGCGAACCTTGATTTTGTCCTGGGTTAAGGTGACTCTATCAAACTTCGCGGTATATTCCAAAACCGCCTCGTCACCACGGTTACGAATATCTTCGGATACCTCACTTGCCAGTTTCATATGCTCCGAGATATCAATCTCGGCTCGTTTCATGATAAAATTCTTCTTTTCTTCTGTCAGTTCAGACAACTTATAAATATTCATGGGACTCACTCCTTTCACTGCAATGCTGCTGATTAATGATGGAACAGGCGGATACCGGTAAAGGACATTGCCATACCGTATTTGTTACAGGTTTCGATCACATTGTCATCACGGATACTGCCGCCGGGCTGTGCAATGACAGTGACGCCGGATTTCCGTGCTCTTTCAATATTATCACCAAAGGGGAAGAATGCGTCAGAGCCAAGTGCAACGTCGGTATTCTTTGCCAGCCATTCTTTTTGTTCTTCTTTGGTAAATACGGGAGGCTTTACCTTGAAGATATTTTCCCATGTTCCGTCTGCCAATACATCCATGTATTCATCAGAGATATAAACATCAATGGCATTGTCACGGTCGGCACGTTTGATTCCGTCTACAAACTCAAGATTCAAAACCTGTGGTGCCTGACGGAGCCACCAGATATCTGCCTTATTGCCGGCAAGTCTGGTACAATGGATTCTGGACTGCTGACCTGCACCAATGCCAATCGCCTGTCCGTCTTTTACATAGCAAACGCTATTGGACTGGGTATACTTTAAGGTAATGAGGGCAATCATCAAATCCCGTTTCTGTTCCGGGGTCATATTCTTATTCTCGGTTACTACGTTAGCGAGGAGTTCCTCGTCAATTTTCAGTTCGTTTCTGCCTTGTTCAAAGGTAACGCCATAAACGTCCTTATGTTCAATGGGAGCCGGGGTATAATCCGGGTCAATCTGAATGACGTTATAACTACCCTTTCTCTTACCCTTTAAGATCTCTAATGCTTCGTCCGTATAGCCAGGGGCAATCACGCCATCAGACACCTCTTTGGCAATCAGCCTAGCCGTTGCCTTATCACATACATCAGAAAGTGCGATAAAGTCACCAAAAGAGGACATACGGTCTGCACCTCTGGCTCTTGCATAAGCGTTGGCAAGAGGCGTCATCTCGATGGTATCATCCACAAAATAAATCTGCTTTAAGGTATCAGACAGAGGCAGCCCCACTGCCGCGCCGGCAGGAGATACATGCTTAAAAGATGTGGCTGCCGGAAGACCGGTCGCCGCCTTTAACTCTTTCACCAACTGCCAGCCGTTTAAGGCATCCAAAAGGTTGATATATCCCGGCTTGCCGCACAGGACAGTAAAGGGGAGTTCTCCCTCTGCCATAAATACTTTTGACGGCTTTTGGTTGGGGTTACAGCCGTATTTTAATTCCATTTCTTTCATTGCTATCGCCCTTTCTCCTATGAATTACTGGTTCTTATTGATAATCTTAGATTTCGCCTCGCCGCTTTCTAAATTGATATAACGGACAAACAAGGAAACCTTGTTTTCTTCATTCAAACTTTCCCAAAGATTCTGTGCGAATTCTTCCATATCGTCCGGAATTTCTACCTGCTTGGGTTCTCCCTGGTAAGAGGGCAGGGGACTTCCATCTCCCTGATAGGTATGGATAAAGTGACCCTCTCCGGCTCTTGCGTTGGTATAGGTATAGGTGTGACGCAGACAAGAAGACGGGTCCCCGTCTGCACTCTTTAAGATAGAGAGTGCATAATTAAAGTCACAGTCTGAAACCTTAATGATACCGGAAATTCTGGGGGTATAGTTGGGGGCATCATCCTCAAACTCCCGGGTGCGAAGTGCCTGTTCAAAGGTCATTTGCTGATTCATCAAATCATAGATGGTATCAGTCTGGTCGCCATTGGTCACAATGGTTTTATTACCCAGAACCCGAACCGGTGCATAAATAATCAAATGGGGATCTTCTAATTTAGAGGGGTCAAAAGCCTGGGTGCGGATGCCGCAGCCGTCTTCCACAAAGACACGGTTCCGGCTATTCACACTTCTGCCCATAATAAAATAAGCCGCAACTGCAGATTTACCGTCTTTGGATTTACCTAAGATGATACCTCTGCCGGGATAACTGTTTTGTTTTAATTCTTCATAAAGATTGATTTTCATCATCATTCCTCCTTATTGGATTGCGCCGCTGCAGACCAATTCTACCGCTTGGGGCAGAATCGTCCATTCCGCCTCTTCCATCACTCTTCTTTGCAAGGTTTCCGCCGTGTCATCTTCTTTGATCTCTACGGCCTTTTGCAGAATAATCCGTCCGCCATCGGTAATTTCATTTACAAAATGTACCGTAGCACCGGTAACTTTCACGCCATAGTCAAGGGCTGCCTGATGGACTTTTAACCCATAGAAGCCATCACCGCAGAAAGACGGAATCAACGAGGGATGGATATTGATGATTTTATCTTTGTATACCGCCAATAATTCTCCCTCTAAAATAGCAAGAAATCCTGCCAGCACAATGATATCTACCTGTTTTTCCTGCATATAGTCACAGATGGCTTGATTGAAAGCCAAACTATCACCGCCACAGGATTTTTTGGTAATCACCTTATGGTCGATACCCGCTTTTTCAGCACGTTCCAGAGCGAAAACACCCTCTTTGTTGCTGACCACGGTAACAATTCTGCCGCTTTTCAAGACGCCGCTCTTTTGGGCATCAATTAAGGCTTGGAGATTGGTGCCACCACCGGATACCAATACGCCGATGTTTAGCATATATCCACTCCCTTTTCACCGTCAACGATTTCACCGATGACAGATGCCTTTTCGCCGGCTGCGGTCAGTACTTCTACCGCTTTATCTGCCTGATCTGCCGGTACTGCCAGCATCATACCAATACCCATGTTATAGGTATTGAACATATCTCTTTCCGAAACATCGCCTAATTTTTGAATCATATTGAAGATAGGCAGAACTTCAAAACTATTCTTATCAATCTTGGCTCTGGTTCCCTCTTTCAGCATCCGGGGGATATTCTCAATAAAACCACCGCCGGTAATATGAGATACCGCTTTTACGTCAACAGCCTCCATAGCAGAAAGAAGCGGTTTTACATAAATCTTGGTGGGGGTAAGCAATGCCTCACCAATCATCATGCCAAGTTCATCACTATAGGTATGTAACCGTTTCACACAATCTTCGCTATCGTTGATATCAAAGACTTTCCGTACCAGAGAATAACCATTGGAATGGACACCGGAAGACTGGATGCCCACAATCACATTGCCAGCCTCTAACTTAGAGCCGTCAATGATATCTTCTTTCTCTACGATACCCACAGAAAAACCTGCCAAATCATATTCGTCCGGGTCATAGAAACCAGGCATCTCTGCGGTTTCACCACCGATTAAGGCACAACCGGCTTTCACACAGCCGTCTGCGACACCCTTGACAATATCTGCCACCCGCTCCGGAACATTCTTACCAACGGCAATATAGTCCAGGAAAAACAGAGGTTTTGCACCGCCGCAAGCAATGTCATTCACACACATTGCCACGCAGTCTTGACCTACGGTATCATGTTTATCCATTAAAAAGGCAAGTTTTAATTTGGTACCAACACCGTCAGTACCGGAAACCAGAACCGGGTTCTTATAACCGGTTCCAATCTCAAACAAACCACCAAAGCCGCCAATGCCGGAAAGGACACCGGGGATATTGGTACGCTTTACATGGCTTTTCATCAATTCAACCGCCTTGTAACCTGCCTCTACATCTACACCTGCATTTTTGTAAGCCTGACTCATACTATTTCCTCCTGTACGCTAAAAATTTTTCAGTTCTTCTTGGAGCATCTGGTCTTTCTTTAAGACCTCTGCCGCCATATCTTCTTTGAATTGTGCCAGTTTTTCTGCCAGGGCATTGTCAGATAATGCCAGCATTTGTACGGCTAAGATTCCGGCGTTATCAGCACCATTGACAGCAACGGTAGCAACCGGAATGCCGGATGGCATTTGTACCATAGAAAGGAGGGAATCCAATCCTCCCATCAGGGATGTCTGGATAGGAAGTGCAATCACCGGAAGCGTAGTATAAGCCGCAATCACGCCGCCTAAATGTGCCGCTTTTCCTGCCGCTGCGATAATTACCTTAACCCCGCTCTCTTTTGCTTTTTTTGCAAATTCTTCTGCCTGATAAGGGGTCCGGTGTGCCGAAATCACATGCGCCTCAAAATCTACCCCAAACTTCTTTAACTTCT
>JAZSKV010000077.1:0-14426 GCA_045534975.1 Ructibacterium sp. | reverse complement strand
ACATGGCAATACCAGCAGCAACAGCGGCATTTAAGGATTCTACCTTGCCAGCCATAGGAATCCGCACTCTTTGGTCAGAAAGTGCCAAAACTTCTTCGGACACGCCCGTTGCCTCACTACCGATAATCAGGATCTGTTTTTTTCTCTTTTCTCTCTCTGCAAGCGGAATGGAATCACGCAAGGCAGTAGCCGTAATGAAAAAATCTTTTTCTTTACATTCTTTTAAAAATGCAGGTTCTACCCCAACTTGGATGGGCATACGGAAAAGCGCCCCCATGGTAGCCCGAACTACCTTAGGGTTATAAAGGTCTGCGCAGCCTTTGAAAAGCAGGATACCATCTACCCCTGCCGCCTCGGCAGTACGGATAATCGTGCCTAAATTTCCAGGTTCAGAGACCCCGTCTAATGCCAACAAAAAGTTTTTATTATCCAAAGAAAAACCATCCTCGGGCATCCGTAACACCGCACCGATTCCCTGAGGGGTTTCGGTATCGCAAATTTCATGGAACAATCTTTCTTTGGCAGTATATAGGTTTTTTCCGTTTTCGTCAAGTTTATGTAAAAATGTTTGGTTTCTTTCTGCAAAAACATCAGATACCAGAATGGCTTCTACCATCTCTCTGGCGTTTTCCAATGCCTCCTCTACCATCCGGCGACCCTCCACAAAATAAAGGCCGGTGGTTTGTCTCCCCTTTTTACTTTGCAGACTGCGAACCTGCTTTAACAATTTATTATCTCGGCTGGTTATCTCTACCATCCTGTCACCTTCTTACATCAAAAAATATCTTTGAGCCGTTTGTGCCTCTTAACAAACTTTAAAACCAAATAGTTGAGTACTGCCTGAATGGGGAGCAGTAATAAATTTTTCAAAATCCGAGATGGCAAAATCCCAACAAAGCCACTGGCTACCGTAGGTGCCAAGGCAATGGAATTTAAGAGAATGTTCCCTATCAAAACCACCAGGACTGCATCCAGGGAAACCCGCCAGAATCTAACCGGTTTCCGGTATAGCATGAGTCCGTGAAAGATGCCGGAAATACCAACACTAAGTCCATAGGTTGGGATATAAGCACCGGTAGGATTGAGTATCAAAGAGATAAAATCCTGAAAAATGCCAGTGACACAACACACCACGGGACCGAAAAGCATACCGATGATGGGTTGGGTCAAAAAGCCAAACCCTACACGCAAATAGGCACTAAAACGAATGGTAAAATACCCCAACACGATATTGAGTGCTATCAAAAGCGCGCAAACTGTCAGCACTTTCGGCTTTTTCAACTGTTCTTTTAAGGGACCTTGTTTTCTGATGATACAGTATCCTAAAAGAATAACAAATATCCCTGCAATCAGAAGAAAACTAATCCAGGGATTTCCTAAAAAAGAAAAAATTTCTGCAAAGGGTGCCAGTAGATTTTTCAGCACTTCCTTGCAGTTGTCTAAGTATAAATCAAAGCGTTTCTTCATAGAAAATACCTCCTTAAAAATCACTGTCAGTACAGTTCGGTATTTTCTGCCCAACAGCGGGATGCGGCGCCCATACCGCGACAAAAATGTTCTTCGTCCGGCTATCAACTCCCTGTATAACCGGCACTGCAAGCCATATTAGCTAACGCATGGACGCCTACTCTGTGTTTCTCTTTTGAATTATTCACTTAACCAAAGAAATTCTTCAGCCGGCTAAAACAAAGGTCTTAGCAACTGAAGAATCTCCATGCTGTTTCAGGTTAGCGTACCTGATCCACCAACTTCTTGAAAGCCTCAGGATCAGAAATTGCAATCTCAGAGAGCATCTTTCTGTTCATTTCGATACCCTGCTTTTTGAGACCGTTCATAAACTGGCTGTAACTCATGCCATTGGCGCGGGTTGCCGCATTAATACGAGCAATCCAGAGTTGTCTGAATTCTCTTTTCTTCGCCTTTCTGTCTCTGTATGCATAGGCCAAAGATTTCATCACTGCCTGATTTGCAGTTCTGAAAAGTTTGCTCTTTGCGCCTCTGTAACCTTTTGCAAGTTTTAAGATTTTTTTATGTCTGGCGCGGGTCTTCATAGCGCCTTTTACTCTTGCCATGTTAAAAGCTCCTTTCTCAAATCACGTTTCTTAACACCATAAACCGTAAGGCTTATTTATAAGGCATCATGCTCTTAATGGTTGCCTCATTGGCAGCAGAAAGATAGCCGCCTTTTCTCAGGTGTCTTTTTCTCTTAGTGGTTTTCTTGTTCAAAATGTGGCTTCTGAACGCCTTGCCTCTCTTTACCTTACCGCTTTTGGTGATACCAAAACGCTTCGCAGCGCCTCTGTGAGTCTTAATTTTCGGCATAGTATTTCTCTCCTTCCATATCTGATTACATTTTTGTATAGGACTTAACGCCTATCCTTTTTTGGGTGACAATATCATAGCCATACTGCGACCTTCCATTTTGATGTCCTTATCGGCTCCACCGAACTCGCTGGCTTCATCACGAAACCGCGTGAGGATATCCTTACCCAGAGAACTATGGGTAATCTCACGACCCCGGAACCGCACCGACACCTTTACTTTATCACCGGCTTTTAAGAATTTAATCGCCTGATTCAGTTTGGTGTTGTAGTCATGCTCGTCAATGTTCGGGCTGAGCCGAACCTCTTTGAGAGCAATCACTTTTTGGTTTTTGCGATTCTCTTTTTCCCGTTTTGCAAGTTCAAACTTATGCTTGCCATAGTCCATAATCTTGCAAACCGGTGGCTTTGCCTGAGGTGCGATTTTAACCAGATCCAGATTCTTTTCCTCTGCCATGGCTTGGGCAACCTTGTTTTCAACAACACCAAGTTGTTCCCCCTCCGGGCCGATTAGACGAATCTCTTTGTCTCTGATTTCCTCGTTAATCATCAAATCTTGCTTTGCTATAACAAAACACCTCCAAACAGAAATTTTTCTGTTTATTTGCAGATGATTCGCTTTGCTTTCCGCGAATAAAAAAACGGAATGCAAAAGCATTCCGCGCATATTTCAAGATAAGAACCAAAGATTCTCATTCAAAATAAGTCCTAAATCAGGATACCCTTTTGCCACTTACGGCGAAGGGGAGAAGCGGAAACCTTCTGCTTTACCGAGACATCTTACCATAGGTTTTTCTCTTTGTCAAGCACTTTTTTGCATTTTCCAGAAAATATCTAAATTTTTTCAATATTTTCCTCGAATTTTGGTTCGAAACACGGAAAAAGTGCTTGCTATTTTCCTATATTAATAGTATAATACATTAGTTAAGATGTTTCAACTCTTATTTTAAGATACCATTGCAAATACGATTTTAAGAAAGCAGGTTTTTGCTTATGACAAATCATAAACTCATATTACCCTTAGTGCCGCTCCGGGGAATCAATGTTTTTCCCGGAATGATTCTGCACTTTGATGTGGGACGTCCCAAATCGGTAGCCGCCGTTCATCGGGCTATGGATGAGGACAAACTCATCTTTTTATGCTATCAAAATGACATTACCGTTGATGACCCGGGTCCCGTTGACCTTGCCGAGGTTGGTACAGTAGCGGAAATCAAACAGATTTTAAATCTTCCGGACGGTAACATCCGGATTTTAGTTGAGGGTTTATATCGGGGTCAAATCACCCGTTTTGCTGAACTGGATAAGATGACGCAGGTTTACATCTCCCGTCTTTATGACATAGAATCCGAGGACGATTTACAGGTTCAGGTGCTCATGCGCCGGGCTTTTCATTTGGTGGAACATTTCTTAGAACTCTATGACCGGCTTTCTCCAGAGGCAGTTACCTCTCTTCTCTCCATCGAGGATGCCGGAGAACTGGCTGATGTGGTTGCCGCCAATTTTCCCTTAAAACCCCAACTAAAACAGGAAATTTTAAACGAACTCCATCAGGAACATCGTTTAGAAAAACTGATTCATATTTTGGAACATGAAACCGAAATTTTAGAAATTGAACACGAGATTATGGACAAGGTTCAGGACAACCTTGACCAGAATCAACGGGATTATGTTCTGCGGGAAAAACTCAAAGTGATTCAAGAGGAACTGGGGGAAGGTGAAGCCGCCGATGCCGATATCAAGAAATACCGTACCCAGATGGAAGGTCGGAATATTCCTCAAGAAGTTTGCGACAAACTGGAAGAAGAATTTAACCGGCTCCGGAAAGGTCATCCCTATTCCCAGGAATATGGAGTAATTCAAAATTATATTGAAACTGTCCTTTCCCTCCCCTGGGGCGTAGAAACCGAGGATATTTTGGATATGGGACTTTCTCGGAAGATTCTTGACCGGGACCACTATGGTCTTGAAAAGGTGAAAGAACGGATTTTGGAATATATTGCTGTCCGGAAACTCTCCGGGAAACCTAAGAGCAATGTCCTCTGTCTGGTTGGCCCTCCAGGAACCGGCAAAACCTCCATTGCCCGCTCCCTTGCTGAGGCTTTGGGCCGCAACTACACCCGTATCAGTCTGGGCGGTGTCCAGAATGAGGCGGAAATTCGTGGTCACAGAAAAACTTATATCGGTGCTATGCCGGGTCGGATTGTAGATGCCTTAAAACGCACCGGAAGTTCTAATCCCTTGATGCTGATTGATGAAATTGATAAAATGTCCCAGGACTATCACGGAGATCCTGGCTCTGCCATGCTGGAGGTCTTTGACCCGGAACAGAATAAAAACTTCCGGGATCATTTTCTGGAACTGCCCTTTGATTTATCCAATGTGTTATTCATTGCAACCGCCAATTCAATCAGCACCGTTCCCCGGCCGCTCCTTGACCGAATGGACGTCATTGAAATCAGCGGTTACAGTTTGGAGGAAAAGCAGCATATTGCCTCGAAATATCTTCTGCCCAAGCAACGAAAAATTCATGGCTTGAAAGCCTCCCAACTCAAATGTGGCAGCAATGTGATTTCTGCTATCATTGATGGGTATACCCGGGAATCCGGGGTTCGTTCTTTGGAGCGTAAGATTGCGGCACTCTGCCGGAAAGCAGCGGTACGGTTTGCCGAAGACCCAGCGCTTGATTCCCTTTCCGTCACGACCAAAAACCTCACCGATTTTCTGGGTAAACAAACCTATCACTACGATAAGACAGCAACCCAGAACCAGATTGGTTTGGTGACCGGTCTTGCCTGGACCGAGGTGGGTGGTGATACTCTCTGTATCGAAGTCAACACTATGCCGGGCACCGGAAAGTTAGAACTGACCGGAAGTCTTGGGGATGTGATGCAGGAATCTGCCAAAGCAGCCCTGAGTTTCCTGCGGAGCAATACTACATCTTTGGGTATTTCTCCGGACTTCTATAAGCAAACGGATATTCATATCCATGTTCCTGAGGGCGCTGTCCCCAAAGACGGTCCTTCTGCCGGCATCACCATGGCAACCGCATTGGTTTCTGCCCTGACAGGCCGACCTGTGAACCGCTATGTGGCTATGACGGGAGAGATTACCCTTAGGGGTCGAGTCCTGCCCATTGGTGGATTAAAAGAAAAAGCCTTGGCGGCTTTCCGTATGGGAATCAAAACCATTGTGCTCCCCTATGACAACAAGCCGGATTATGAAGAACTTCCGGAAAAGCTCAAAGAAAGCATGCAGTTTATCTTTGCAAAGGATATGGACACCGTGCTGGAAACAGCACTTTTTCCTGCGCCGCCCAAAGAAAAACGGGAAAACAAAAAGGAAATGCAATATATTGAATCCTTTATCACCGGTGCCGGGATTGAAGAAAGAATCCGTGCCAAGTCTTCTATGCGATAACCCAGGAGGTCTTTATGGAATATATTGACGCAAAACTTCTGGCAACGGCTGTCAAGCCTACCCAATATCCGGATACCCTGGTTCCGGAAATTGCTTTTGCCGGACGTTCCAACGTAGGAAAATCTTCTTTGATTAACTGTTTGACCAACCGTACCAAACTGGCAAGGACCAGTAGTACACCGGGAAAGACAGCCACCATTAACTTTTATGACATTGCCGGCCAGTACCGGCTGGTGGATTTGCCGGGATATGGTTATGCTAAAGTTTCCAAAGATGAGCAACTCCGTTGGGCGAAAATGATAGAAACTTATTTAACCAATCGCTTTAACCTGATTCAGGTGGTTCAGTTGGTGGATGCGCGGCATAAACCAACCCAGGATGATATTACCATGCTTAACTGGATTCGGCATTTTGGGTATACCCCGGTGGTGGTTGCCACCAAGCTGGACAAGCTAAAAAAATCTCAGATTGAAAACAACCTGACGGTGATTTACGAGATGCTGGAACTGGATGATGATAGCATTCTTCTCCCCTTCTCCGCAGAAAAGAAAACCGGTCGGGAAGACGTAGCAGAACTGATTGATCTGCTTTGCAGTAAATACAACCCGGAACAGGGTCGTTGTCTGTAATAGGGTATCGAAAGGAGTTATGACACGATGATTAATAAACCACGTGGGACTGAGGATATTCTGCCCTCTCAAAGTCCCCTTTGGCAAAAAATCGAAGAAGCCGCCAGAGAGGTCTGTGCCGCTTATGGCTATAAAGAAATCCGTACTCCGGTTTTTGAAGACACCTCTCTCTTTCAGCGGGGTGTGGGTGACACCACCGATGTAGTACAAAAAGAAATGTACACCTTTGAAGATAAGGGCGGTCGAAGCATCACTCTGCGGCCTGAGGGCACTGCTTCCTTAGTACGGAGTTTTATTGAGAACTCCCTCTATGCTGACCCGCAACCCACCAAACTCTTCTATTTGATTTCCTGCTATCGCTATGAAAAACCCCAATCGGGTCGCCTGCGGGAATTCCATCAGTTTGGTATTGAATGTTTTGGCGGCACATCCGACGCTACCGATGCTGAGGTTATTGCTCTGGCACTATCATTCTTTGAGAAATTGGGCGTTAAGGATTTGAAACTGAACCTCAACAGCATTGGTTGCCCTGTCTGCAAAAAGGAATATAACGAAAAGTTAAAGGCATACTTCTCCCAATACAAGGACAAACTTTGTGAAACCTGTAATACCCGTCTGGATAAAAACCCCATGCGGATCATTGATTGTAAATCAGAAATTTGTTCCGGTATTGCAGCAGGGGCACCCAAGATGATTGACCATCTTTGTGAAGATTGTAAATCTCATCTTGACAAGACCCTCTCCTATCTGGATGCTGTGGGAATTGCCTATACCATAGACCCCACCATTGTTCGGGGACTTGACTACTATACCAGAACCGTCTTTGAGATCACTTCCGATGCCTTAGGCGCGCAGTCCACCGTCTGTGGCGGCGGCCGTTACAATGGTCTGGTGGAAGAACTGGGCGGAAAACCCACCGAGGGTATTGGTTTTGCAGCAGGCTTAGAGCGACTTGTAATGATTATGAAGAGCCAGGGTCTTGACCAGAATATTCCGGATACTGCACCGGCACTTTTTGTTGCCGCCATTGGCGATCTGGCTGATACCACTGCACAAAAACTGGTTCATGACCTTAGAAAAATGGGCATCCATGCAGAACGTGACCTATGTCAGCGCAGCGTCAAAGCACAAATGAAATACGCCAACAAACTTGGTGCTAAGTTCAGCATGGTGCTGGGCGAAGACGAAATTCAGGCAGGCAAGGCTGATATCAAGAATATGCAGACAGGAGAAACCCTTTCCATTTCTTTGACAGCCGACGAAATACAAAAGATTCTGAACGCATAACGATAAAAGGAGGAAAATTCCATGCAATTTGAAACTATGGCAGGACTCAAGCGCACTCATATGTGCGGTCAACTTTCTGCTGCCAATGAAAATGAAACCGTCACCCTGACCGGTTGGGTTGCCAGAAACCGGCGTTTAGGCGGTGTCAACTTTGTCACCCTCC
The DNA here is from genome assembly GCA_045534975.1 of Ructibacterium sp. GTDB lineage: Bacteria > Bacillota > Clostridia > Monoglobales > Monoglobaceae > Ructibacterium. The sequence goes on along the minus strand of JAZSKV010000077.1, from coordinate 6,606 downwards.
GGGACAGAACCGGCATCATCCAACTTTCTTTTAATGACGAAACTGACCGGGCAGTGTTTGAAAAAGCAGAGCAATTAAAGAGCGAATATGTTATCGCTGTTCAAGGTAAAGTCCTGCTTCGAACTCCGGAAAATATCAATCCGGATATGGCTACCGGTGAAATCGAAGTTTTTGTTACCGAACTGAGAATCTTAAACGGTGCAGAAACCACACCCTTTTATATTGAAGAAAATATCGATACCAAAGACGCTCTGCGTTTAAAATATCGGTATTTGGATTTGCGCCGCCCCGATATGCAACGGAATATGATTCTCCGGCATCGGGTAGCGAAACTTGCCAGAGATTACTTTGACCAAAACGGCTTTTTGGAACTGGAAACTCCTATTCTCACTAAGAGTACCCCCGAGGGCGCAAGAGATTATTTGGTGCCCAGCCGTGTGCATCCCGGCAACTTCTATGCTCTGCCCCAATCTCCCCAGTTATACAAACAGTTATTGATGCTTGGCGGCTATGACCGTTATTTTCAGGTAACCCGTTGTTTCCGTGACGAAGATTTGCGTGCAGACCGTCAGCCGGAATTTACCCAACTGGATATGGAACTTTCCTTTGCGGATATTGACACCATTATTGAAGTCAATGAGGGCTTTTTGAAAAAACTCTTTGGCGAGGTTTTAGGTCTTGAAATCAAGACCCCCTTCCTCCGTCTTCCCTATCAAGAGGCGATGGACCGGTTTGGTTCTGACAAGCCGGATACCCGGTTTGGTATGGAGTTTATCAACATCTCCGATGAAGTAAAAGATTGTGGCTTCCAGGTATTCTCCGGGGCTGTGGCAAATGGCGGCAGCGTTCGTTGTATTGTGGCAGAGGGTCTTGGAGAAAAGATGACCAGAAAGACCCTGGATAGTCTGGGCGAATATGTCAAGACTTACCGTGCCAAAGGTATGGCTTGGATTGTGGTAGAAGAGAATAATCTCCGTTCCCAAATCACAAAATTCTTAACCGAAGACGAAGCAAATGCCATTCTCGCCAAAACCGGCGCTAAGGTTGGCGACGCCATTTTGATTATCGCCGATAAAGACCAGGTGGTTTATGATGCTTTGGGTAACCTCCGTTTAGAGGTTGCTCGGCGGTTTGATTTGATTGATAAATCCAAGTTCAACTTCCTTTGGGTGACCGACTTCCCCCTCTTTGAATATAGCGAGGAAGAAGACCGGTACGTTGCAAAACACCATCCCTTTACCCATCCCGTAGACGAGGATCTCCCCATGCTGGAAACCGATCCGGGTAATGTTCGTGCTAAGGCGTACGATATCATCTTAAACGGTACCGAAATCGGCGGCGGCAGTCTGCGTATCTTCCAGACCGACCTGCAAGAGAGAATGTTTAAGGCCTTAGGCTTTACCCAGGAAGAGGCTTGGGAACGGTTTGGTTTCTTAATGGAAGCCTTTAAGTATGGTACGCCTCCCCACGGTGGTCTGGCTTATGGCCTGGACCGTCTGGTTATGATTATGGCAGGCTGTGATTCCATCCGTGACGTCATTCCCTTCCCCAAGGTACAGACAGCAGCGGAACTGATGAGCGGTTCTCCCTCTATGGTTGACCCCAAACAGTTAGAAGAACTTGCCATTGCCATTACTGCGGCAGTAGAAATCCCCAACGAAGAAATTACCGAATAGAGAGGATAAAATCATGAAGAATGTTTTTGATGTATTACAGGAACGTGGCCTGATTGCACAGACCACCCACGAGGAAGAAATTCGCAGAATCTTAGGCGAAGAAAAAATCACCTTTTACATTGGTTTTGACCCCACCGCTGACAGCCTGCATATTGGTCACTTTATGCAACTGATTGTGATGAAGCATATGCAAAACGCCGGACACCGTCCCATCATTTTGCTGGGCGGCGGTACCACCATGGTTGGTGACCCCACCGGCAAAGCGGATATGCGTCCCATGATTACCCAGGAAGAAATCCAGCACAATGCGGATAACTTTAAGGTACAGATGTCTAAGTTTATTGACTTTTCCGACGGCAAAGCTCTGATGGTGAACAACGCCGATTGGTTGCTCAAACAAAACTATGTAGACTTCCTGCGTGAGGTTGGCGTTCACTTTACGGTTAACAAGATGCTGACCGCAGAATGCTATAAGTCCCGTATGGAAAAAGGTCTTACTTTCCTGGAATTCAACTATATGTTGATGCAAAGTTTTGACTTTTATAAACTTAACAAGGATTATAACTGTATTATGGAATTCGGTGGTGACGACCAATGGTCCAACATCATCGGGGGTATTGAGTTGATTCGCCGGAAAGAAAGCAAACAGGCTTACGGCATGACCTTTACCCTGCTCACTACCTCTGAGGGCAAAAAGATGGGCAAGACCGAAAAAGGCGCCCTCTGGCTTGACCCGGAAAAAGTTTCTCCTTATGATTTCTATCAGTATTGGAGAAACGTGGATGATAAAGATGTCATTCGTCTTTTGAAACTGGTAACTTTCCTGCCTATGGAAGAAATTGCAGAATATGAAAAATTGGAGGGTCAGGAACTCAATAAAGCAAAGTGCATCCTGGCTTATGAAGTAACCAAAATGGTTCATGGTGAAGATGCGGCTAAGGCTGCTAACGACGCAGCAATGACAATCTTCAGTGGTGGTAGCGATACTTCCAATATGCCGTCCGAAACCATTGCGGCATCTGATTTGGGCGATGGTATGAATGTTCTGGATTTACTGGTACAGGTAAAACTGATCCCCTCTAAGGGTGAGGGACGCAGACTGATTCAGCAGAATGGACTTGCCCTGGCTGGCGAAAAGGTAACTGCTGTGGATTTGGTGGTAACACCGGATATGTTTAAGGATGGCGAATTGGTCATCAAAAAAGGTAAAAAGACATTCTTAAAATTGATTTTAGGATAAAAATAAAAAATATCCGCAATCCCTTGGGATTGCGGATATTTTTATATACTCTGTTGTTTTTGCATTTCTCCCTCTAAATTCTTCCAGGAGAATGTATTTTCTTCCAATATCATATATCCGTGCCAGGAATCCTCTTTGGGGATAGAAACCGAACCGGGATTGAGATACCATATTCCCTCCACCTCTTTGCAAGCCGGAACATGGGTATGCCCGCAAAGGAGGATTTCTCCTTTGGAAATAGGCGGCAAATTGGTATCCGACGCGTGATGGCCGTGGGTGGCATAGATGAGAGTACCCTCCCAACTGAGCAGACAGTAATCTGCCAAAATAGGCATTTCAAGGAGCATTTGGTCTACCTCGGTATCACAGTTACCCCGAACACAAATCAACTTCTCTTTCTTCTCGTTTAGCATTTGGACTACGGCTTTGGGATCATATTCCGGTGGCAAAGGGTTTCTCGGCCCGTGATAGAGCAAATCTCCCAACAGTAAGACCTTGTCCGGCATCTCCCACTCCATTGCTGCCATCAATTTTCGGCAATATTGTGCCGATCCGTGTATATCAGATGCAATCATCAGTTTCATGGTATCACTCTTTCTCTTCTTTCATAATTTCATTGACCTCGACGAGTCCATCCGGGGTTTCCACCATATCGTGACGATTCAGCAAAAACCGTCTTACCACAAAGAGAATTGCAATCGCAACCACAGTAATAAGGTTTTGCCAAGGTGCCGCATGTCCCACAATCAGTTGCCGCGCTAAGGCAAACGCCATAACCTCAATAATCGTTTCCGGCGTGTGCTTACAGAGCATCTTGATTAACTCCGCACCGATTGCCAGGATGATGGCATCGTCTAAAACTGTCATCAAGGAACTTGTACTTTCAAAAGCCAATCCTAAGTGAATCAAATCAAACACCATCCGTACTGCAAAAAACAGAATGGAAATTGAAACAATAAATGCAATCAAAAGTTCAAACAAATAACTTGACTCAAACATTTTATCCTGAAGTTTTTTTCTCATAAGTATTCCCCCCAATTTTTATTACCCGGAATAACAATCAAAATTATAAATGAAGTAAGTCCATTAGATTCTTCACCACAGATATAGTTTATAAGAGGAATGCCTATTCATCGTCAAAGGCTTTCCTCACCATAGAGAAGTCTTTTTTGACAGATTCATTATATCACAGAAATATCGAAAAAACAACCCTTGACTCTGTGACAAAAACCAAGTAAAATAATAAACTAGTAATATATATCATAAGGAGCAGACGTTATGAATCAGCAAAAACTAAAAGGAAATTTACTGTTACTCCTGACCTCGGTGGTCTGGGGTATTTCGTTTATTGCACAGAGTAAAGGAGTAGAACTGATTTCCCCTGTTGCCTTTAATGGCATCCGGAGCGTTTTGGGCGGTCTGGTTCTTCTCCCCGTGATTGCTTTTCTGGATTGGGGGAAGAAAAGAAAAGGCATTCCTATCCAAAAAATCGACAAACAACTTCTCTTGGCCGGTTTTCTTTGCGGCATTCTTCTTTGTATTGCAACCACCCTGCAAACTGCCGGCATGATATACACCAGTCCCGGAAAATCGGCTTTTATTACTGCTCTTTATATGGTGATTGTCCCCATCATCGGCATTTTCGCTGGCAAAAAAACCAGACCGATTCTCTGGCTTTCTGTCCTAATTGCCGTTGCCGGCCTTTACCTGATGTGCATGGATGCTTCTCTTTCCATGAATATTGGCGATGTGATGACACTCCTTTGCGCCTTTGTCTTTGCCGGGCATATTATGGTCATTGATAACTACTCCCCCAAGGTTGACGGGGTGAAACTTGCCTGTCTGCAGTTTTTCATCTGCGGTTTTCTCAATCTTATCTGGATGTTCCTGTTTGAAGAACCACAGTTAAAGCCCATCCTTGATTGCTGGCTGTCCATTGGCTATTCCGGCATTATGTCCTGCGGGGTTGCTTATACCCTCCAGATTGTAGGGCAGAAATATACCGACCCCACCTCTGCTTCCATTTTAATGAGTTTAGAGTCGGTCTTTGCGGCACTGACCACGGTGATTCTGGTGGCTTTGGGTTGGAATCTCACCGGCGGGGCTTTATCCATCCGGGAAATCATGGGGTGTATCTTGATGTTTGGTGCTATTCTTCTGGTACAACTTCCGGATGGAAAAAAAGTCTGATATTGTCAAAAAATATCTTGACAAGTCGTACTTTGCTATGATACGATGAATCGACTGGTATTCTTATATCAAGGAAAAGAATCGGTATCATGCACACGCTATTTGTTTTGAAAAATTATTTAGCATGAGAGCGTTTCTATCGCTCTCATTTTTTTTACAAAAGAAATCAGGAGGGATTTCCAATGAAAAAGTTTAACAAGAAAAACATGGTTACTTTCTTCCTCGCCCTGGTGATGGTTCTTGCAACCTCTATGGTTGTTTTTGCCACCGGCGACGAAGAGGTAGTCAGCAACTACTATGCAACATTCTGGGCAATGGTTCCCCCGTTGGTTGCCATCGCTCTGGCGTTGATTACCAAAGAAGTGTATTCTTCTTTGTTCATCGGTATCGTTCTGGGCGGATTGCTTGCTGCCAACTGGCATCCGGTAGCCGCACTGGATAACGTCATTAACACAGGTCTGATTGACGCTGTATCCGGCACCGCAGGCATCTTTATCTTCTTAGTTATTTTAGGTGCTTTGGTGGCTCTCATCAATAAAGCTGGCGGTTCTGCTGCTTTCGGTCGTTGGGCAGAAACCCATATCAAATCCCGGGTTGGGGCTATGTTTGCTACCTTTATCTTGGGCGTTCTCATCTTTATTGATGATTATTTCAACTGTCTGACCGTAGGTAGCGTGATGCGTCCCGTCACGGACAGACAGAACATTTCCCGGGCAAAGTTGGCATTCTTAATTGATGCTACTGCTGCTCCTATCTGTATGATTGCTCCGGTTTCTTCCTGGGCGGCTGCAGTTTCTGAATTTACTGAGGGAACCGGATTCTCCGGCATTGAACTGTTTGTTCGGGCAATCCCTTATAACTTCTACTCCCTTTTGATGATTGTCTTTGTCATTTCCATTATCTTGATGAAATTTGATTACGGTCCCATGAAACTCCATGAGTTGAATGCTATGCACAAAGGCGACCTCTTTACCAGTGGGAAAGACGATGTAGAATCCGCTGAGGTGGAAGATGCGAATCCAAAGGGCAGAGTCTTTGACCTGATCTTCCCCATCATTGTCCTGGTTATCATCTCTGTTTTGGGTCTTTTGTATGTCGGCGGATTCTTTGCAGGCGATGACTTTATCACCGCTTTTGGTAACACTGATGCTACCGTGGGTCTTCCCTGGGGTGCTCTGGTTGCCCTGCTGGTAACTGTTATCTACCTGATTGCAAGAAGAGTCATCACCTTTAAAGATGCGATGGCATCCATTCCCATGGGCTTTAAAGCCATGGTGCCTGCCATTATGATTCTTACCTTTGCAACTGCTCTTAAGAATATGACTTCTGTTCTTGGAACTAAGTATTTCGTAGGTGACTTGATGATGGGCAGCGCAAGCGCTCTCAACAACTTCCTCCCTGCAGTTATCTTCATCGTTGCTTGTATTCTTGCATTTGCAACGGGTACCTCTTGGTGAACCTTCGGAATTCTCATTCCTATCGTTCTTGCAATATTCCCCG
>JAZSKV010000043.1:0-2233 GCA_045534975.1 Ructibacterium sp. | reverse complement strand
TTTTCCCTTAATTGCCATAAAGAGAGGGCATTCATTGGAAATCGTTTTCTCATCTTCGCCCACAGGATTTGCTTCCGTGCAGCCTACGATAGTATACCACTCTTTTTCTTTAAACTCTACGTCTAAAATCTGTACCTTAGTACCGATACCTACTTTGGTACGGTCGATATCATCATCGTCAATGACGGTGACGTTTTTCAGCATGTTTTCCAGTTCACTGATACGAACTTCTACCTGTGCCTGCTCGTTTTTCGCTTCATCATACTCCGAGTTCTCGGACAAGTCACCAAAGCCGAGGGCTACCTTAATCTTTTCGGAAACTTCTTTTCTCTTTTTAGTTTTTAAGTATTCCAGTTCTTCTTCCAGTTTCTTTAAACCCTCTTGGGTAAGGGTGATTTTTTTCTCTGCCATTTTTTGACCTCCATATTTTTAACCAATGCTTGGTGTTTTTTCTTTGATGTCTAAATAATTATTATAATCCATCTTCTTTATCTTGTCAACCGCTTTTTCCCAAAGAGCCACGCCTTATGGGAGAAGTTTCGAGAAAGTTCCGGGCAGACTTTTAGCAAGTTTTCTGCATCAACCCGATATCCATGTAAATCCAATGTAACCTCTCTGCCGTCAATCAAAAAACCTCTTCCGATTCTCACCCTGCCGCCAGCCATATCTGCCACCAGCGTTGCACGTCCCAAGGCTGAAAAGCCAGAAGGCTTAACCGTAAGGGTGACGCCATATTCCTCGCAGAGTTCGTCAGCGAGCATCTCGGCTCTTTGCATATTTTCTGTAGCCAAACCCAGGTATTGCACCTTTTGACTCACCTGCCGGAATAAGGATAAATCCACTACATCACAATCTCTATCCAGGAACCACGCTGTTTTTCCTATAGGGTTGTCGTCCAAATAACATAGAGCATAGGCAACCGCCTCCGCCATATCTTCTTGGGATAATTTTTTCTGCAGGGTATCCTGTCCAGCAACGGGGTCATCCCTACAAATGACCGTTGCACCGTTCTTCTTTAAAACCCGTGTTGCCTTTTTTTCCAGGCAGGTTCTCCTCCATCGAGATCGTTGTTGTAGTTCTTCTTCTGTGATACCAATCTCTGCAACTATCACAGGAATTCCCGCATCAAAAGATTCTTTCAAAGAAACTGGGATACGCCCATAGGGTTTCCGGCTTATTTTTTCCTCTTGCACCGAAATGATACCAAGAACCGTCACCGTTTGAGATAAGCGATTGCCGCCTGTAATTGGACATCTTCTTCTGGTTTTAAGTTGGCAAGGTTTTCATATTTTTCAGCAGACATCACAATTTCCAGGTCCGGACTGATTCCTACTTCGTGGATGCAAACACCCTTGGGTGTATAATACCGGGCAATGGTCACCGAGAGCAAACTGTTTCCGCCAGCATCGAAAACGTCCTGCACAATGCCCTTGCCATAGGTTTTTTCGCCGATATGATAGGCAATGCCATAATCCTTGAAACAGCCGGTTACAATTTCACTGGCAGACGCCGAATTCTGGTTGGTCAAAACCACCATAGGCACCTCTTCCGCGCCCTCGTTGGCTAAAATTTCCCGACGGTTTTTATAACGGTCCATGACAGAAACAAGGATTTTTCCTTCATCCACAAAGATATCAAGAATCTCTGCCGCCTCATTTAAAAGTCCGCCCGGGTTATTACGCAAATCAAGAATCATCTGCTTCATTCCTTGGTCTTTCAAACTCTGATAAATTTCAGAAAAATCCCGGGCTGTCCCTTCGTTGAATTCAGTGATATTGATTCTTCCGATGCCGTCACCTAACATGGTTCCCGATACGCTTTGGATATCAATTTCCCCTCGGGTCAAAACCACATCCACCGTCTTGCTATCCTGCTTTTTGAGTAGAGTGATTGTCACTTGGGTATTCGCCATACCTCGCATTGTTGCGGCTGCCTCACCAAACTGCTGACCGGTATAAGAGACTCCATTGATTTTCAAAATCTTATCTCCTGCGGAAATTCCTGCTTTTTCTGCCGGACTTCCAGCAATGGCAGACACCACCTCAATAGTGTTATCTTCTGTATTATTGACGATATAAAGACCAACGCCTTGGTAGTTGCCATCCAGTTCCCGCAAATATGCCTCAGCCTCTGCACCCCACAAATAACTGGTATAAGGGTCCTGGGTGGCAGTCGTCATTCCCTGTAATGCTGCATGCATATAAGCGCTGGCGTCGATATCCTGATAATAACT
>JAZSKV010000052.1:0-12099 GCA_045534975.1 Ructibacterium sp. | reverse complement strand
GGCGTAACCTTTACTGCTAAGGTCACCGTAAAGCCGGAGTTTGAAATGGGAACCTACAAGGGTATTGAGGCAACCAAGGTAACTCACCGTACTTTGAAAAAAGATGTAGATGCTGAAATCGAGAGGTTGCGCGAGAGAAATTCCAGAATCGTTCCGGTGGAAGGCCGTGCAGTAAAAAAGGATGATATCGCAAATATTGACTTTGAAGGTTTTGCAGATGGTGTAGCCTTTGAGGGTGGTAAAGGCGAAAACTTTGCACTGTCCATTGGCTCCGGTCAGTTCATTCCCGGCTTTGAAGACCAGTTGATTGGTGCAAATGTTGGCGATGATGTGGAAGTTAAAGTAACCTTCCCTAAAGAATATCATGCAGAAGATTTAAAGGGCAAGGATGCCATCTTTAAGGTAAAGGTTAACAGTATCAAAGTAAAGGAACTTCCTGAACTGGATGATGAATTTGCAAAAGATGTCAGCGAATTTGATACCTTGGAAGAACTGCAAAAGGACGTGAAGGAGAAACTGTCTGCTGCCAATAAAGAGCGGGCGGCTCATGAGACCGAGGAAAACGTAATCAATGCCGTTTGTGATGCAACCGAGATTGATATTCCTGATGCTATGATTGAAACCCAGATTCAGAATATGATTCGGGATTTTGATATGCAGATGCGTTATCAGGGCATGGAACTTAGCCAGTATATGCAATATACCGGCACTACCATGGATATGCTGAAAGAACAGTTCAAGGATGAAGCCCAAAAGAGAGTTAAGACCTCTTTGATTCTGGAAAAGGTTTGCGAACTGGAGAAAATTAAAGTGACCGATGCTGATGTAATGAAAGAATATGAAAAGACAGCAGAGAGCAGCGGCATGAAAGTAGAAGATGTTAAGAAGTACATCCCGGAAGAAGATGTAAAAGAACGTCTGAAAGCACAAAAAACAATGAAGTTCTTAGTGGATAACGCAAGTTTTAAATAAGCGTTTTGTGGAGTATAGCATAAGGTTGATTTGGGTATATTATCCAGGTCAGCCTTATTATACTAAAAAGGCAATATGCTGTCCGTGTTATCTCTAAACATGCTTTGCCCGAGTATGTGAATAGTTAAAATTTATGGGCAGAAAGGGTATGGAAACTATGGATCCCATTAAAAACATTTCGATTCCTTATGTGATTGAGCAAACCGGCAGAGGCGAACGGTCCTATGACATTTTTTCTCGCCTTTTAAAAGACAGAATCATCTTTTTATCGGATGAAGTGAATGATGTAACTGCCAGCCTAGTGGTAGCGCAGTTGTTGTTTTTAGATAGCGAAGACCCGGATAAAGATATCAATTTGTACATCAACAGCCCCGGTGGTTCTGTAACTGCCGGGATGGCCATCTATGATACCATGCAGTACACCAAAGCAGATGTTTCTACCATCTGTGTAGGTATGGCTGCATCCATGGGTGCATTTTTACTCTCAGCCGGCGCGAAGGGAAAGCGGTTCGCGCTTCCCAATAGTGAAATTATGATTCACCAGCCCTTGGGTGGAACCCAGGGTCAGACCACCGATATGCAGATTCATGTTGAGAGAATGCTGAAAATCAAGAATAACTTGAACCAGATCTTAAGTGCAAACACCGGAAAACCCCTGGAAGTGATCCAAGCGGATACTGAGAGAGATAACTTTATGAGTGCCCAGGAAGCGCTGGAATATGGTTTGATTGACAAGATTGTCACCAATAGATAGGAGGGGCGTTTATGCCGAATATGACAGAAGAAACACGCATTTGCCGATGTTCTTTCTGCGGAAAGGTCGAAGATCAGGTAAAACGTCTGATTGAGGGACCGAGTGCCTATATTTGTAACGAGTGTATCGAACTTTGTGTTGAACTGTTAAAAGACGATTTTGTGGAATCAGATGTAGCAATTTCTATGGATGATGTTCCCAAACCCAAAGAGATTCATGAATTTTTAAACGAATATATTGTAGGTCAGGAACTGGCAAAAAAATCTCTTTCTGTGGCAATTTATAACCATTACAAGAGAATTCAAAGTCAGAATGTTGAAACAGAAAGCGAAGTAGAACTGCAAAAAAGTAATATTTTGATGATCGGACCTACCGGTTGCGGGAAAACTTTTTTAGCACAAACATTGGCTAAAAAATTGAATGTACCTTTTGTCATTGCAGATGCTACTTCTTTAACAGAGGCCGGCTATGTAGGCGAAGATGTTGAAAACATTTTGCTAAAACTGATTCAGGCAGCGGATTACGATATTGAACTCGCTCAAAAGGGTATTATCTATATTGATGAGGTCGACAAGATTTCCAGAAAATCTGAAAATCCATCCATTACCCGGGATGTCAGTGGCGAAGGTGTACAACAGACCTTGCTGAAGATTTTGGAGGGTACGGTTGCCTCGGTACCGCCCAATGGCGGAAGAAAGCATCCTCATCAGGAATTTATCCAGATTGATACTACCAATATTTTGTTTATTTGTGCTGGTGCCTTTGAGGGGATTGACAAAATTATTGAAAGCCGTGTTAATCAAAAGTCCATGGGTTTTGGCGCCAAGGTGGAAAGCAAAAAAGAAAAGAATCGTGGCGATATTTTAAAGCAGTTGGAGCCAGAAGATTTACTGAAGTTCGGCTTGATTCCGGAACTGATTGGCCGCTTGCCGGTAGTAACCACCCTGGAATCTTTAAACGAAGAAGCCTTAAAGGCAATTTTGAAAGAACCGAAAAATGCACTATTGAAACAATATGTTGCTCTACTTGAGATGGATGGCGTCGCTTTGGAATTTGAAGACAAGGCGGTTTCTGCCATCGCGAAACTTGCTATGGAACGGGAAACCGGCGCCAGAGGGCTTAGAACCATTGTAGAGGCTATTATGCTCGATGTGATGTACGAAGTACCGTCCGAGCCCGGTATTTCCAAGGTTATCATTACCGAGGGATGTGTGGAAAAACGTACTAAAGCACATATCGTCTATGACGAAAATTTCAGCAATAGCAAAATGCCGGAGAAACACGCCGGATAAGAGAAAAGGGGAAATGCCGCTATCTGCAAATTCGGATAGCGGTAGTTTTTTAAGGGGGTAAGGAATTATGTGGCTACCAGGATATAAACAAAGAATTCGTGACTTTCTTTGTTTTTTGGTTTGTACTATCTTGTGTACTTGTTGTTCCGGTTGTCAGAATCAAATTCCTACTTCCCAAACGGAAAAAATCTCTGTTGTGACAACGATTTTCCCGGCTTTCGACTTTGCCCGGGAAATTGCCGGAGAATATGCAGACGTTTCTATGTTGCTCCATCCCGGGACAGAAAGTCATTCCTATGAACCCTCTCCGGCGGATATTATCGCAGTAGAAAACTGTGACATATTCATCTATAACGGCGGAGAATCCGATGCCTGGGTTGAAACCATGCTAGAAAACATCGACACTTCTGATTGTATTGTTCTGCCTATGATGGAGTCTGTGGAACTTATGGAAGAAGAACATACGGAGGGTGATTCTCACCATCATCATGAAGATGGGCACACTGCTGAATATGACGAGCATATATGGACTTCTCCTAAAAATGCAGTAAAGATTGTTGGCAATATTAGAGAGGCTTTGATGAAAGTTGACCCTGGTCATAGGGAGTATTATCAAGATAGATTTTCAAATTACTCTGCTAAACTACGGGAATTAGATAAGGAATTTGAGGAAATTGTTGCAACAGGAAAATTGCAAACGATTGTTTTTGGCGACCGGTTTCCTTTCCGGTATTTTGCAGAAACCTATGGGCTAAAATATCGGGCGGCGTTTCCGGGATGCAGCGCCGAAACAGAACCCAGTGCTAAGACGGTGGCATATTTGATTGATAAAATAAAGCAAGAGGGTATTCCTAATATTTTCTATATTGAATTTAGCAACCAACGTCTGGCAAAAGTCATTCAGGAAGAAACCGGTGCAGAACCATTGCTTTTCCATTCCTGCCATAACGTATCCAAAGAGGAAATGGAGTCGGGCTATACTTATCTTAGCTTAATGTGGGAGAATGCCCGCAATCTAAAGGAGGCGCTACAAAGTGAAACTCATGGAATGTGAACATCTTACCCTGGCGTATGAGGGTATTGTTGCTGTTTCTCATTTGGATTTTTCCGTAGAAGAAAAAGACTATCTTTGCATCATTGGGGATAATGGTACTGGAAAAAGCACTTTGATGCGTGCCTTGCTTGGTTTAAAGCGAATCAGCGGCGGTAGTATTCGTTTTGCAAAGGAACTCAAGGTTAATCAAATTGGTTATCTGGCGCAACAAACCGAGGTACAGAAAGATTTTCCTGCCTCTGTCTGGGAGGTTATTCTTTCTGGTTTTTTAAACCAAAAAGGCATGTTCCCCTTTTACAAAAAAGCAGAAAAAGAGCGTGCAGAAAAACTCTTAAATGATTTAAGAATCAGCCATCTGCGAAATCAGTGTTACCGGGAACTATCCGGTGGTCAGCAACAACGGGTTTTGTTGGCAAGAGCCCTTCTGGCGACAGAAAAAATTCTTGTATTGGATGAGCCTACCACTGGACTTGACCCTGGAATGACCACAGAGTTTTTTGCTATGATGCAGAAACTGAATCACGAATATGGGGTAGCCATTATTATGACGACTCACGATACTCATTGTGCTGTAAAATATGCAAAACATATTCTGCATCTAACCAAGGACGGGTATTTTTTTGGAAGCAAAGAAGAATATCTCCAAAGCGATCTTGGAAAACAATACATAGGGGGACACCGACATGATTGATTTTATGGTACAAATGTTTTCCTATTCTTTTATTCAGCGTGCATTGTTGGTTGGCGGCGCAGTGGCTCTTTGCGCATCTCTGCTGGGTGTTAGCCTAGTTCTAAAACGATATTCCATGATTGGCGATGGTCTTTCCCATGTGGGGTTTGGTACATTAGCCCTGGCTACAGCCATGAATTGGTCCCCCCTTGAGGTCACCATTCCGGTTGTGGTGGTTGCGGCTTTTCTCCTGCTGAGATTAAGTGAAAATAGTAAAATCAAAGGGGATGCAGCTATTGCTATGATTTCCACCGGTGCTTTGGCAATCGGTGTTTTGGTTGCATCGAAATCCACGGGGATGAACACAGATATTTATAGTTATCTCTTTGGGAGCATCCTTGCTATGAGCCATACCGATGTTTGGCTCAGCGTTCTTTTGTCCGCCCTGGTACTGGTTTTGTTTATTTTCTTTTATCACCATATTTTTGCCATTACCTTTGACGAAAACTTTGCCAAAGCAACCGGCCTTCCGGCAAGTTTCTATCATATGCTTCTGGCGCTTTTAACGGCAGTTACCATTGTTCTGGGAATGCGGATGATGGGAGCGTTATTGATTTCCAGTTTGATTATTTTCCCGTCCTTAACAGCCATGCGGCTTTGCAAGAGTTTCCGCAGTGTTACCATTTGTTCTGCTTTGGTATCGCTGTTCTGTGTTTTTTCCGGAATTACCATTTCGTTTATTTTTTCAACACCTACAGGTGCCAGTATTGTTGCAGTCAATATTGTCGTATTTCTAATATTTGCTGTGATCCATTGGCTCCGTCAATGTCGGTCGTAACAAAATAAAAAAGGCAACCGTTTTGGTTGCCTTTTTGCATTTTATATTTAATTTCGTAAACTGTGAAGTGGTGCAGGAATTTTTCCGCCCCGAGCAATAAAATCTTCACTGGAATAAGGATGGACCGGCATAATCGGTGCTTCCCCAAGAAGACCGCCAAAGGAAATGCGATCTCCAACCTGCTTGCCAACGGCAGGAATGATTCTAACCGCAGTGGTTTTTTGGTTTACCACGCCGATTGCCATTTCGTCTGCAATGATAGCAGAAATGGTAGAAGCGGGGGTATCGCCCGGGACAGCAATCATATCAAGGCCTACCGAGCAAACACAAGTCATAGCCTCTAATTTATCCAGATGTAGCGCACCACATTCCGCGGCGGCAATCATACCGGCATCTTCGCTCACCGGAATAAAAGCGCCGCTGAGCCCGCCGACAGAACTGGATGCCATGACGCCGCCTTTTTTTACAGCGTCATTCAAAAGTGCTAATGCGGCGGTGGTACCGTGTGTTCCGCACTTTTCCAGACCCATTTCCTCTAAAATATATGCTACACTATCACCCACCGCAGGGGTAGGTGCCAAAGAAAGGTCTACAATGCCAAAGGGAACATGAAGCATCCGGGAAGCCTCTTGTGCCACCAACTGTCCCATTCGGGTAATCTTAAAGGCGGTTTTTTTAATCGTTTCAGCCAGAACACCAAAATCTTGACCTTTGATTTCTTCCAAGGCGCATTTTACCACCCCAGGACCGCTAACACCAACGTTAATGACGCAATCGCCCTCGCCGACACCGTGAAAAGCACCTGCCATAAAGGGGTTGTCCTCTACCGGATTGGCAAAGACAACCAATTTTGCACAGCCCATGGAGTTGTTATCTGCAGAGCGGTTGGCAGTTTCTACGATAATTTCCCCCATCTGTCGCACGGCATCCATATTAATACCGGCTTTTGTGGTGGCAACGCCTACCGAGGAACATACATAGTCAGTAGAACAGAGCGCTTCCGGGATGGATCGGATAAGATATTCATCACCTTTGGAATAACCCTTGTAAACCAGAGCGGAATATCCGCCAATAAAGTTCACGCCGGTCTCTTTTGCTGCCCGATCCAAAGTTTTCGCAAAAGGTGTATAGTCTGTGGTATTGCTCGCGCCGGCAACTAAGGAAATAGGTGTTACTGAAATTCGCTTATTAATGATGGGAATTCCGTAACGACGACTGATTTCCTCACCGGTTTTTACCAAATCTTTGGCATAGTGGGTGATTTTATCATAAATTTTCCGACAGGCAACTTTTGGGTCAGCATCTGCGCAATCCAAAAGAGAAATTCCCATCGTAATAGTTCTAATATCCAAATGTTCGTCCCGAATCATCTGGATGGTTTCTACAATTTCGCGTGGATTAATATTCAGCATAAAGAGAATCTTCCTTTCATTAAAATGACATTAGATACGATGCATAGAATTAAAGATATCTTCATGTTGAATTCTAATTTCAACAGAAAGTTTTTCACCAAGTTGATTTAGAGCATCACTAAGGGCAGAAAACTCCATTTTGCTATTTTGAATATCTACGAGCATAACCATGGTAAAGATATCTTGAACAATGGTTTGGGTGATATCTAAAATGTTGACTTGGTTTTCAGCCAATAAGGTGCTGGTTCCGGCAATAATTCCGGGTTTATCCTTTCCCATAACAGTTACAACTGCGCGCATAACGTTTCTCCTTTTGTGCGATAGATATTGTTTTTATAATCTTATTAATTATAGCAAAAGCAGGATGGAAAGTCAAGGGAAAGAGGGGGCATAAACGGCTTAGTTGCTATAAAAATTTAAGGGCTGCGATATTAATATCGCAGCCCCCTTACGTTGCTATTTATCCAATTCAATCAGTGCGTAGTTGCCGTCCTTCCGTTTATAAACTACATTAGCAACCATGGTGTCAGGATTGTTGAAGATAAAGAAGTCGTGCCCAAGCATATTCATTTGTAAAATGGCTTCTTCGACCATCATCGGTTTTGCACCAATGTGTTTTACCTTGATAATTTTGTATTCGTCTTCTTCGGGTTCTGATACGTGATTTCCAAGGTCGAGATCATACTGCTCTAAGTTGGAATCCCGCAGACGCTTTGCCAGTTTGGTCTTATTTCGCCGGATTTGCCGGTCAATATTGGAAAGACATTCATCTACTGCAACTAACATATCGCTATCCTGAGCCTCTGCACGGATAATGAAACCTTTGTACGGAAAGGTGATTTCCACCCCCATCTGCTCATGTTGCATAGAAACAACAATGCGGCATTCGGTGTCATCTGCAAAGAATTTGCCGAGTTTTTTCACCTTAGAAAGCAGTTTTTCTTTGCTGGAATCAGCTAATTCAACTTTTTTACATACGATGTTGTAAGTCATAGGGGTACCTCCAATCATTTGTGTAGTTTAACCAAATGTGACCTAAGGGAAACATTTAATCTGGTTATATTATATAATAGTTTCGAAAAAATAGCAAGAGAGAAATGAAAATTTAACAAAACTTTTTTTGATGCTCGCATTTTTTCGGGAAAAAGAAAAAAGACTTGGAAACCAAGTCTTTTTTGTCATTTTTTATCCCTTGCATCCAATGTGACGGTTTGGGTTTCCTCGTTCCAGTCTACATCATAACCGATTGCGTCTGCCAGAAAACGAATGGGGACATACATACGTCCGTATGCCTGACCATCAACCTCGACAGTTTCAATAAAAGCGGCTGTGTCCATCTCAATGTTTACAGTTTCCGTATACTGATCCGGAAGAACGTAGAGAATCGGGTTACCTTCTTGAATCAAATAGGTAGAGGAGGTATCCGTGATGATAGCTGTCTTGGTTTCTTCGATATATTCAACGGTGCAATGGAGATTCTCCATAATAAACCGAACCGGAACAAAGGTGCGGTCATCTTGTTCTTTCATCGAACCCATTTCCGCAGGAATCTGGGTGGGCGCACCATTAATTTCAATAACCTGAGCGGCTGCAAAGGCAACCATCCCGGAGCAAATGATACTGGCTGTCAGAATGCCTGCAATGATTTTTTGCAAACGCATGAAACTGCCTCCTTATAAGTTATTCTGCGGTTTCAGTGTCTTCTATAGTTTCAGTTTCCTCGATAACAGGAGTATCTTCTGTGGGGTCAGCATCTTCAACATCTTCAGTAGCAGTGTCTTCTGCGTTTTTGGTCAAAGAAACAGTTTTTGTGGCGTCATCCCAATCCACGGTGTAACCCATGGCGGTAGCAAGGAAACGAATCGGCACATACATACGACCATCGGTTTCATCGATAAAGGTTAAAGTATCCATGGTATAAAGAAGGGGAGTTTCATAATAGGGGAGAACAAAGAGCGATGGAGAGTTATCAGCAATCAAATAGGATACATTGTTTGCATCCGTGATGGTGGCGCTGACTTGCTCATCGTTATAGGTAACGCTGCAACTCAAATTCTCACAGACAAACCGAACCGGAACAAAGGTGCGGTCATCCCGTGTTTGGATTTTACCCATATCTTCGGGAATAGTCACTAATTCGCCATTCAGGGTGATGTGCTGCGCAGTAGCCCCTACGCCAATACAGGGTAAAAGCAGCAAACCAACTAACAGTAATGATAAAACTCTTTTTTTCATAAGAAATTTCCTCCGTTCTGTAATCAAAATATTTCTACGCCCAGTATACCATAATGGAGGATGTAAAGCAAGAGTTTCTTTTTTCAATTTAAATATAAAATTATAATTTTTCCCAAAATAAATAAAAGAATAGACTTGAAAAATAGTAAAATTTATTATATAATGATAATTAAAATTGGATTAATTTATCTCAAAAGGAGGATGTTTTATGAAGAAAATAATTGCAATCATGTTAGCAATGGTGATGATTCTGGCCCTCGCTGCTTGTGGTGGTTCCGCCGGAACAAAAATGACAATGGGGACCGGCGGTACTTCTGGTACATATTATGGTTACGGCGGTGTTCTTGGACAGTATATTAATAATAATGTAGGTATCAATGTAACTGTTGTTTCTACCGATGGCTCTAAGGCTAACATCCAAGGTATTCAGGCTGGTAATTATCAGTTGGGTACCGTTCAGTCCGATGTTATGGCTTACGCATGGGAAGGAACCCGTTCTTTTGAAACCGAGGGTAAGGTAGAGGATTTCCGGGTTGTTGCAGGTCTGTATGCAGAAGCTGTACAACTGGTGACCATGGATCCGGCGATCAAGAGCGTTGCTGACTTAAAGGGTAAATCTGTTTCTATCGGCGCACCTGGTTCCGGCGTATACTTTAATGCGATTGACGTATTGACTGCTGCAGGTCTTACGGAAAACGATATTAAAGCACAGTATCAATCTTTTGCCGATAGTGCTGATGCTTTGAAAGATGGCAAGATTGATGCAGCGTTTATTGTTGCAGGCGCACCGACTCCGGCGATCACGGAACTTTGTACCACCAACTCGGCTTACCTGGTTCCTATTGATGGCGAAATTGCAGAAAAACTGATGGCGTCTTGCCCGTTCTATACGACTTATACCGTTCCTGCAGGTACCTATGCAGGCCAGGAAGCAGATGTTCAAACGGTTACCGTTAAGGCTACTTTGATTGTTAGCGCAGATGCAAGCGAAGAGGATGTATATCAACTTACCGCTGCAATCTTCGATAACATCGAAGCAATCACTGCTGAAAACGCAAAGGGTGCAGAACTTAGTCTTGAAAATGCAACCAGTGGTATGACGGTTCCTTTCCATGCAGGTGCTGCTAAGTACTTTGCAGAAAAAGGTGTAGAAGTCCCTGTTGCGTAATTAAAACATAGAATTTTCAAACGCAGCGGCTGCGGCGAAAAATCGTCGCAGCCGTTTTGGGTTGGTACAGAAGGAGGTAATAAGGTGCTTTTCAGCAAGAAGAAGGTTTCGCAGAGTGCCGAGCCAATGGATTTGGAGTCCGTCATGAAGAAATTTGACAGGGAATCCAACACCCGTATCTGGGAGGGAAAATCTAGAATTGCGGTCAACTGTGTTCTGGCTTTGTTTTCGTTATTTTGCTTATATGTAACCCTTTTTGCCAGTTGGTTGGAAGAACTTCGTCTTACTACCTTTGTGGCATTCATCATCCTCTTAGGATATCTTGTGTATCCCTCTAAAAAGGGTGTACAAAAAGTTAATTTTATGCCGTGGTATGATGTCGTTTTGATGGTGCTGGGAACAGGCGCGTTTCTTTATTACAGTGTAAATGCATTAAGCATTATTCAGCAAGGCAGTCATTTTACATGGTATCAGATTGTGATTGGTATTGTTGGTATCATCTCTCTAATTGAGGTCTGTCGCAGAAGCGTTGGAATTCCCATCATTATTGTGGCTCTTTGTTTTATTGTATATGCCCTTGTTTGGGGACTTTCTAATCCCACGCTTTGGGGAAAAATGGAATACATCGTTCATTACCTGTTTTATGGTAAAGAAGGCGTGTTATCGACACCTATCAATGTTTGCTCTAAATTTATTGTAGTTTTCATTATTTTTGGTGCCTTTTTAGAGCGCACCGGTATTGCAGATTTCTTTATCCGGATTTCCAACGCGGTAGTAGGTGGTTTTTCGGGCGGCCCGGCAAAGGTAGCCGTGGTTGCTAGCGCCATGGAAGGTATGGTCTCCGGTTCTTCGGTTGCCAATACGGTAGGTTCCGGTTCGGTGACCATTCCTTTGATGAAGAGGACCGGATATAGACCTGAATTTGCCGCAGCAGCAGAGGCGTCTGCTTCCACAGGCGGTCAAATTATGCCGCCGATTATGGGTGCGGCTGCATTCTTAATGGCTGACTATGTAGGCGTTCCTTACAGCAATATTGTCGTTCGGGCTATTTTGCCGGCTGTCCTTTATTTTGCAGGTATTTTTATCGCGGTCCATCTGGAAGCGAAGAAAGATGGATTACGTGGTCTTACCAAAGAGGAACTTCCTAAGTTTCTTCCGCTTTTGAAGAAGATTTATCTGTTGTTGCCCCTGGTTATCCTGATCTATCTTGTGGGTACTAGTCAGCGGTCTATTCAGTATGCAGCGGCTATTGCTATTGTGATTGCCATTGTGGTTAGTCTTTTTGAAAAAGAAAACCGTATTACCCCTAAGCGCATCTGGGAAGCACTTGCTGCCGGTGGTCAAGGTATGATTACTGTTGCTGCTGCTTGTGGTGTGGCAGGTATTATTGCCGGAACTATCACTATGACAGGTCTTGCTAATGTGATGATTAATGGTATCGTAGCCTTAGCTGGCAATCAGACCATTATTGCCCTGTTTTTAACCATGTTGTGTTGTATTGTATTGGGCATGGGCGTTCCAACGACAGCCAACTACTGTATTATGGCGGCTACTTGCGCACCGATTTTGGTGCGTATGGGTGTTCCTGCTATTGCGGCACACTTCTTTGTGTTCTATTTTGGTATCGTTGCGGATTTGACGCCTCCAGTTGCCCTTGCGGCATATGCCGGTGCGGCGATTGCGCAGGCAAATCCCATGAAGACG
>JAZSKV010000073.1:0-36279 GCA_045534975.1 Ructibacterium sp. | reverse complement strand
TCCCTGACCCCTATCGTGATTGGTGCAGTGCTCTGCGGTACCGGAATGGGTGCCTGGCTTGGACTGGTCTTTGGTGTGACAGTGCTTTTAACCGGTGATGCGGCACCCTTCTGGGCAGTGAATCCGGCAGGAACTCTGATTACCGTTCTGGTAAAGGGTATGGCTGCCGGTGTTGTTCCGGCGCTTTTGTTCAAGGCATTGAAAAAGAGGGAAACCTTGGCTACTGCCATCGCGGCAATCATCAGTCCTATTGCCAACACCGGCGTTTTTGTCTTGGGTTGCGCCATCTTTTTTGTGCCGGCACTCAAGGAGTGGTATGGCAATGTTGCCACATTTTTGGTTACCATCTTCAGCTTCAACTTTGTCATCGAAATGGGACTGAATATCATTCTGGCTCCCGTTGTGGTGCGGATTTTGAACATCAGGAAGAAATAAAAAACAAAAACCCCGCCGTCAGGCGGGGTTTGTTTTGTCCATATATCAATCGTACGAAATAACAATATTCTGGGTAAAACAACAATTGTTGAACTTTGAAACTGATATGGCGTAGGTGATATTGGGAACCGGCAACTAGCAATTAGATAGCGCGAACGTCAACTGCACGCAGCTTGCTTGCATCCTTAGGATCCGGCTCGGTGCTGTAGGTTACCTTCTGACCTTCTTCCAAGGTCTTGAAACCGTCAGCGATGATAGCGGAGAAATGAACGAAAACATCGTCGCCGCCGTTGTCATCGGAAATGAAGCCGAAACCCTTTGCCGGGTTAAACCATTTAACTGTACCCTGATTCATGTTGTGGTACCTCCAAAATATAAATTTTGTATTCCGTGATGAACATTGACAAGAAGCACTTATAAAAAATGCCCACACTTTGTAAACCAAAGAACCCGACTTACAAAAATGTGAGTACAATGTGTTATCTTGGATACGAAGATAGTATAGCACCAGTTCCTGAAAAAATCAAGAGGTTTTTCTAAAAAACCTGAAAAATATTTTCAAGTTTCAGTGAATATTACCAAAAAAATGTCGAATCTCCTCGACAGCGGAAACACCAGGAGTTTGGTTGACAAAAAAGCAAAAGTATTGTAGAATATTTTTAAGTATTTAAGGTGATAGGAGGCGGTATCATGCGGCAAAAGAAAGTACCTAAACGGCTTTTGGCGTGGATGCTGTCTTTTCTTTTTTTATTGGCATATACCCCGTCAGTCTTTGCCTTTGACTTCTCCGGTCTTTTTAAGGGTCCAGACCCCATGCTGACCCCGCCGGAACCGGCTTTGAAAATGATGACGCCCACCCAGAAAGTATATGCCCCCCTCAACGGCCGGAATCTTTTTTCCTCCGGAAATATAACAGAACTCTCTCCTCTTTATGACAGAGATATCGCCACCGTAGGCGGCAGCGAAACTCCCGTTACGGTAACTTTGGATTTAGGTTCGCTTCATCGGGTTTCCGGCGTACGTTTTTTGCCTGCCGGAGATTCCCCCAATCGCTGTGTAGGAACAAAATTTTCAGTATCTAAAAATAACAAAACTTTTATTCCTGCGGGAAGTATAGAACCCATCCATGGTGGTGACTATCCGGCAGATTGGCAGGAAATCACCTTTGGCAGCGGCGATACCGTCCGTTATGTTCGGGCAGAACTTCCTGCTGGTGCATCTTTTTATGAAATCGAATGGCTTTCCTATGCCGATTGGAGTTATATGGGCAAAACCCTCTATTTTGGGCTTTATGCCTTTGATATTCAGGAAACGTTTGATGGAACTGTCATGACAGCCATCTACAACAAAAACGGCGTGTTGAAACAAATTTTCAATCATCCGCAGACTTTCACCAAAGATACACCGGTCCATTTTACCATGGAAATTCCGGGCTTGCAACGACAAGCCGGAGATAGTTATCGGATTCTGGTTTTCAAGGCCGACGGTACGCCGGTTTTAAACCAACCGCTCAAGTATTACGACAATGACGGATCGCCGGCTTTGTCAATGCCCAATCTGTTTTCTGACCATATGCTCCTGCAAGCGGAGCAACCATTGACCATTTGGGGCAACGCCCCCACAGGCTCTAAGGTTTGGGTATCCTTAGAAAATGTAAACGGTGGCAAGGTAGAAAAAGAAACCACCCCGCGGCAAGGTCATTGGGAAGTCAATTTAGGCAGTTTCTCTCCTGGCGGAAACTATCGTTTGACGGTACAGTGCGGCAGCGAGAGAAAGCGTTTTTATAACCTCACCTTTGGGGATGTCTGGCTTTTGGTTGGCCAATCCAATATGGATTATTTTATGCTGGGCGGTAATGACACCGCTTCCTACTTAGACTCTGACCCCCATATCGACAATCCCAACATCCGGCTCCTCAATCTTTGGAATTTAGGCATTGGCGGAACCGGCGGCGTGGTGGGAAATCTTCCCCTTGCCTATGGGCAAACAGCCTGGGCACCCATGAACCGAGACACCGCCAACTACTGCTCGGCGGTAGGGTATTTCATTGCCCAGGACTTAGAGCAAACCTATCACAACCCCATCGGTCTTTTGAGCGTGGCGGTAGGGGATACTGAAATCAATCGCTGGATTCCTTATGGCGATACCTATGGCAGTTTTACTTCTACCGATGGCGGACTTTTCCATAACCGGGTTGCCCCCTTTGCAAAATTACAAATCAAGGGTATTTTAATGTACCAAGGAGAAGCCGACCAGTACCGGACCTTTTTAACCACAAACGAATATCGGGATGCCATGGCAGGTCTGGTCAATCGCTACCGGGAAATCTGGGGTGCAGATATCCCCTTTTACTGGGCACAACTTACCCGATACAAAAAGGACGAAAGCGCTGTCCGGGAGGGACAACGATTGGCACTTTCCCGGATTGCAAATCCTAAAAACGCCGGTATCATTTCTTTAATTGACGTTTATGGAGAATACGAAGCCGGTACCGGAAACTGCCGGGAGGATATTCATCCCCACCAGAAACAGGTGGTGGCTGACCGCTTTTTGCGCTATATCAAACGGGATATTTACGGGGAAGAAATTGCGGTAACCGGACCGGTTTATCAGTCCATGGAAATCGTCGATAACGCCATAGAACTCACATTCCAGACCACCGGAGATTTGACTGTACTACCAGTATCCCAATATGCAGACAAAGCCGGGCAGGTATTTATTGAGGAAAATCAAATTGATACCACCATTCCCCAGGAATTTGAAATTGCCGGAAGTGACGGGGTTTTTGTCCGAGCAACGGCAAAAATCCAGGGAAATAAAATCATCCTCTCCAACAGCCAAGTGCCGGAGCCTAAAATGGCACGATATGCTTGGGGAGCATATCCGGAAACGCCCAATCTCACCGATGCATCAGGGCTTCCCGCACTCTCTTTTGCCACCCATCTTTATTAAGTTTTGATAACAAAGCCTTGGAGAGCGTTGACAAGGAGAAGTTTTTTCGGTTATACTAACTTTAAGAAAAATCAAGGTTTTTCGGTCTGGTGCCGAAAAGGAGGAACCCTTATGCGTTGTTTATACTGCGGTCATTTGGAGAGTAAAGTCGTAGATTCCCGTTCTGCCGAGGATGGCACTGCTATTCGCCGGCGCCGTGAATGCCTGCAATGCGGCAAACGCTTTACCACCTATGAAAAAATCGAAAGTGTGCCCATTATTGTCATCAAACGGGATGGTTCCAGACAGAGTTTTGACCGGGAGAAATTACAACGGGGTATTTTAAATTCCTGTGCCAGCCGGCCGGTTCCCCTCCATGCTATCGACAGTCTGCTGGATGAAATCGAAGCCGAAATTCACAACTCCTTGGCAAGAGAAGTTTCCTCTGAAAAAATCGGCGAGATGGTCATGGACCGGCTCAGAAATCTTGACGAAGTTTCCTATGTTCGATTTGCTTCGGTTTATAAGAAGTTTCAGGATATTGAAACTTTCCGAAAAGAACTTGCAAAATTAGATAGCAACAAATAAGTAATAGAAAACGGTGCAGAAATTTCTGCACCGTTTTTTCTTTGTATTAGATAAACCGATAACTTGTTACGGTATCGTATTTTTCCCCTTGTTTTAAGATTGCACCGGGGAAATGTGAGAAGTTTATCGAATTGGGAAACGCCTGGGTTTCAAAGCAAACAGCGTGATGCTTACCATAGACAACGCCGTCTTTGCAGACTCTTTCTTCTTCAATCCAGTTGCCGGAATAAATCTGGATACCTTTTTGGTCAGTATAGATTTCCATTTGGATTCCGGTCTTATCGCCCACAAAAGTACCCACTCTCCGATATCCCTCGCCCTTTAAGGCAAAGTTATGGTCAAAGCCCCCAAACATTGCAAGTTGCGGATCATTGGTTGCAAACCGTTCTCCCAAGGTTTCTTCGCTGGAAAAGTCAAAGGGGGTACCTTTCACGGATAAAACCTCACCCGTTGGCATGCATTGGCCGTTGTTAGGGGTATAGAAATCGCATTCCAAAGAAACGGTGTGACCATCTACTGCACCGCTGTCGTGACCGTTTAGATTAAAATACGCGTGATTGGTCATATTCAGTACGGTGTCCCGGTCACCTTCCCCGGTGTAGTGAATTTCGATACTGTTATCGGCTTTGATAGTGTACCGCACCTGAACCTTTACCGTGCCGGGGAATCCCTCTTCTCCATCTGGGCTAACCAGGGATAAGAGGAGCGCCGGCTCTTCTCCGTCTATGGTTTCGGCGTCCCAAACCTTTTTATCAAAGCCAACCTTTCCCCCATGGAGGTTGTTCTCTCCGTCATTGGGAAACAGTTGATAAGTTTCCCCGTTGAGGGTAAACTTTGACGCTTCAATTCGATTGGAGTTTCTGCCAATCAATGCACCAAAATATCCTTCGTTATTAAAGTATTCCTCTAAGGAATCTCTGCCGAGCACCACATCCACACCCTTAAAAACGAGTTTGCGGATAATGCCTCCATAGTTTAAAATTTCCGCAGAAAGGCCTTTCCCGTTGGTTAAGGTATAGGCATAAACTTCTCTACCGTTGGCCTCTCCGAATTTTACTTGATTGATTGCCATTGTCATTCTCCTTTATTAAAAATTTTTAATTGTTTTTATCCGTTCTTAAATTCCTAAAATAAAGTGAAATATCTGCACTGAGCATAAACGAATTCAAAAAATTTAGACATAGATATTCCTCCCATAGCACATTGGTTTTATTTTACCAGATTTTTTCTGGTTTTGCAACAGGGCACTATTGCAAGGCTTGTCGAATTTGCATCTCCTGTTTCATGTGATGCATGGCTCTTGGCATGACAATCATCAAAGTAACCAGATGCATCAACACTACCATAATCCAGGATATGGGCCAACAGAGATATAAAATATCAATATCCCCTCCAACCATAGAAAGACCTGCGGT
The DNA here is from genome assembly GCA_045534975.1 of Ructibacterium sp. Lineage (GTDB taxonomy): Bacteria > Bacillota > Clostridia > Monoglobales > Monoglobaceae > Ructibacterium. The sequence goes on along the minus strand of JAZSKV010000073.1, from coordinate 30,910 downwards.
TACCCAAAAAATTCGAAATCCGCAACTTCCTATAAACGAGGTAATGGCTGTGGTTACAGAACAACCAAGCCCCCTTAACGCACCGGTTAAGACTTCCATGATTCCACAAAGGAAAAACGGAAGGCAGGTCATGGTCATTCGCTTGACACCATACTCCAACGCCGCCACGGAATCTGTGATATAAAATCCCAAAAGGGGTCTTGCTAAAACAACACACAAAGTTCCCATTGCAACACCCACCACGGTTACCGATATCAAGGTCACCCAGATGGTTTTTTTCACCCTTTTTTCATTTCCTGCACCATAGTTCTGGCTGACACCGGTGAGGGTTGCCTGATAAAAGGCGTTCATTGCCACATAGATAAAAGTTTCGATATTACCACCGGCAGCGTTCCCGGCAATGGCAGCTTCTCCGTAACTGTTCACCGAAGATTGAATCACGGTATTGGACAGACTGAAAAAAGAGGATTGTATCCCCGCCGGAATTCCAATTTGGAGAATCTCTTTTAGTTCCTGGGCATGGAATCTCAATTTTTTCAAACTAAGCCGAATCTCATCCTGGGAATGGGTCAGAATATAAAAGACTGCAATCATCGAAAGGTAATTGGATACCGCCGTAGCAATCGCAACACCGGCAACACCTAAATCAAAGCAGATAACCAAAATAAGGTTTAGCAAAACATTTGCAAGCCCAGAGATAGCCAGGATATACAAGGGACGTCTTGTATCACCAACGGCACGCAAAATGGATGCCCCAAAGTTATAGGAAAGGGACGCCGGAACACCGATGAAAATGATTCGCATATACAAAACCGCACCGTCTAAGACTTCCCCCTCCGGAGTTCCCATCATGGTTAAGAGGGGTTTGGAAAAAACAAAGCCAAGGATTCCTGCCAACAGACCCATGGTAAACCCCAACAGCACCGAGGTGTGAATCGCCCGTTTCATTTCTTTGATTTTATGTGCACCAAACTTTCTGGAAACCACAACGCCAGCACCCAGAGAAAGACCAATGAAGACATTTACCAAAAGATTGGTCACCGCACTGGTAGCCCCCACCGATGCCATGGCATTAGAACCGGCAAATCGGCTTACCACAATTAAATCTGCGGCATTATAGAAAAGTTGCAAAAAACTTGCCAAAATCAAAGGGATTGCAAACTGAATGGTGTTTTTGAAAATAGACCCCTTTGACATATCCAGAATATATTTCTGTGTTTTCATAATCGTGTCACTCCCGGTTTGCGTATTTCCATACTTTTATATCATAAAGCATTAACTCCAGAAACCCAATTCTTCATACTTCTTCATGGCTTTCCAGAACCCTGCGTAGGAATGATAACCCACATAGGCGGCAACCTCTCGCATAGACATATGATTAGATTTTAACAGTTGTTTTGCCATGGTAATCCGCGTAAAGGCAAGTTCATCCCGAAAGGTCCTGCCTGTATACTCTATGACAAGTCTCTCTGTCTGTCTTTCACAGACATTCAGCACATTTGCCAAATCTCGAAGTTTGACATCTTTGCTATATCGGGTTTGGAAAAATTCACGGATCAAAAAACCATAGTCTGTGATGCTCGTTGCAACAACGGTATCTTTATCGCAAAAATAACTGCAAAACAGGGAGATATACGCGGCAATTTTTGTATAATCATTGGTTTCTTTGGTTTTTTCAATTTCCTGAAAGAAATCAAAGATGGTACTGGAACTGATTTGATATGCCGAAAACCTATCTACATGATAATCAATCTGAAAGGCCGTATGAATAGCATTTTCCTCTTTATCAATACAGCAGTGAAAAATGTCCCGGGGGATGATTAACAAGGTTCCGTCTTCTGCAACATAGGTATCCTGGTCAATATGAAAAACAATCCTTCCCCCTGCAACTATATGCACATCGGCATAATTATGCTTATGAATCCGCTTGGTTGGCGGTAAATGAAGATAAAAACCCCGTTGCAGAAACGCATTGACTTTTTTTGTTCCAATTCTAACAGAAAGTTCTTGATACATGGCACATTTCCTATCCCGACATTGTTTTTTCAATTTGTCAAAGCAGTCTATTGAAGAAAGTTCCTTAATATAGTATAGTTTCATTGTAATACCGAATTAGGAAAATGTCAAGGAGGTTAATATGAAATTTCAAGGATTAATGCCGGCGCTTGCTACGCCGCTCCACGAAGATGAAACAATCAATGTCAAGGTAGTAAAAGAATTGGTAAAATTCTTTATCGAAAAAAATGCTGACGGTTTTTATGTCGGCGGTGCAACCGGTGAGGGTTTGGCACTGAAAACAGAGCAGCGTATGATTCTCGCAGAAGAAGCCATCAAAGCAACCGAGGGTCAAAAGCCTTGTATCATACAGGTCGCTTCTACCAACTTTGATGATGCCATTGCCCTGGCAAAGCATGCAGAACAAGCAGGGGCTGCCGCTATTTCTGCCACCCCACCTATCTTCTTCCGCTATGATGAAAATGATGTATACCTCTATTATAAGACCCTGGCAGAATCGGTCAACATTCCTATGATGATTTATTATAATTTATCCGCAGGGTTTAATATGACCGCCAAATTTGCTGCAAGATGCTTTGAGGTAGACAACATCACTGCCATCAAATGGTCCAGTTCCAATTATTATGAAATGATGCGGTTAAAAGATATGACCCATGGCGAAATGAACATTATGAATGGTCCTGATGACACCCTTTTGATGGGATTAAATGCCGGTGCTGACGGTGGTATCGGTCTTACTTATAACTTTATCTTTGATATGATTAAAGATGTGTACCACGGCTTTTTGGAAAAAGATTTAGAAAAAGCACAAAAAGCACAATATCAGGTATGCAATGTCATTGATGCACTGCACAAATTTGTATCCATTCCGGTAACCAAAATTTTGTTGACCGAAATGGGCTTTGATATGGGAAATGCTGCATTCCCCACAAAGCGCTATACCGATGAAGAAAAGATTGCCATTATCAAAGAAATGAAGCAAGCGGGTTTTGCCATATAGAGGGGGTTGGTTTTAATGCTGAAAAAAAATCAAATACAGTGTGACCTTTGTGTCGTAGGCGGCGGTATGGCAGGTTTAACCGCAGCAATTTCTGCTGCCAGAGAGGGTTTGCAGGTTGTATTGATGCATGAACGCCCGGTGCTGGGCGGCAATGCCTCTTCGGAAATCAGAATGTGGGTTTGCGGCGCAAAAGGTGAAGACAACCGGGAAACCGGTATTTTGGAAGAAATCGCTTTGGAGAATTTATATCGCAACCCCACCAAAAGTTATGCCATCTGGGATACCATTCTTTATGAGTTTGTAAAGCGTGAGGAAAACATCACCTTATTGCTCAACTGTACTTGTATGGACGCAACCGTAGAAAAGGGCGAGTTACCCTATGGCCGTGATACCAAAATCAAAACGGTAACCGGTTACCAAATGACCACCCAGACCTTTTTTGAGGTTTCTGCAAAATTTTTCTGCGACAGTTCCGGCGACAGTATTTTAGCCCCCCTTTGCGGTGCACATTTCAGAATCGGACGGGAAGCAAATCATGAATTTAACGAGGATACCGAAAGAACCGAAGGAGATAATATGACCATGGGTATGTCCTGCCTCTTGCAAGGCCGGGAGACCACCCAGGATGTGGAATTTATCGCCCCCGCATGGAGTGCGAAACTCACTGACAAAGATTTTGAAAACCGCGTTCCCGATATTTACGATGAAACAGAAAATTTCTGGTATCTGGAATTAGGTGGCGATAGAAACACCATTGATGATACCGAAACATTGCGGGATGAATTGATTTCTCTGGCAATGGGTACTTGGGACTATATCAAAAACAGCGGTGGTTATGACAGTAAAAAATGGGATTTGGACTTTTTAGGATTTTTGCCCGGCAAACGGGAATCTCGCAGATTGTGCGGAGAGTACATCGTCACCCAACGGGATATTTGCCAGAATACTGTTTTTGAAGATGAAATCGCTTATGGTGGATGGCCCATTGACGACCACTTCCCCGGCGGATTTTATCATCGAGGAACCCCAAATACCGATATTCCTACTGCTTCCCCTTATTCCATTCCCTATCGTGCTTTGTATTCGGAAAATGTAGAGAACTTATTCTTTGCCGGAAGAAATATCAGCATGACACACATTGCCATGAGCAGTATGCGGGTTATGGCAACCTGTGCCCTGATGGGAGAAGCCGTGGGTAAGGCAGCATCCATTGCTTGCAAAAACAATTTTACACCCCAAGATGTGTATTTGAAAGAAATGAAGACCTTACAGGAATTGCTTCTGAACGAAGATTGCTTCCTCCCCTCCAAGACCCGGGAAATTTCTGCTATATGTAAAAATGCAGTCTTGAACATCAAAAACGATGTTCTCCGGAACGGTCAGGACAGAGCCCATAAGATTTACAACACCACTGAGGACACCTGTTCTTTCTTTGCATCCGGAAACCAGGAGATTTCCTATGCCTTTGATGAAACAACCGTTTCTTCTGTCCATATTGTATTTTGCAGTGATTTGAACCGGAACACCTTGCCCGGGGGATGGTGTGAACGCACCCACAGCACACGACTGAACCAACTGCTGGACAGCCCCCAAATGCACATGCCCAAGACCTTATGCAGAAACTTTAAATTAATCGGCGAATTAAACGGCGCAAAGACGGAATTGTTATCGGTAACCGATAATCGAAAGCGCTCCTATCATTTGGAAGTCAATCAGGTTTTCGATAAGTTAATCTTAATCCCGGAAAACAACTGGGGTGACCTCGATACAACTCCTGTGATTTCCTTCGACTTTCATTAAAAATCAAAAGGGCTGAACCATTTGGTTCAGCCCTTTCTTTTTGTTATAACACAATTATTTTAAAACGATGTGCAAAAGCCGTTCTCCCTGGCGGATTTTTTTGTTGGCATAGGCCGGGGTAATATCTTTGCAGATTTCCGGATTACAGATAACCACAGGGGTTGCAGTCTGATAGCCGCTTTCCTTGATGCCGGCTAAATCAAAGGCACCAATCAAATCCCCTTGCTTGACAACATCTCCCTTTTTCACTTGCAGTTCAAAGAACTTACCGCCCAGTTTCACGGTATCCATTCCAATGTGAATGAGAATTTCCAAGCCGTCCTCACTCCGGATTCCAATGGCATGGTTGGTGTCAAAGACATTCTCCACAGTTCCGTCTATCGGCGCGTAAAGTTTTCCCTCTGCCGGTTCAATGGCAATCCCCTTTCCTAAAATTTCCTGGGCGAATGCCGGGTCTTTTACCTCGCTAAGAGGGAGTACCGTTCCCCGGAGGGGTGCATGGAGAAATACTGCCTTGCCTGAATTTCTTGTCTTGTGATCGGTATTTTGTTTTTCTTCTGTCCTTTGCGTTTCTATTCTAAGATTTTCCTCTGCCGCATCAGAGTCCAGATAATCCTCAATCTCGGATTTGATGACTGTGACCACCGGTCCGTAAATCACCTGCACGCCGTTGCCTTTTTTGAGAACACCAGAGGCTCCGCTGGCTTTTAAAGCATCTTCATCTACCTGATTACTGTCATAGACAGTCACACGAAGTCTGGTGGCACAGCAATCCAAATCACTGATATTGGCTCTGCCGCCAAGTCCCCCTACAATCAAGGCAGAGCGGGACGTGTCGCCCCCTACCTTCCCTTTCCTCGCCTCTACATCAGCACGGGTATAGAGTTTGGTTTCTTCTCCCGCATCTTCCCGACCGGGGGTTTTGAAATTGAAAAACCGAATCAAAAACCGGAATAAGAAATAGTATATTACAAAGTAGGCGATACCAATCCAGATGATATTCAGCCAGTCGGTCTTGGCATTACCTTGCAGAATACCAAAGAGGAACAGGTCAATGAGTCCGCCGGAAAAGGTCATACCAACACCTACATTAAAGATATGGGTCAGCATGTAGGCAAGTCCGGCAAAGACACAGTGTATAATATAAAGAAAGGGTGCTACAAACAAAAAGGTAAATTCCAAAGGCTCGGTAATACCGGTGAGCATGGAGGTCAGGGCGGCGGAGAGAAGCAGACCGCCAACCACCTTTCTCCGTTCCGGTCTGGCACAATGGTACATGGCAAGTGCTGCACCGGGCAGACCGAAAATCATCAACGGGAACTTACCGGACATAAACCGGGTTGCTGATACGGCAAAGTGTTCCACGGTGGGGTCGGAAAGTTGGGCAAAAAAGATATTCTGCGCGCCCTCCCAGACACGACCTGCCACTTCCATGGTTCCGCCCACATTTGTCTGCCAGAAAGGAAGATAAAAGACATGATGAAGTCCAAAGGGTATCAAGGCTCTCTCTGTCAAACCATAGATCCAGGTGCCAAAATAACCGGAACGCTGTACCAAGTCACCAATACGGACAATGGCGCCTTGGATGGGCGGCCAGATAAAGAACATCAAAATACCAACCAGAAGATAAACCGCTGACGATATAATTGGCACAAATCGAGTTCCGCCAAAGAAAGAGAGAACCTTTGGCAGTTGAATCTTATAAAACCGGTTATGCAGCGCCGCAACGCCCAGACCCACAATGATACCGCCAAAAACACCAGTCTGCAAAGAATTGATACCCAGTACCGAGGTCATGGACCCGTTACTAAGATGTTCTGCCACGCCCTCCGGGCCGTAGGTATTGAGTGCCATAGCACCAATCGCCGCATTCATGACCAAAAAGGCAATGGCGCCGGCAAGCGCCGCCACTTCTTTCTCTTTCTTCGCCATGCCGATGGCAATACCAATGGCAAAAATTAAGGGCAGATTGGCAAAGACAATGTTACCGCAGGCATTTAAGACCTGCAATACTGCATGAATCACCGTACCCGGTCCCATAATCCCCATCAGATTATAGGCATTGAGCATGGTTTCATTGGTAAAGGCACCGCCAATTCCTAAAAAAAGACCTGCTACCGGCAAAATTGCAATGGGAAGCATAAAGGAACGCCCCACCCGTTGCAAAACGCCAAAAATTTTATCTTTCATATTTTTCGTCCTTTCCGCCCAAACGGGCAAAGTTTTTTACAGTATTTCCAAATCTTTGAAAACTATAATTATTTGGAAAAATATTTTCCCAGATGCTCTAATATATAGAATTTTGTCCGGATATGGATTTCTTCGGTTTGGGTTACCAAGGCGTATTCTTCCGCGGATAATTCCTGCCGGAGCAAATCCAAAGTTTCTGCATCGGCTTTGACCGCACCGCCGGTCAGGCAAAGAGGCGGATAGAGTACACACCACCAGTTCTGTCCGGTAGCGCTACCGATGCGGATAGTGAGTGCCTGGTATCTGCCCGCCGGAAGATGAACACCCCCATAATCTTTGGTAGGAAAGGTTGTTTCCTCTACTGCCACTGTCACCGGATAGAGAACACCCTGCCGCCGCAGTTCCTTTTCGGCAACCGTCTTAATCTTTTTACATGCATTGGTTGCTCTTTCTCCGGCATCCTGAACGTTTTTAGCATCCCGAAACAAATGACCACATTCCGTTAAGATTCTGTCCCTTACATTAAGTTTTAGTTCCTGGTCCATGGCGTCATCGCTGTTGGCAAGAATATGCAGCCGGAGAACTCCGCCGGCAATTTCTCTCTGGGTATGCACTGCCCAACTTCCTATGATAACTCCTACAAGCACCAAAATACTGACCACAATGATGGATATTCTGATTCCTTTTTCTCTTCTTGTTTCTGCCGGGATGTATCCAGCCAAAGTATCCCGCTCCTTTTTTGTCAAATTTTTCTTACAAATAGAGTTTTGCCTTATTTTTCTGCTTTATACATCTTGATTTTTTCTTCCTTTTGCGTTACAATAATAAATTGATATTATATGCCGTCTTATCCGGCAGAATGGAGAACGTTATGAGTAAAATCAATCTTTGTGTTATCTTTGGCGGTGCTTCCAGCGAACATGAGGTTTCCCTTCTCTCCGCCGCTTCCGTTTTACGCAATCTGGATTTAACCAAATATACCATACACAAAATCGTCATTTCCAAAGAGGGGGGCTGGTTCTACTATACCGGCACTGCCGAGGAAATGAGCAAACTCAATGATCCAAGCGCCTGGACTTTTGACCGTGCCATCATCTCCCCGGATCGGGACGAGAAATCCATTTTACGGTTCACCGATGCCGGTGTTGAGAAATATCCCATCGATGTGGTTTTCCCAGTGCTTCATGGTAAAAACGGGGAAGACGGTACCATCCAGGGTCTTTTTGAACTTGCCGGGATTCCTTATATTGGTTCCAAAGTCATCGGCAGCGCCGTATGCATGGATAAATGTATGGCAAAAGCCATGTTTGAAAGAGCCGGGATTCCTCAGGCAAACTGGGTAGAAATCAAACGAGGCGAAGATAAGATTTCTGAGATTGAAGAAACATTAGGTTATCCCTGCTTTGTAAAGCCGGCCAATGCAGGTTCTTCCATGGGTATCACCAAAGCTCATGACCGAGAAGAACTGCTCGAGGGTATTCGCACCGCCTTTTTGCATGATGAAAAACTTTTGGTAGAGGAAATGATGTACGGCACCGAAGTAGAGTGCAGTGTCATGGGAAATTTAAATCCCGAAAGCGCACCGGTCTTGGGTGAGATTGCTCCGGCGGCAGAGTTTTACGACTATGATGCTAAATATAACAATGCCAATTCTATTTTGACCATTCCGGCAAAACTGGATAGTTCTCTGGTGGAAAAAGTCCGCACCTATGCGGTTGCGGCTTACCGTGCCTGCGAATGTCGCGGCCTTTCTCGGGTTGACTTCTTTGTCAATAAGGAAACAGACTCCATTCATTTAAATGAAATCAACACCTTGCCCGGCTTTACTTCTATCAGTATGTATGCCAAACTCTGGGAGGCCAGCGGTCTTTCTTACGGAGCCTTGGTGGATAAGGTAATCGGTTATGCGTTAAACCCCGAAGAAAATTAGGAGGGATTCAGATGGACAACAGACCCATCGGCATCTTTGATTCCGGACTTGGTGGATTGACCTGTGTGAAAAAGGTGATGGAACTTCTGCCCGGAGAGGATATCATTTATTTCGGCGATACCGGCCGTGTTCCCTATGGCAGCCGGAGTGCTGAAACCATCGTTAGATATGTCCGGCAGAATATTCGCTTTTTAAAGAAGTTTGATATCAAATTTATCATCATTGCCTGTGGTACTGCCAGCAGTGCGGCACTGCCTATGATTCAGGATGAAGTGGATATTCCGGTGATTGGGGTTTTGGAACCTACCTGCCAAAGGGCAGCAGAGGTTACCCAAAACCAAAGAATCGGCGTTCTGGGCACCCATGGGACCATCCGTAGCGGTAAATATCTGGAAACATTAAAGAATTTAAACCCTGCCCTAAGACTTTGCAGTCAGGCTTGTCCTATGTTTGTACCTTTGGTCGAAAACGGCTATCTGGACAGTCCTGCTACCCGATTATTTGCTGAGGAATATCTTGCTCCGCTAAAACAAGCCGATGTGGACACCGTGATTTTAGGTTGTACCCATTATCCCCTTTTAAAACCGGTGATTCAGGAGGTCATGGGTCCCGCTGTGACCTTGATTGACGCCGGAGCCCAAACCGCAGTCTATGCCAAAGCCTGGCTGGAAGAAAGGGACATGCTAAGTTCTAAATCCCAAGGTTCTGCCCGCTACTATGTCAGCGACGGGGTAGACGGCTTTGCAAGCCTTGCCGGTATGTTTTTAGAAAAACAATTAGACGGCGATGTGAGCACGGTGAATATTGAAGACTATTAGGAGTAGGTTATGGAAGACAATGTTATGATTCGCATCAAAACCCTGCAAGAGGCAGATGGAGAAAAATTAGACCCCATCGAACTGGAAACGCCAGGGAAGTTTGGTGTTATCAATCAAAAATACTACATTAAATACAAAGAAAGCGAAATGACCGGATTCCCCGACACTACTACAACCTTGAAAATCTGGCCGGGAAACGTAGTGGTCAGCCGAAAAGGCAGATACAATATGGAACTTCACTATGAAACCAGAAAACGAAACCTATGCCTCTATCCCACCCCTTACGGAGAAATCGGGGCATCGATTTATACCTCCGAGATTGCCTATGACTTTAACGAAGACCATGCGGGTCATCTCCGGGTGGATTATATTTTAGATGCAGACAACGAAAATTTTATTCAGAACTCCCTGCGTGTAACCATACAGCCGATCTGAAAGAAAGGAACAGAATATGAATATACAGGAACAAATGAAGAAAAAAATTACTGACGCTCTGCTCGGTGCATTTGAGCAAGCAACCACTGCCGGCGACCTGCCTGTTGCAGACCCGGCACCTGCCTTAGATACCATGATTCGTCTGGAAGTTCCCAAGGACAAACAACACGGAGATTTTGCCTGTAACCTGGCGATGATTCTGGCAAAGTCTTTGCATATGGCACCCCGCGCCATTGCAGAAGCCTTAACCAACCGGATTCAGCCGGATGGTGACATTGCCAAAGTTGAAGTAGCCGGTGCCGGCTTTATCAACTTTTATCTGACCTCAAACTGGCTTTATGAAACCATGAGCCAGATTGAAACCCAGAAAGAAAACTACGGTAAAATTGATATTGGCAAGGGAAAAAAAGTCATGGTGGAATTCGTTTCTGCCAATCCCACCGGTCCTATGCACATGGGCAATGCCCGGGGCGGTGCTTTGGGTGACTGTTTGGCTTCTGTCCTGGAATATGCCGGCTATGACGTGACCCGGGAGTTTTATATCAATGATGCAGGCAACCAAATCGAAAAATTTGCCAATTCCTTAAATGCTCGGTATATCCAGCAATTACAAGGGGAAGACGCCATCGAATTCCCGGAAGACGGCTATCACGGCGACGATATCACCGAACATGCCAAAGCATTCATTGCCATCCATGGCGACAAATATTTAAACACCGAGGAAAGAGAGCGGAAAGTTGCTCTGGTGGATTATGCTTTAGAAAAAAATATCTCTGCCCTGAAAGAAGATTTGGGACGGTACCGGATTTTCTATGATGTATGGTTCCGGGAAAGTACCCTCCACGATTCCGGTGCAGTAAAAGAGGCAATTAAAACCTTAACCGACAATGGCTATACTTATGAAGAAGAGGGTGCACTCTGGCTGAACTGCGAAAAAATGGGGTTGGAGAAAAATGAAGTTTTGGTTCGCCAGAACGGTATTCCCACCTACTTCGCCGCAGATATCGCTTACCACTTAAATAAGTTAGAAACCCGAGGCTTTGACTGGGCCATCAACATCTGGGGTGCTGACCATCACGGTCATGTAGCAAGAATGAAGAAAGCCCTGGACGCAGTAGGTTCTGACGGAAACCGTCTGGACATTGTTTTGATGCAGTTGGTACGGCTGATGCAAAACGGCGAAGTTGTTCGGATGTCCAAGCGAACCGGCAAAGCCATTACCCTTTCTGACCTTTTAGAGGATATCAGTGTGGATGCGGCACGGTTCTTCTTTAATATGCGTAGTGCCGGAAGCCATTTAGATTTTGATTTGACCCTGGCAGCGGAACAGAGTAATGAGAACCCTGTTTTCTATGTACAATATGCCCACGCCAGAATTTGCAGTATCCTTCGGCTCTTGGAAGAAGACGGCATCAAGGTTCTGCCCTATGCCGAGATTGACCCGTCGGTATTGACCGACCCGGCTGAACTGGCTCTTCTTAAAAAACTGAGCGACCTACCGGTAGAGGTTGGTATGGCGGCTAAGGCATTAGAACCAGCACGTATCACCCGTTATATTATGGATTTGGCAGCAGATTTCCACACTTTCTACACCGCTTGCCGGGTACGGGTGGATGATGTGACGCTGATGAATGCCCGCCTGAAATTGGTAGACAGCACTCGAATTGTTTTAAAGAGCGTGCTGACCATGCTGAAAATCACGGCTCCCGAAAAGATGTAACCCAAAGGAGAGATTGTATGAAAAAATGGATTGCCGCATTGCTGGTGTTTTGTAATCTCTGTTCTTTTCTGCCGGCATTTGCAGAAACTTCCCATTTGATTACTGAAGCCGGCTTTTATACCGGACTGCTCTATTACTGCGATGCAGAAAACGGAACCGTTGTTTTAAAAAACATTGCACCCATGGGAAAGTGGAACCTGGAAAATACTGAAACCGCTGACGAGGCTGAGTATACCGAAATTTCCATTGCCGGAACGGCAAAACTTCCGGACGGAAACATCGTTCCGTTGACAGATTGTAATCTTTATGCTGACAGCAGGGTTCGTGTTCTGATGGTTCGCACAAAGGGAAATCGTCTTACCGTAATCAATCTAAAATTTCTCTAAGGAGGACGCCAATGAAATACCAAACTAAGTTTCTTGCTCTCTTTCTTGCCTTTTTATTGTTCGTGACTCCCCTTTCTCTGCCGGTTCATGCAGAAACTGCAAATCCGGAAGATATCACGGCAGAACAAGCCGCCACTTTGGTCGAGGCTATTGCGCTCCACGTCAGCGCTTATACCCGATACGAAGATATTACCACCCGGAGTTTATATCAGGAGGCAGTGAAATATCTTTTACAGGAAAATCCAAATCTTTACCACAAAATATTAAAAGGAATGTTAGAATCTATTGATGAACATTCTGAATATTACACTGCCGAAGAAGCCGTTTCCTTAAACGAATCTGTCACCGGTGAGGTTACCGGTATTGGTGTCACCCTTGACTTTTCCGGCGGTGTTGCCCTGGTTACCTCAGTGATTCCCGATACGCCGGCAGAACGTGCCGGTCTTCGGGTAGGAGATATCCTCTACCGGGCAGATGGTGATGACCTTTCCGGCATGAATTCTGAATCTATTTTACAACGGATTCGGGGCGAGGCAGGAAGTGCTCTCCACCTGGAAGTAGACCGCAATGGTATTATTCTGACTTTTGATATTGTCAGAGAACTGATTGTAGGAACCTCCATTACCACAGAAATTTACCAAGAGGATGACAAAAAACTGATGGTGATTTCCGTTTACGGGTTTGTGAAAAACACCGCTGAAAAATTTGCCGAAGCACTTGGCGAGGCGAAAAAAGCCGGCATCACCAACTTAATTATTGATTTGCGGGATAATGGCGGCGGACTTTTGGACCAAGCCATCCAGATGGCAGACTTACTGATTCCGGAGGGAAAGACCATCACCACCGAAGACCATAAAGTCCCCCTATTTAATCAAGTCTATAAAGGTTCTAAGGGAGAAAAGGATAACTACAACATCCTGCTCTTATTGAATGGGTATTCCGCCAGTGCCACCGAAGTTTTTGCGGCGGCACTCCGACAAAACGACCTCGCTACCATCTTAGGTACAAAATCCTACGGCAAGGGCAGTATCCAGTCCTTAGTTCCCCTCCAAACCGGCGGCATGGTGAAGTATACCGTAGGTTACTACCTAACTCCCAATGGTGATAACATCAACGGTCTTGGTTTAACCCCAGATATCTTTGTAGAAAACCAACGGCAAACCATCAACCCAGAGCATTTTGGGAACTTTGACTATGCCAAAGTATACCAAGTCGGGGATAACGGCAGCGAAGTCTTGCTGGCAAAAAAGATGCTTCATTTCCTGAATCTTTATCAGGGTGAAATCAACGAAACCTATGACCGGGATTTATATTATGCCGTTCATGCGTTCCAACAACAGGTAAATATTTTCCCTTACGGCGTACTTGATTTGACCACCCAAATAAATCTTTACAACTACATGGGTCGTGCCACCAAAGAACTGGATACCCAAATGGCAGAGGCATTCCGTCATTTTGATATGACCCCACCCGAAGAATAAAGAAGATAAAAAAAGAACCCCTCCGGGGGTTCTTTTTTTATCTTCTTTATTCTTCAAACATATCGGCAAGTTTCCGGGCGGTATTGGCTAAATTCTGTACGCCGCCAAAGACATCTTCTTCCCGCCAACCCTCAAAATAACTGGCACATTCTAAGGTAAAATACCCTTGATAATTGATATCTTTCAGCGCCTTAACGATTGGCACAAAATCAATCTGCATGGAGAAAGGAATCAGGTGGGAATCATGGATTTTGTCATTATCATGAATATGAAGCGCTTTAAGCCGATCCCCCAGGGCATAAATCATTTCTACCGCCGTAGTATCGGAACCCAACATCTCTGCATGGCCGACGTCCAGACAAGCGGTTAGGTATTCATCATTTGCCGCATCCAAATGGGCGTTAAAACTCTCCGGCGTGGCACATGCCGCAAAACAAGAATGGTTCCTCTCCTTATCCCAATTCCACATATTTTCGGTGGCAATTTTTACGCCATGCTCTTTGGCAAAAGGCAGAAGTTCCTGATACATTTCTGCATTTTCTTCCGGGGACCAAATGTTACAAGGGTGAATGATACAAATTTTTCCTCCGGCTTCCGCGGTACATTCAATGGCACGTTTAAAATGGGAACGGACATCGGGAGAAATCGTAGGATATGGTGCATGGGATTGATTGCAATGAATCCCGTTGTCCAAACCGATTTGCTTTAATCTTCTGGCAAAGGCAAGGTAATTAGGCCCTGCCAGGGGATGGTCATTTTCCAACAAAACTTTTTTGTTTCTATCATATTTACACATAGCAAACATAGAAAAGTCCCAGGCATCAAATCCCGCTTTTGCTACATATTCTACGCCTCTTTCTTCGCCAATAATTTTACTGAACGAGTTAATTTCTGTTGAAATTTTCATAACGAATCACCCCAAAGAATTTCTTTTGCACATTCTACCACATCTCCTCCAAAGAGTCAACCGGATAAAACCTGTAAATGCGGTTAAACTATTTCAAAAAAGGAGGTTTTGCTATGATAAACAACGTTCGCTGTGATTTGGCGGTAGAAGCCAGGGAAATGGTCACTGAAGTCCAGGGCGAGGACTATGTCATCCCCGGTGTGACCGTGGAAACAGACAATGTTGCCTCTTACATCCATATCACTCGGGTTCGGGTGGAATCCCAGGAGGGCGCTAACCACTTGGGGAAAGATCCGGGCAATTATATCACCATCGAGATGCCTGCCCGTTTTTACGGTCAGCAAACCATCTATGAGGAAATGTGTCAGGTTTGTGCTAAGGAACTGGCTGCTCTCACCGAAAAACACCTCCAACGGGAAACCGACACCGTTTTGGTGATTGGTCTTGGAAATTGGAACATCACCGCAGATGCCTTGGGTCCAAAGGTCATTGATTCTTTGATGATTACAAGACACTTAAAAGAATATATGCCGGAAGAAATCGACGAGGGCATCCGCCCGGTCAGCGCTATTTCCCCCGGGGTTTTGGGGCTGACCGGTATTGAAACCGGGGAAATCGTAAAAGGTTTGGTCAGCCGTATCAAACCCAGTCTGGTCATTGCCATTGATGCCCTTTGTTCCAGGAAAGTAGAACGGGTCAACACCACCATTCAGTTCTCCGATACCGGCATCACCCCCGGCGAGGGGGTGGGCAACAAACGCCAGGCTATCAATCAGAAAACTTTGGGTGTTCCGGTGATTGCCATTGGGGTTCCCACCGTGGTGGATGCCGCCACCATTGCCGGAGATTCGATTGATTGGGTTCTTAGAAAACTGGGAGAACAGATGCAAACCCAAAAACCTCTCTATCGATTTTTAAAAGAATTAGAGGGCGAGGAAAAATACCAACTCATCCGAGAATCCATTGCCCCTGCCTTTGGCAACTTCATTGTTGCCCCCAAAGAGGTGGATTCCATCATTGACGATATTTCTAAAGTGATTGCTAACGGCATCAATATTTCTCTCCATCGGGGTATCACTCTCTCTGACATTGACCGTTATGTATAAAGAAAGAGAACGGAAAACCGTTCTCTTTCTTTATCTATTCATTTCTGTTGGTTCATGTTCTACCAGAGGAGCGAGAAAACCGTTTTTTTGAAGAGCATCTTCAATCCGTTCAAGGGTCTCCTCAGTTTCTGCCGATACCGTGTGATAGTGATATCCTGCCGTCACATTCTTTAAAAGGCTGGACTTGCCTGCGGCAATATCCAAAAGAAAGTTCTCCACATCTTTCCGCGTTCGAATGTGCATGGGTGCTTTGATTTGATTATAAAATTTATGATAGATAAAAACATCTTCAATGCAGCCGCCCAAATCCACAATCAAATTGAGTTCCTGTTCTACTTCCTCATCGTCATGGAGGACCTTAAAGACCTTGCGGCTACGAAGATTTTTGGTAAGTTGATATCCTTTGGTAAGGGCAGTAATGGCATATCCCATCTCACGCAGTCTGGCAATATCCTTGACAATAATCTGTCTGCTTACGCCAAATTCCTGGGCGAAAGCCCCTGCCGTCACCGGCACGGCAGATGCGGATAACCGCTTTAAAATTCCTTGCCTTCTCATTTCACCCTTCATAGTATCCTCCAGTTATATCCTTTGTTCCCCTATATTATACCATTTCCATTTTTATTTTTCAATAGTTTGCATCTTTTGTTTCATCTGTAAACTTTTGTGTAAACTTTTTCTTGACTTTTCCTCTTTTGTCTATTATAATGGACACGTTATGGAGGGATACATCATGCAAAAATGGAAAGACTTTTTAAAACGAAAGAATATTGTATTTTCTGCAAAGCGCTATTTTATTGATGCCCTGGGCGCTATGGCACAAGGTTTGTTTGCATCGCTTTTGATTGGTACGATTTTATCCACCATCGGTCAGCAGTTTGGTATTGCGGTGCTTGATGAAATCGGTACATACGCCAAAAGTGTGCAAGGTAGCGCTATGGCAATCGCCATCGGTTATGCCTTAGGCTGTCCGCCTCTTGTTTTATTCTCCCTTACTGCGGTGGGTTATGCAGCCAACGCTCTGGGCGGGGCTGGCGGCGCCTTTGCTGTGCTGATTATCACGGTTGTGGCAGCGGAATTCGGCAAAGCAGTGAGCAAGGAAACCAAACTGGATATCCTGGTTACTCCCATTGTTACCATTTGTGTGGGCATTCTTTTAGCCATGCTGATTGCCGCTCCCATTGGAACAGCCGCAACTGCCGTTGGTAGTTTCATTATGTGGGCAACAGAATTGCAACCGTTCTGGATGGGTATTATCGTTTCCGTTGTGGTTGGTATTGCACTGACATTACCGATTTCCAGCGCTGCCATTTGTGCGGCAATCGGTCTTACCGGACTTGCGGGAGGCGCTGCCTTGGCAGGATGCTGTGCTCAGATGGTCGGTTTTGCCGTCATGAGTTTTAAAGAAAACCGCTGGGGCGGTCTGTTGGCGCAAGGAATTGGTACCAGTATGCTACAAATGGGTAACATCGTGAAAAACCCCAAAATTTGGATTCCACCCATTTTGACCTCTGCCATTGTCGGTCCTGTTTCCACCTGTATTTTTAAGTTACAGATGAATGGTGCGCCGGTTTCCTCTGGTATGGGAACTTGCGGTCTGGTAGGACAAATCGGCATGTACACCGGTTGGGTTGCCGACGGCATTGGCATTACCTCTTTCCATTGGATTGGAATGTTACTGACCCATATTCTTCTCCCTGCTATCCTCTGTTGGGCAATCGGCATTGCTTGCAGAAAGATTGGCTGGATCAAAGATGGGGATTTGAAATTAGACTTATAAATATCGAAAGAGCGGAAACACGAATGTGTTTCCGCTCTTTTATATTCTTTCGATAAAGGGGCGCTGCCCCTTTTGAATCCCCATTATCTTTCTATGATAACACGGTAATAGAAAATTCGTCTTGGAAAGTTTGTCCCGGGGTTAATGTTTGCATCCCATATTTGTTTTCCACCTTGGAATCTTCATTATCCCGATAACCCATACCATACCAGGGTTCCATACAAAGAAACGGTCCCTCTTTGGGTGCTGTTGTACTCCAAAAAGCCAGGATAGGGAAATTACCATAGGCAAAGCGGATTCCCTTTCCAGTGTCTTTCTGTACCAAATCCACGTATCTGGACCGGATATCCTCAAAAATCATCGCCTCATTATCAAACAGACTCCGACTGACAGGGAGAATCTTTCCCCCGTCTAAGACCAAATCTTTTTTCTCAGCACAAATTTCCACCTTTTCCATATCCACATGGTTGGAATATAAGGGTTCTTCTTTTTCGAACTTTAAAAGGTAGTCGTCATAGCCATAGCCCTCTTCCATCGGCAGAGAAAAACCAGGATGGCCACCGAGGCCAAAGAACATAAGGTTGTCACTTTTATTCTCTATGGCAAATCGGGTTGCCAGAGTTTCATCCTGGATAGCAAAGGTTACCGAAAAGCAAAAATCCCAAGGATAGACAGTTTTGGTTGCCTCATCACTCTCTAAGGTAAAGGTAACGCTATTTTCCGTCTGTGCCGTTACTGTCATTTCTGAATCCCTTGCAAAGCCGTGCATCGGCATGGCGTAATCCTTGCCGTCTACGGTTAAAACACTATCTTTCAATCTGCCTACCACCGGAAAGAGTATCGGTGCGCTGTCTTCCCAGTATGCTGGGTCGCCCTGCCAGATATATTCTTTGCCGTCTTTTTGGAAAGATTTCATCTGTGCTCCCAAGCTGTCTATTTTGGCAGAAAGATTACCGCTTTTGATTTCATAAATCATGCTTTCCCCTCCTAAAACAATCCGGGAATATTCAAACCGCCGGTCAGTTGACCCATCTGAGCAGAACTGTCGGCTTCCATCTTTCTAAGGCCCTCATTGACGGCTGCTACAATCAAATCTTGGAGCATCTCGATATCATCAGGATCTACCACATCCGGGTTCAGGATGATTTCCTGCAGTTCCCGTTTTCCGGAAATCACTACCTTAACCGCACCGCCGCCGGCAGTTGCCTCAAAGGTTTTATTCTCCATTTCCTCCTGCATTTTCAGCATTTGTTCCTGCATTTTTTGTGCTTGTTTGATCATCTGGTTCATGTTGCCGCCGCCCATGCCACCCATGCCCCGTGGGAATCCGCCTTT
This sequence comes from Ructibacterium sp., assembly GCA_045534975.1. GTDB lineage: Bacteria > Bacillota > Clostridia > Monoglobales > Monoglobaceae > Ructibacterium. Next base: position 12,006 of record JAZSKV010000073.1, on the reverse strand, counting down.
TGCCATCTTTGTTTCCTCCTAATCTTCCTTAATAATCGTCAATTTGTCGCCAAATAGTTCCTTTTTTTCTGCAATATCAAAGATACTGGTCTTTGGCTTTTCTTCTTTTTTTCGCTCGCCTTTTAAAAATGCTCTTGCCTGCAAGGTATCGCCGCTGATTCTGCTAAATAACTTGCTAAGATATTGCAGACCCTCCGGCTTTGCAATTCGTTCATAGCCCATCTTGTTTTCCAGTTCCAGTTCAATGACCGTACCGTTTTGGAACGCCTTGGCATTATACAAAAAGGCAAATAAAGATTTGCTCTCTTTCTTAATATCCTGGAGGGCATCTGCCCAAAATTCCCATACCGTTTCCTCACCGGAACTCTGCTGTGATTTGTGTTCTACTTTTTCTTCTTTTTGTGGCACAGATTCCGGCTTTTCTTTCTCCGCAGGAACGTCCCAAGGGGGAGTTTCCCCTTTCTCTGCCGGTTTTTTCTTCGCTGGTACCGAGGCCCCCTCCGCCAACATCCGTTCCAGCTTTTCAATTCTGGCAAGCAGTGCCTCCGGCTCGGTATGATATGCCGGATTACAAATCTTCACCAAGGCGGTTTCCGCTGCCACCCGAGGTACTGACATCCATTTTGCCTGTGCAATCGCCTCATGCAAAGCCTTAACGATATAAAGGAGTTGCTCCACAGAAAATCCCTCAGCCTGGGCTTGATACCGGGCAGTAGCATCTTCGGTCTTTTCCAGAATTTCAGCAGGAGTCTGGCTGGATTTGCAAATCAATAAATTCCTGAAATGCACCGTCAATTCTTCCAGGAAATTCTGAACTTCTTTCCCTTGACGAAGACAGCCGTCCGCGGTAAGGAGCGCCCTTTGGGTATCCCCCTCTGCCACAGCATCGGCAACTTCAAAGAGGACCTTGGGGTCTGCTACGCCAACAATTTCTGCTACTTGGTCTGCGGTCAGTTCCTGGAATCCAAAGGCAGCACATTGGTCTAAGATGCTCAAGGCATCACGCATAGAACCGTCACCCAACTCTGCTACCATTTCCAGAGCGTCTTCTGTAGCACCAATTCCCTCTGCCTCTACAATTTTACGGAGCCGTCCGGCAATATCCGAAACGCCAATCCGCCGAAAATCAAAGCGTTGACACCGGGAAAGAACCGTTGCTGGAATCTTGTGGGGTTCTGTGGTTGCCAGGATAAACAAAGCGTGGGCAGGGGGTTCTTCCAGGGTTTTAAGCAAAGCATTGAATGCCTCTGTGGTCAGCATATGTACCTCGTCAATGATATAAATCTTATAGGTACAACCTGCCGGTGTATACATGACCTCATCCCGGATTTCCCGGATATTCTCTACGCCGCGGTTGCTGGCAGCGTCCATCTCATAGACATCCAAAATACTGCCGTCTAAAATCCCACGGCAGATCGAACATTCGTTACAAGGTTCGCCGTTCTGGGGGTTTTCACAGTTTACCGCCCGGGAAAAAATCTTTGCGGTAGAAGTTTTACCGGTTCCCCGTGTGCCGCAGAATAAATAGGCATGGGCAATCCGACCGGTGGCAATTCCGGTTTTCAAGGTTTCGGAAACATGTTCCTGCCCTACCACATCCCCAAAGGTCATGGGCCGCCATTTTCGATAAAGAGCCTGATAGGATTCTGCCATGGTTACACCCCCGTTAATGTATCTGAAACTACAAAAATATAATCAATAAAAAATCATGTGCTTGCCTTTGAAATAACCATACCTGCGTTACCTGAACAGTAAGCTCAGGTCTGGCTGCCTTGCGGCACATCGAAATGACTGCTTATCGCTGCTGCGTTCCCGCCCTGACGAGGTTCACAGGTTCCAATTGCGCAAGACCAGACCGTCAACACCACTTGAACAGGGCAGACCGGACAGGGTTATCCCTCATGACAAGTTTTCATCCCCTCTATAGCGGATTGAGGGTTACAAGGCACCGCTACCGCCCCGATTTAACATGATAAGAGTAGTATAACATAAAAAGAAGAAAATATCAAGGATATTTTCTTCTTAAAATCAATCTTAAAACAGATAAAACAACGGATGAAAAAACCACACTAAGTTGACAAACAACACATAAATGCTAAGTCCCAACCCTATGGCGGCAGGAATGGCTTTGTTGGCTCTCTTTGTCAGACTTGCTACGCCCAGAACTAATCCCACAATACCGGCAAAAACTCCACCGCTCAATATCCTTGTCACAAAGGCGAATACTGCCAAAACACCAAAAATCAGGGATAACATACCGGATAAGGAAAGTTTCTTCTTTTCCGGCACGCCGCCTGTTGTCTGAACGGCACGGCTTATGGTTTTTCCCATCGGTTTTCTGGTTTTTAAAAGCATATCCGATGCAATCCCGGCGCCGCAGAAGACACAGTGTTTGGCAACTGCTTGTCCCACTGCACCGCAATTTTTACAGACCGAAACTACTTTTGTTTTTCCTTGCATGGTTTTTCTCCCCTTTCAAAATCCTATCAGGATTCTTGAATCCGCTGATCTTCCAGACGTTCCTCTACTGTTTTACGATTGGCAGGAGCATGGGCACTCTGCCAGTTCTTCTTCCGGTATTCTGCTGCCTCTATATCATCCATAGGCAGATGTTCGCTCATATCAATTAAAGCATCACGGTATTTGTCATTCTTCCGCTTTAAACAAAAACTGAGCAAGGCAAAGGAACCTGCCAACAAAAACCAAAATAGGCTGAGCATCTTCCAGAATCGGTTGTCTTCTTTCCTTTCAAAGCAGCATATCCCATCATCATCCATCCATTTTCTTCTCATTTTCACCGCTCCTTTTTATAGTTTCTTACTCAGTTTACCCATCTTTATACTACGTTATTTATATAAAGACTGTATAATCTGGATGCCAATCTTTTTCAGTAATTGCAACACATAAGCAAACCTTTTTTAAAGATTGCGAGGCATAAGGTTTAGATGCAACATGTATTGGAAAAAATTTCATGTTAAGTTAGGAACAAGAACACACTTTCCTTATACATTACAAAGATTCACCATTTTAAATTATTATATCATACATTAGGCCAATTGACAACCTTATCAAAGAATTTTGATTAAAAGTAATCGAAGCAGAAAACTTCTGCTCCGATTACTTTTGACACTTGGTTGTGAGGTTATCTGTTTCACGACTTACTATTTTATTTTCGCAATCGTAAGAGCATCTTCACCAACTGCGGAAGTGATTTCATACAAACGCCTGAACACATTGTCTTTATCTCCGTTTTTCACGAAAGCCATATTTGCACTAATAACTCCATCACCGTATTTAGAGAATGAAACAATCGCTGAATAATCACCTTCGTACTGCTCGAACAATGCAAAATCATCTTTGAAATCTTTCGGTATAATATATCCTCTGCTATTAGTAAGGATAGTAAGCGCCGCAAGATTTTCTGCACCGTAAGAAGCATTTATCAAACTTGCAAGTGTTGAGAAATTATATCTCTTGTTGAGTTTTTCCATCTTTTCAAAGTCTATGTTTTCTGCATCTTCTCCTGCTAATGCTTTAATGTTAGCAACCATCCGATCCTTATCAGCATAGAGATAGAATACATCTGTCGGCTTGTTGAAATCAACGACGCCGAGAGATAAAAGTTTGTTTGTCATTTCATCATTAGTAGTGTATAAGCTTATAAAATCTCTATCTGCTGCAATCTTGCCTGATTCTGTAATTAGTTTAATTGCTTCATCAACATAGAAATCATTAACCTTCATTGTATTCTTGATTTACCTTCTTCATCTCTCCCAAATCCGTAGCAAATTCTACCAAATAATCTTGATTGATATAAATCCAATTTCATCATTTTATCCTCTCCTTTGTTTTCTAAATTGATTTTATAATTAACTTTCATATTTTACCTCCATTCTAAATTAAAAAGCACATCTTGATTTCACTCAAAACGTGCTTACAATTCCTATAGTTAAATTTTGAAACATTATCATAGTGATGTTTTATTCATTAAATTCTCTTCAACACCTTAATTTTGATTTATCAATTCTACTAATTCGAAACCTTCTTTTATGTTAATTTTGCATATAAAAAGAGACAAACAACTTTTATGACATTACTATAACAATGTTATAAAAGATGTTTGTCTCTTTATTAGTCGTGTCAAGCCAGCACAAAAAAATATGCACTAGTTATAATTAAATAAACAATCCCCACGCAAAAGATAATAACAACGACACAATAACTGGAATAATGCAAGATGTAACACAAATATCAATATACGACTCTTTATGTTTACAATTAGATACAGCCAATAAGGTTAAGACTGCACCGTTATGTGGCAATGTATCTAACCCGCCCGATGCCAATGATGCAATTCTATAAAAACATCATCTCGTCCGCTTTGGGCTCAATCCCCATCAACGCATAAGCCCCTCTATGTTTTTTAGGGTTTGCGTAACAAGGTGATAGTCCGTATTATCAGCATATTGTTGCACATTACTATACTTAAACATATTAACTTCGTGTCCGCCTCGACACAATTGGTCTTGTGTGGGCATGTAAAGAAGCTGTCCGTTTGTATAGGACAAAATCACAACCTTCAGGTCTTCCACCGCTGTATCAATTCTAAATCCTATTTCCGTAAACATTTCAAAAGGAAATGGCACAAAAGCCAGTCCACCTATTCTTATGATGGTTTGCGGAATTTCTTTGTATGTCCTCTCCACATACCCATTTTCATAGGATTCCTTTACTTTTTTATAAAACATTTGAATATATCCGTCTAAATGAGATGGGTTTTCGTCTGCGTTGTTTAAATATTCTACCGTTTCTTCATATGTCAGTCTGGGTTTGATTGGCAAATGTAAATTTTTAGTAGCAGCGGACATACTTACATCCTTATATTCCGAAATAGTACTATAAATTCTAAGGGCATCTTGTGCAGCAATATTACCAAGTTCCTGCACGTGATATAAGCCTTCACCGGTTGTTCCACCATTAGACAAGCGAGGACCTGTATCTCCCATCGTTCCGTTGAAAAAGGCTGTCAATCCACCGCTTTCCTTTTCCAGAGCATCTGTCATAACGCCCGGCCAATCCCTGCTGACTGCAGTATCACGCCCTGCCGCCGTAGCATGTGCGCTATATGTAATCATATTGGCAACAATGTTGCCGTTTTCGCCTTTAAACGACAATACATTCATCTCTGGATTATAGGGTGCCCAAGGATTCTGACCCAAATCAACCTCGTTCTCAAGGGTCAACTGCCGTCTGTTAATCCCCACATTACTATTCCCCGCTGCCCATCCAAGCATAACAGGTTGCATGTTTTCCATAGCTTTTAATGCGGCAGATACCGTCTTTGGATAAAAGATTGTTTTGTAATATTCAACATCAGAATACCATCCGTCTTTACTGTCGGCAAGGGATGGACCCGTATGCGTATGGGTTGATGAAATCAAAATATTTTCATAGGGAACACCTAGTGTCTTTGAAATTTCCCTTCTTATCTCTTCACAGAAAGCTACGCACACAAGACATATAGTTGCATTGATCATAATTGCCTTGGTTTCGCCACAACGAAACGCAAAAGCCGTAACAGTAAGATTGTCATTGATTGACTTTGAGAATGTGTCCAAATCATAGCCAAAAAGGATGCCTCCCAGCTTTGGTGTGATATCCTCTCTAGCAACACCTAAATACAGTCTATTCATCATTCGTTCCTCCATATTCTTTTAAAATGTTGATAACTTTGTTGTCACAGATTCTCGCTATCGCTCCATGAAATTAATTGCAAGTTTGTTATATCACATTTTTTTGCACATGTCAAGAACAAATAATGATGCAAATTACTTCCAATTCTACAAGGTGTAATGGATAGAATGTATAGAAAAAGATTTATTTCTTTTTATCCTCCAATTTTAATACTCATCGCGTGCATTTTGAAAAAAGATTTTTTGTTCTAAAATCAGTTCATGGCATATCAGTTTATCACTTTCTAAATTTTCTGCAAAAAGCGATACAGCATTAATTTGGGAGTTGTCATATGTGGTATAATAATATATCCCCTTATCGGTATTACAGCAGGATGTGTAATGGGTAATCTCATACTCATTTCCCACCTTTACAGCTCCCCTTATCTGATATACCGAATAAAGAATATGAAAAATTTGATTTATTATCTCCTGATCAGTTTTTCCAAAAACAGCGTTGAGTTTTTAAAAACTTGTCTTTGCAAATCTTGATGCCGACGACAAATCGCCAGGAAGTCCAATTCCTCCCATCCCCCTTGAATAGGGTTTCAAATCAATCTTATCCAAAAAGACATTCTTTATTTCCTCAACCGTGGTTGACATATAGTTTGTGAGATTGAACATCTGCACATCAAAGGTCGGGTTATTCGTCAAAACTCCGACTGGAGCCTCAAAAACTTTGATGTCGGTCTTGTTGTTATACATGACAATATTATTCTCAAATTCAATAAGATATAAACATTGAACAAATCTATTAGCGCCACATAGTCGCCACAAATAAAGACTGTATAATCTAGATGCCACCTGCAAAAAGAATAATTAATAATGAATGATGAATAATTGTGGTTGAAAATCGCCTACGCGATTTTCTTCATTAATTTTTCATTATTCAATATTCATCAGCGTAGTGACTTCATTATTCATTAATTTCATCTATTTGATGAAATCTTTATATGTTCGTATCAAGTTAGAACCTAAAATGAAATAATTGCTCCAAAGGCACTTTCAAGATAAATCAATTCAAATATGGTTATTATCCATAACACAACATCAATCCAGATATTTCTTTTTATAATCTCTTTATTTTTAATAGAGATTATATACTTAATTATCGTGAATATAGCTATTAAACCAAAAATAATGTATTGTAAATATACGATTCTCATAAGAAGTAACGACCAACCAAAAGTCAAACTTAATCGTCTGAAAAAACTATATAATGGTGTTCCTATACTACTAACCATCAAAGCGTAGAAAATTGAGCCAAGGTTTAAAATGCACATAATGATATGTGTTATCCAATTAGCTTTTTCAATTCTTTTCATATAAGCACGCACTTTCTTTCAAAGCCTCCCTTGTCTAAAGGGAGGTGTCAGTCGAAGACTGACGGAGGGATTCTTTTACAATAATATCAATATATTGACAAACTCCCTCAAAATTTTTATTAACTTCGTTATTAGGTATTCTAATAACCGTCAAATTTCTTTGCTCGATTTTTTCTGTCCTGATTTTATCTTTTAATAATCCTTTTTCTTCATAATGTTGCGAACCATCAAGTTCAATGATTAACCTTGCACTATGACAGTAAAAATCAACAATATAATTATCAATTACTTTTTGTCTTAAAAATCTAACGGGATAACTTTTCAAAAAATCATACCAAAGATGTCGTTCTTCTTTTGTCATATTCTTACGCAGAGTTCTTGCGTTAGTTGTCAAATTGGTATTATGTTTTCTATTCATATTAAATCCCCTCGCCACTTCGTGGCCCTCTCCCCTTTAGACAAGGGGCGCTTTTCTCCACCACCTTCGGCGGTCCCCCTCCCTTTAGGCAAGGGAGTCTTTCTTTTTTCGACAATATTCGACATATTTATATTGCGAAATATAAGGTTTAGATGCAGCCAATTTTAAGGAAAATTCGTGTCAAGTTAAGACAAAAATCCGATTTATATTATTTTATCATTGATTATTTTGTATATTATCTTTTTTCAATATCCACATATTCTCTGGGGTCTTTTACATTGATGTATGCAGGACGGATAATCTTGCCGTTGTTTTGAATTTCTTCGATCCTGTGTGCACTCCAGCCTGCAATTCTTGATATAGCAAATATCGGGGTGTAAAGTTCATACGGAAGTTCAAGCATCTTATAGATCAAGCCTGAGTAGAAATCCACATTTGCACTTACACCTTTATATATCTTTCTCTTATCACCGATAATCTGAGGAGCAAGCCTTGCAACTGTTTCATACAGGGCAAAATCTTCCTCGTAGCCTTTTTCTTTCGATAAGTCCTTTGCGCAAACCTTCAGGATATCTGCTCTTGGATCAGACTTTGAATATACTGCGTGTCCCATACCATAAATCAATCCTGCATTATCAAAAGCTTCTTTGTTTAGAAGTTTCATAAGATAGGTTTCAATTTCTTTTTCATCTTTGGTATTTATTGAATTTTTCATATCATCAAACATCTGAACAACCTTGATATTTGCACCGCCGTGTCTGGGACCTTTGAGCGAACCAAGAGCGGCTGCTATTGCAGAATAGGTATCGGTTCCCGATGAGGTAACAACATGCGTTGTAAAGCTTGAGTTATTACCGCCACCGTGCTCTGCATGGAGAACAAAAGCCAAGTCAAGCACTTCTGCCTCAAGAGGAGTAAAGCTTCCGTCTTTGCGAAGAATATGTAATGTGTTTTCAGCGGTTGAAAGCTCAGGCTTTGGATTACGGATATACAGACTTTTATTTAAGTGATAATGCCTGTAACCGTGATAACCATAAACTGCCAAAAGCGGAAACATTGATATAAGCTGCATGCTTTGTCTTAACACATTTTCAACTGATGTATCATCAGGGTTTTCATCGTATGAATACAAGGCAAGTACACTTCTTGAAAGAATATTCATCATGTCCTTGCTTGGAGCCTTTAAAATCATATCGCGCACGAATGACGGTGGAAGGCTTCTGTAATTGGCAAGAGCCATCTTGAATTTCTCAAGTTCTTCTGCTGTCGGTAATTCGGAGAATAAAAGAAGATATACTGCTTCTTCGAAACCAAATCTGCCGAATTTATGAAAACCATTTACCAAGTCCTTGACATTATATCCACGGAAGTACAGTTCGCCTTCACAAGGAACAGTTTCACCATTTGTACCTTTTTCCTTTGCCTTGATATGAGATATTTCTGTAAGGCCTGTTACCACACCGTTACCATCAAGGTCTCGCAAACCTCTTTTAACATTATGCTCCAGATACATTTCCTGCTTTATATTGTTATTTATGCATGACAGAGCGGCAAGCTCTTTTACATAGGGTGTAATTTCTGAGTATTTCAATAATATCTACCTCCAATTAAAACAGTTTTTTCTATATAAAACTTTGTTTTCTAATTACTTTTATTTCCAAAAATCAATATTTTTTCGCTTCGGTTGATGCTCAATCGCAATAACTCGTGTCAAGGCAAGACCAAAAAAACTAATGGTTTTCTGGAACATTCTCCTTACTTTTATTAATTTCTACAATCTGCATCACCAACATAACAATGTGTCCAATAAATGCCGCCATTGAAATAAATATTGCGAAACCGTTAAACGCAGCATTATTTATCAGTCCAAAAAGGGAAACCAACCCTCCATCATTTCCGATAGGTGAATCAGGTGCAAGGATATGAGAAATCAAAAAGGTTACTATGAAAAATAAATTTAGTCTCTTAATTTTCTTTGATTTGTTAAAATATTTTGCAGCAGATAAATTCATATAAAAGAATATCACACTATGTATCACAGGGGCTAATAAGAGTGTCATATAAAATCGAATCCATCCCATGTTAAAGAACCAAGAAACGCCACCAATTACTATCGAAACTATCGATACGATAATACATCTCTTTTTCCCATTAAAATAATCTTTTCTTAAGCTCTGTATACACTTGATGATGCCAAAAACAATTACTCCAATCACTGCCAAAAATCTTAGTATCCAATGAGAAACATTGGCTATATGAGTGAATTGTTCCACGAAAACATCGAATGTTTCCACTTCTCCTCACCCCTTTCGCTAAACTTCGATACCATCTTTGATTTATAACCCCTGAATGATTTGGTTTCCCTTATCTGGGGGAATTCATGGGGTTGCTTTCGTCCCGGGTCAAACGGATGCTGATTTCGCCGGTGGTGAGTTGGCGGAGGTTGCCGGATGCATCTATCAGTTGCAGTTCCCCGTTTTTCCCAATCTCTTTTACCAGATAACGGCTGTCTTCTTCTCCCACAATGGTGATGGTTTTGCCAAGCACCATAGAATGTGCCCGGTATTCTTCCCAAAAATCATCGGTCAAAATCATTTCTTCTAAAGGTCGTATCCGGCTAATCAGTTCTGCCGCCAACCGATTCTTTCCATCAGGAATTTCTTCCATGGGAATATTCCCCGCAATATCTTGAAGTTCCTCCGGAAAAATCGCATTACAATTGATTCCGACGCCCAGAATGACCACCGGCTTTGCATCCGGCGGGTATACCGTTTCTGCTAAGATTCCGCAGACCTTTTTCCCCTCCAGATACAAGTCGTTGACCCATTTGATATCGGGGTATCGGCCCGTTACGGCGAAAATCGCCTGTCCTACCGCCACCGATGCCGCCGTGGTGATTTTTACCATATCCTCCATAGGGAGAGTTGGTCGCAACAAAAAACTAACATAAATACCGCTGTCTGCCGGGGAATAGAAACTCCTACCCAGTCTTCCTCTGCCCTCGGTCTGGCTATTTGCCAGAATCACCGTGCCATGGGCAGCCCCGGAGAGCGTCTGGCGTTTTGCCTCGGCATTGGTGGAATCAATGGTATCATAAATCCGGATATTCTCCAAAACAAGTCCGTACTTTTGTAAACCCTCATAGGTGATTTTCTCTCTCGTCATGGTTTTGCCACCAGTTTTACATTCTCATCGCCGAGAAGTTCTTTTAATGCCTTGATATTTTCCTCTGTTGCCGCAACCCAAAGGCTCTCTGGTGCGGCTAAGGTTTCTTTGTTATCTGCATAGTGCAAAAGCACCGGCACTTTGCCCCGGCATTTTCGCAAAAGGGCTTTCAGCGCCGCCTCTTTACTGGCATCCCGACTCTCTAAACGCAGGTATAACCGCTGCTTGACAGGTTCTGTTCCCTCTTCATTTTGCAAAAGCCGTGCCGATTCCAAGCGAAGTTTAGGCGGTGCATCTTCTGCCATATCCAGGTTACCGTCTAATACCACAATCTGGTCGGTTTGGAGCAAAGGTTCAAACTGACGGAGCAGACTGGGGAAGACCAGAACCTCTATACTGCCGGTTAAGTCCTCCAGTTCTATATATCGCATGAGTTCGCCCTTTTTGGTTACTTGATTCCGAACCCGGGTCACGATACCTGCAAGGCGTACCTTGCTGCCGATATTAAACTGATGGTCCTCATCCTCTTTGATATCTTGAATCCGGACAGAAATCACCCGTTCAATCTTTGCCCGATAGCGGTCTAAGGGATGGCCGGAGATATACATCCCCACACATTCCCGCTCCATGGACAGGATATCCCGCTCTTCAAATTCCGGGCAATCGGGGAAATCGTCTGCCGTAACGGCTTCCTCATTCATCATAGAGAACATATCCATCTGGCCTGGCATAATCATCTTTTGCTGATTGACGGCATCGTCCAGAACTTTTTCATAGACGCTCATCAAGACGGAGCGTTTCAGCCCCATGCTGTCAAAGGCACCGCTACGAATCAGGTTTTCTACCACACGTTTATTGATCTTTCTGCCAGCCATTCTCTGGCAAAAATCACGGAAACCGGTGAACAATCCGCCCTTTTCCCGTTCTGCCACAATCTCATCCACCACGGCACCTCCCACATTCTTAATGGCAGCCATACCAAACCGGATTTTCCCGTCTTCCACCAGAAACTGTCTGCCGCTTTGGTTGATATCCGGGGGCAAAACCGTGATACCCTGACCACGAATCACGCCGATATATTTGCTGACCTTATCGGCATGTTCTAAAAAGGAAGTCAAAAGTGCCGCAAAGAACGCCACCGGATAGTGACATTTCAGCCAGGCGGTCTGGTATGCCACCACTGCATAGGCCGCCGCATGGGATTTATTAAAGGCATAGGACGCAAAATCCATCATCTCATCAAAGATGGATGCCGCTGTTTTTTCATCCACGCCACGCTTGATAGCGCCGTCTACCACCTGTCCGTCTTCTACGGTGCCGTAGATAAAGTTCTGCCGTTCTTTCTCCATGACATCGGCTTTCTTTT
>JAZSKV010000114.1:0-10308 GCA_045534975.1 Ructibacterium sp. | reverse complement strand
ATTTTGTCCTGTGGGGATGGATTTAAGAGTTGATGAAGATGAAAGAACAGTTGATGACGGCCGTCAAGAAAATCGCAGTTATGTTCAGTGCAGCGGTGATGATTCTGGGTATTGTGCCTGTGGGACTGATGGTCAGCCCGACTACGGTTCGAGCGGAGGGAGAATTTTTGCGGATTCTTCCTCAAGAAGAAATGTATCTGGGTGCTGACCGGACCGAAAAAGAGAATAGTGTTCTAAAAAATAACGACGGCACATGGTTGGCCGGCGGTACTTATGATGCCTATATGCGTTTCGATATCCGGAATCTCCTGGACAAGAAAGTGGAGGAAGTTCATGGGGCGACCTTGCGGCTGGTTCTGCTTAGAACTCCGGCGAAACAGGTTGCACCTTTACGCATTTCTCTGGTGCAGGAGGGGGATTGGGAGAAGAGTCTGATTCCGGTGGGTGAGGTTCCGGTTGGAGAAATTTTGGTATCCCCCAAAGAAGACGGGGCACCCCTGGTGGCGGAGGTAGACCTGACGACTTATTTGAAACAATGGATCGAGTCCGGCAGAGAAACGGTATCTCTTCATATCGATGGTATAACAGACGGTGTTACGGCGGTCTGTGCCGGGAAAAATCACGAGGACCCGGCGTTCCGACCCTGCTTAAAAGTGGTGACTGGAAACGCCCAGGATCCGGACAGCCAGGACATCACCAAGGTTTGGCAGAAGAATTTGATTGCTACCGGTCAGGCGGGGAAAGCCAATGCCGGAGAAGTAGTAGTAGGCAATGGCAGCCATGTATATTTGCAGTTTGGGATGCATCCGGAAAATATCAAGGGCGCTATCTATCAAGCAGGTCTGCAACTGGAGTTGCTTAGGGCAGATGCCGATGCGGAACTGAAAATCTACCAATTCAAAGAGATGAATGCTGACAATATCAGTCAGCGCAGAAAAACCGGTCTTCCCGTTGATGCAGAACTGATTTATAGCGGCAAGGCACTGGAATTGGGAGAGATCGATTTGGCATATGCTTTCCAGAAAGCATGGCAAGAAGACAAAACCGAAGTCAATCTGCTTTTGCAGGGAAGCGGTGGGATGGTTTTTGCAGAAAACCTCGATTTAAAAGTTCGGGTTTCTGATGACGAGGATATCCGGACCGTGATGGAGGCGGTGACCCACACGTTGGGGGAGAATCCGTCTGCCAAAGAGATTACCCGGAATCTTCCCAAAGAATATAAGGCAGAAAACGGGAAAACGGCAAATATTCGATGGAAAGCCTTGGATAACCTGACCGGATTGTCAGCCCGGGAGGTGGTTGCGGCAAATGGTAAAGTTCGTCAACCTCGCTGGTTTGAGGAAAGCCGAAGCGTGTCTGCAACGGCTACCGTAACAGCAGGCGATTACAGCCGTAGCCGAAGTTATGATATGACCATATTGCCGGCAGAGATGCCGGCGCATGGCGATAGTTCCTTTGGCAGTATGGTTGCCATTGGTGATACGGAAAGTGAGAAAAAACAGCAGTTTGAAAGCAGCGGTACCGCCATGAGAGATCGCTTTGTTGCCGGCAAAAATCTTCCCTACCGGTCCTTGCCCGAAAAAGGTGTTATGGCTTTACAACTGGCAGTTAGCCCAGAGGAACAAAATTACCTGACCTTAAAAATCTGGGCAGGGGACAGTTTTGATGGGGTACAGATTCGCAGTTTGCAAAACCGGGAACTGAATGCGGTTTCCATCACGCGACCGGAACTGACGGCGGCGGCAGAGGATGGATTCCTCTACCTGACCTATCCCTTGCCTATGACCTATACCCGGGATCGTTCCTATGTGAGTTTGCAAATGACGGCGTTGCAACCGGAAGCCTTAACAGAAAACCAAGAGATTCCGGAAATCTACGGAGCATATATCACCCAGACTCCTTATTTTGATCCCGCGACGTTTGTAGACGAGGGAGAGGTGTTGGTGAAGAAACTTTCCTTTGCCGATACTGCGCTTTATCAGTTCTTCCAGAGAATCAAGACACGGTTCAACCAGAATCTGACGGTAGCAGAAAGGACTGTGGTAGAAGATGAAGAAGAAAACATGATTCTGATAAAAAGCGAGGATTCTCGACTGATACTTTCCCTTTCCGGTCAGGAGCGGGAAACGGATATCTATCAGGAAACACCTTATTATAGTGCTTATAGTCGGACCGTAGTTGCCGACTATGCCGAAGGAAAAGTTCAAGCCATAGACTATGGTGTATATCGTATCTTTCGGAACCAAAGTGAGGAATCCCAAAGTCTGCCTTGGCAGGAAGAAGGTCTTTCCGGCTTGTACCGGGAGTTGACAGAGGGCGGTTATTATAGTTTCATCAGGGATGGCGAAATGGCAGATACCAGCGTTCTGCCGGAGGGAACCATCATAGAAAACGGGGAATCGTTCCAGGTTGCACCGGGAGAAACCGTAGTGTTGATGCTGGTGGCGGAACCCCTTGCCTGCCCGGATTGGCGCGTCAGTGAAATCAATGGGCAGTCGGTATCCGGCATTACCCTGACAGAAGAAATGGATCTCACTTCTGTCACCATTCGTAATCTGGGCGCCTCTTCTGAAAAGGAGCAGAACTTTGTCCTGCTTTGCGGTGTTTATGAGCGGGGCATGTTGACGGGAATGCAGAAAACAACCGTGACGGTTCTGCCAGGACAAATGCAGGAAACCATTGCCTTGCCGGAAGCTCTGAGGGTTTTACCCGGACAGGCCTTGAAAATCTTTTTAAATCATCAGGGGACAAATTTACAAGCGGTAACCCCTGTATTAGAAATTCCGTAAAAACTTGTGATAAATGTGGAATATAACCAACCCCCCCTTGGGAAAAACAAGCAAAGATTGTCTAATGCGACAACCTCTTCGAGAATGAAAAAAAGAGAAAAACCCTTGACAAAAGGGAAAATTTAAGGTAAAATAATACGGTTCGCAGTGTGCGATAAAGGAGAAAGCCTGATGGAACGGTTGCGGAATACCCCCCATGTGGTGGGCCTCAAACAATCTGAAAAAGCCATAAAACGTGGATTGGCAACAGCCGCATTTCTGGCAGAGGATACCGATTCCTACCTGGCAGAACCTTTCTTAGCCCTTTGTGGAGAATACGGAATTCCGGTAGAAACCGTTGCGTCAAGAAAGATGCTGGCAAAAGCCTGCCGGGTGGAGGTTCCGGTTGCCTGTGCGGTCCTTGTGGCACAGGATTCTGTTCGATAAAGATGCCTTTGGCGTTTTTATATATTTTATATGTATGGAGGTGAACATATTGCCAACATTTAACCAATTGGTCAGAAAAGGAAGAGCAACTGTGGAAAAGAAGTCTACGGCACCGGCTCTCTTGAGTGGTATGAATACCATCAAGAAAAAGCCCACCGATCAGGCGTCTCCTCAAAAGAGAGGTGTTTGTACTTCTGTAAGAACCATGACTCCGAAAAAGCCGAACTCTGCACTGCGTAAGGTTGCCAGAGTTAAGCTGACAAACGGAATCGAGGTTTCTGCTTACATTCCCGGTATCGGTCACAACTTGCAGGAGCATAGTGTTGTTATGATCCGTGGTGGCCGTGTTAAGGACTTGCCTGGTGTTCGTTATCACATTATCCGTGGTACCCTGGATACTTCCGGCGTGGACAAGCGGATGCAGAGCAGATCCAAGTATGGCGCAAAGCGTCCTAAATAAGACGCCAGCCAACTGACACAGTAAAATGTGGTGCATATATGTTCATAATAATATTCGTGACCTATATGCACAGCAGCGGGATAACACCCGTTGAGTACCTTAATGGTGAATAAACCTGAAGAAGGAGGGGAAGAGAAGTGCCAAGAAGAGGTCATATTGCCCGTCGTGATGTGTTGCCGGATCCGATGTACAACAGCAAGACTGTTACACGGCTCATCAACAACATCATGTTAGACGGTAAAAAAGGTGTTGCTCAAAGTATCGTTTATGATGCATTTGATATCATAAAGGAAAAAACCGGTAAGGATCCGGTAGAGGTCTTTGAGGAAGCAATGAATCAGGTTATGCCTGTCCTGGAGGTAAAGGCTCGTCGTGTCGGCGGTGCTAACTACCAGGTTCCGATCGAAGTTAGAGCGGAGCGTCGTGAAACGTTAGGTTTAAGATGGATCACGATGTTCGCAAGAAAGCGGTCCGAGAGAACTATGGCAGAAAGACTGGCTAACGAACTGATGGATGCCATCAACAGCACCGGTGGCGCCTTCAAGAAGAAGGAAGACACCCACAAGATGGCAGAAGCGAATAAAGCATTCGCACACTACCGCTGGTAATCTTTACTTTGAAAATTTGGCTATTTTGTCCGTTCGTCGCACGAGCATATCTCGATATAGCCCGTGCGCCTGCACGAACAAACTATCTCAAATTTTCTTTGTAAGTAGTTTTCACTTTGAAAATTTTGTCGCTTTGTCCGTTCGGCAAACGCGCATATCTCGATATAGCGCGTCTGCCTGCACGAACAATGCCCCTAAAATTTTCTTCGTAAAAATAGTATTGGTGAAAGAACAATGGAACATTTGTTCCGAAAGGAGAAAACTATGGGTAGAGCGTTTTCGTTAGAGAAAACCAGAAATATAGGCATCATGGCTCATATTGATGCCGGTAAGACTACTACTACCGAGCGTATTCTGTTCTATACTGGCCGTATCCACAAGATCGGCGAAACCCACGAGGGTGCATCCCAGATGGACTGGATGGAGCAGGAAGCAGAACGTGGTATTACCATTACCTCTGCTGCTACTACCGCACAGTGGAAGAACCACCGTGTAAACATCATCGACACACCTGGTCACGTTGACTTTACTGTTGAAGTTGAGCGTTCTCTGCGTGTTCTTGATGGTAGTGTTACCGTTCTCTGTGCAAAGGGCGGCGTTGAGCCTCAGTCTGAGACCGTTTGGCGTCAGGCTGATAAGTATCATGTACCCAGAATGGTATACGTGAACAAAATGGATATCATGGGTGCTGATTTCTACAATGTAGTAAATATGATGAAAGAGCGTCTCAAATGTAACGCGGTTCCGATTCAGTTGCCTATCGGTGCTGAGGACGAGTTCAAAGGTCTGATCGACCTGATTGAAATGAAAGCGTTCGTTTACTATGACGATCTGGGTAATGATGAACGTGAGGAAGAGATTCCCGCAGATATGAAAGATAAGGCAGAAGAATACCGTCAGGCTCTCTTAGAGGCTGTTGCTGAAACAGACGAAGAACTGATGGAAAAATTCTTTGAAGAGGGCGACCTCTCCGTTGCTGATATCAAAAAGGCTATCCGTAAGGCTACCATTGCCAACGAGATGGTTCCGGTACTTTGCGGTTCTTCCTATAAGAATAAGGGCGTACAAAATATGCTGGACGCGGTGATTGACTTTATGCCGTCTCCGCTGGATATCCCGGCTATCAAGGGTGTTATCCCCAGAACCGAGGAAGAGGATGTGCGTGAGGCTTCTGATGATGCGCCTTTCGCAGCACTGGCATTTAAGATCATGACTGACCCCTTTGTTGGTAAGTTGTGTTTCTTCCGTGTATATTCCGGTACCCTGGCAAGCGGTTCTCACGTTTATAACTCTACCAAAGATAATAAAGAGAGAATCGGCCGTATTCTGCAGATGCACGCAAACAACCGTGAAGATATCGACATGGTATACTCCGGTGATATTGCAGCCGCAGTTGGTCTGAAAAACACCACCACCGGTGATACTCTCTGTGATGAGAAAGCACCGATTATTCTGGAATCTATGGAATTCCCGGAACCGGTTATCCGTGTTGCTATCGAACCTAAGACCAAAGCAGGTCAGGAGAAGATGGGCATTGCACTGGCAAAACTGGCAGAAGAGGATCCCACATTCCGGACATATACCGATGATGAAACCGGTCAGACCATTATTGCCGGCATGGGTGAACTCCACCTTGACATTATCGTTGACCGTCTGCTCCGTGAGTTTAAGGTAGAAGCTAATGTTGGTAGTCCTCAGGTATCCTACCGTGAGACCATCCGCACCGCTTCTCACGTAAACCACAAGTATGCAAGACAGTCTGGTGGTAAAGGTCAGTACGGTCACGTTGTTATGGATATCGAACCTTTGGAGCCCGGTTCCGGCTATGTCTTTGAAAACAAGATTGTCGGCGGTGCTATTCCGAAGGAATATATCCCGGCTGTTGATGCTGGTATCCAGGGCGCTATGGAGTCCGGTGTACTGGCAGGCTATCCGGTTGTTGACGTAAAATGTACTTTGGTTGACGGTTCTTACCACGAAGTCGACTCTTCTGAAATGGCCTTTAAGATTGCCGGCTCTATGGCATTCAAGGAAGGTTGCAAGAAGGGTAACCCCGTAATCATGGAACCGATCATGAAGGTTGTTGTTAACGTTCCGGAAGACTACATGGGTGACGTTATCGGTGACTTAAACTCCCGTCGTGGTCAGATTCAGGGTATGGAAGCAAGAACCGGCGCACAGGAAATTAATGCGATGGTTCCGCTGTCTGAGATGTTTGGTTATGCAACCGAACTCCGGTCCAGAACCCAGGGTCGTGGTCAGTACTCTATGGAGCCCAGTCACTTTGAAGAACTGCCCAAGAGTCTGGCAGAGAAAATCATCAAAGAAAGAAGCAAGAGCGAAGACTAATTTCTTTTGTGATTTTGTCAAATTTCAGTATTTTAACAAAAGAATCTAAAAAACCATATAGGAAAATTTAAAATTTTTACAAAAAACTATTGAAATTCTTATAAAAGAATAGTAAAATATCGATATATACTTTGTAAAATGATTAACTATTTCTATAAATCCATTTAATTAGGAGGAAAGTAAAATGGCAAAGGAAAAATTCGAAAGAAGTAAGCCCCATGTTAACATTGGTACGATCGGCCACGTTGACCATGGTAAGACTACCCTGACCGCAGCAATCACCAAGGTGCTGGCTATGGCAGGTAAAGCACAGTATGAAGCATATGACATGATCGATAAGGCTCCGGAGGAAAGAGAAAGAGGTATTACCATTTCTACTGCTCACGTTGAGTACGAAACCGAGACCCGTCACTATGCACACGTTGACTGCCCCGGACACGCTGACTATGTTAAGAACATGATCACCGGTGCTGCTCAGATGGACGGTGCTATCCTGGTTGTATCTGCTGCTGATGGTCCTATGCCCCAGACCCGTGAGCACATCCTGCTCTCCCGTCAGGTAGGCGTACCCTACATCGTAGTATTTATGAACAAAGTTGATCAGGTTGACGATCCTGAGCTTCTCGAACTGGTTGAGATGGAAATCAGAGACCTGCTCACCGAGTACGAGTTCCCCGGAGATGACACCCCCATCGTTAAGGGTTCCGGTCTCCAGGTTCTGGAGAGCGCTTCCACCGATCCTTCTGCTCCTGAGTATGCTTGTATCCACGAACTGATGGACGCTGTTGACAGCTACATCCCGACTCCTGAGAGAAAGAGCGACCTGCCCTTCTTGATGCCTGTCGAGGACGTATTCTCCATCACCGGCCGTGGTACTGTTGCTACCGGTAGAGTTGAGAGAGGTCAGTTGAACATGTCTGACGAAGTTGAAATCGTTGGTCTGTCCGAAGAAACCAGAAAAGTTGTTGTAACCGGTATCGAAATGTTCAGAAAACTTCTGGACTACGCTGAAGCTGGTGACAACATCGGTGCTCTGCTCCGTGGTGTTGCTCGTGACGAGATCGAAAGAGGTCAGGTTCTGGCTAAGCCGGGTACCATTACTCCTCACACTCAGTTCAAGGGCGAAGTTTACGTTCTGACCAAGGAAGAAGGCGGCCGTCATACTCCGTTCTTCACCAACTACAGACCCCAGTTCTATTTCAGAACAACCGACGTTACTGGTGTAGTTAACCTGCCCGACGGCGTTGAGATGTGTATGCCTGGTGATAATGTTACCATGTCCGTGGAACTGACCACCACCATCGCTATCGAAGAAGGTCTGCGTTTCGCTATCCGTGAGGGTGGTAGAACCGTTGGTTCCGGTGTCGTAACCGAAGTTATTAAATAAGACTTGTCTTTGAAAGACTTGCCGAATCTATGTTCGGCAAGTCTTTTTTTCATAAACTGTCGAAAAATAAAAAATTTCTAAGAAATTTTAGATACACCCTTGCAAGTCAGAACTTTTTTTTGTATAATAAAAGTTAAGAATGTTTGAAAGAAAAGAGGGGTTAGGGTTGCAAAAGATTGGATTTGATAATGATCAGTATCTTAAGATGCAGTCAGAACATATCCGGGAGAGAATTTCCCATTTTGGTGGCAAATTATACCTGGAATTTGGCGGCAAGTTATTTGACGATTATCATGCCTCCCGGGTATTGCCGGGGTTCCAGCCGGATAGTAAACTCCGGATGCTTTTGCAATTAAAGGAACGGGTAGAGATTGTCATTGTTATCAATGCGGCGGATATTGAGAAGAATAAAGTCCGTGGCGATTTAGGCATCACCTATGATATGGACGTGATTCGCCTGATTGATTGCTTCCGTACCATCGGCCTTTTTGTGGGCAGCGTGGTACTCACCCGTTTTCAGGGACAACCTACCGCCGAGGCATTCCAGAAACGTCTGGAGGCGTTGGGGGTTAAGGTGTACCGCCATTATCCCATTGTTGGCTATCCCTCTGATATTGCTGCCATCGTTAGTGACGAAGGCTATGGCAAAAATGAATATATCGAAACCACCAAAGAATTGGTGGTAGTGACTGCTCCCGGCCCGGGCAGCGGTAAAATGGCTACCTGTATGTCCCAGTTATATCATGAGCATAAACGGGGCATCCAGGCTGGCTATGCCAAGTTTGAAACTTTCCCCATCTGGAATATTCCCCTTCAGCATCCGGTGAATCTGGCTTATGAGGCGGCTACTGCCGATCTAAATGACGTAAACATGATTGACCCCTTCCATTTAGAAGCCTATGGTGAAACTACGGTCAACTATAACCGAGATGTGGAAATTTTCCCGGTGGTTACTGCCATGTTTGAAAAAATCATGGGGGAATGTCCCTATAAATCTCCCACCGATATGGGTGTGAATATGGCAGGCAACTGTATCGTTGATGATGCGGTGGTTTCTACCGCCTCCCGGCAGGAAATTCTCCGTCGTTATTACACCGCCCTTTGTGACCAGAGAAAAGGCACCGCCGATGAAGAGGTGGTACCTAAACTGGAACTTTTGATGAAGAAAGCCGGTGTTACCACCCACGATAGACCGGTGATTGCGCCTGCGCTTCAAAAAGAAGCGCTGACCGGTTCCCCTGCGGCGGCAATGCAACTGCCGGACGGCAGATTGGTAACTGGCAAGACGTCAGAACTTTTGGGGGCATCTTCGGCATTGCTTTTGAATGCCTTGAAAATGCTGGCAGAAATGGACGATGAAATCCATTTGATTTCTCCTACGGTCATTGAGCCGATTCAGCATCTGAAAGTAGACCATCTGGGTAATCGCAATCCCAGACTCCATACAGACGAAATTCTAATTGCACTTTCCATTTGTGCAGCCACGGACAGCAAGGCGGAACTTGCCATGGAACAGTTAGGAAAACTTCGGGGTTGTGAGGTTCACTCCTCGGTGATTCTCTCTCCGGTAGATGAAATGGTATTCCGGCGCCTGGGACTGAACCTGACCTGTGAGCCTAATTATCAGACGGCCCCAGCGTCAGAACAAGAAGATTTTGCATAAAAAAATGGTGAACGAAACAAAGTTCGTTCACCATTTTTATGCCTTATTCCTTACACAATTCCTTAGCCAGTGCAGCAATCTGTGCCCTGCTATCGTCATTTAAGGCAGATTTGATTTGTACCGTGGTATCGGTAAAAGTCAAATTCTTACAGGACTCTAAGAGTTTCCCCATGGTTTTGGCAGCGGTGGGCGCCCAGGTTCCATTTTCAATCAAACCAACCTGACGGTTCTGGAAGTTTCGTTCTACCAGACCGTGAATAAAGGTCCGCATAAAGGGGAAGATGTCATTGTTATAAGTGGTGGTGGCAAGAACAACCTTTCCATAGCGGAACGCATCTTCAATGGCTTCTGCCATGTCGCACCGGGCAAGGTCATTGACAACCACTTTGGGGCAACCTAATTTCTTCAATTCTTCTGCCAGGGTGGCAACTGCCTTTTTGGTGTTGCCGTAGACCGAGGTATAGGCAATCATAACCCCCTCGCTCTCTACCCCGTAAGAAGACCAGATGTTGTAAAGGTTCAGATAATAGTTCATGTCAATATTTAAAACCGGACCATGGAGGGGGCATATCATCCGGATATCCAGGTTGGCGGCTTTTTTGAGGAGCGCCTGTACCTGCATACCG
>JAZSKV010000075.1:0-6423 GCA_045534975.1 Ructibacterium sp. | reverse complement strand
TTTCTCCGCCATAGGCACCGGCATTCATATAAATGGCACCGCCCAGGGTCCCTGGGATACCGGCAGCAAATTCCAGACCGGTCAAACCATTATCCAAAGCATGGGCTGCCAGCCGGGAAAGTTTAATACCTGCCTGAGCACGAAGCAGATTTTCTTCTTCTGCCTTGCAAGCGGCAAAAGCATTTCCCAGTTTTACCACCACGCCCCGGATACCCAAATCACCTACCAGCACGTTAGAACCGTTTCCCAAAACCAGGAAAGGGATTTCCAACTGCCGCAGGGTCCGGCAAACCGCCTCAACCTGAGAAACTTCTGATGGTTCTACCAGCACATCTGCCGGTCCCCCAATCCGAAAAGTGGTGTGTTTACTCATGGGTTCATCCAGATAAACTCTGGACGGACCCACCTGCTGGGAAAGTAATCGAATGACTGCCTCTTGGATCATACACGTCCCTCCCGAAAACTCCTGATATAATTTTCAAAACGCACTGCGTTTAAATTCATAATCTGTTCTTCCGGAAAATCAATTTCTTTAAGAAGTTTTAATGCATCATCAAAGACGCCTACCTGAAAGGGGTTATGGGCATCAGAACCCACCACAATGTTGGCGCCGATTTTCTTGCAGGCAAGAGCAATGTTTCTGCAATGCTCCTGACATCCTTTCCGGACCATAAAAGAGTGATTATTAATCTCGATACATTTTCCGGCGGCTTTGGCAGCCTCTACCACCGGTTCATGAATATAGGGAAAATCCGGATGTCCGCTATGGCCTAAAATGGTCACATAGGGATTTTGGATTACATTGAGCCAAGTTTTTGTATTTTCTTCTGCCGTTCTCTGTGTATAGCAGGGTGCATGGATAGAGGCAATGAGAACCTCCATCTTTTTTTGATATGCCTCGGGCAAATCCAGATGACCCTCACCGTCTAAAATGTTAGCCTCTGCGCCTTTTAAGAGCCGAATGCCATTGATTTCCTCCGGCAGTTCAAACATGGTAAAAAAATGCCATATATGAGCACCGTCCGGAATGGCTGGAGCATGGTCCGTCATACAAAGCATTTCTAAGCCCCGGTTCTTTGCCGCTGCCAGATTCTCCATCACCGTTCCAAAGGCATGATGACTGCAACTAGTATGGGTATGAGTATCCACTAAGATTTTCATTTTGCTCCTCCGTTTTCTCTCCTGTCTTTCCTACATATCGCCGTTAAAACCGCCGTTCATATACTCAGACATTCTGCGGTTCAGTTCCTCTGCCGCATTATACCCTAATTTTTTCTGGCGGTTGTTCATAGCCGCAACTTCAAAGATAACCGCAAGGTTTCTGCCGGGGCGTACCGGAATGGTCAAAGAGGGAATGTCCAATCCTAAGATATTGGTGTATTCGTCAACCAAACCCAGTCTGTCATACTGTTTGCCCTGTTCCCAGGCTTCTAAGTGAATAATCAGGTCGATCTTCTCGGAATCTTTGACAGCACCCATACCGAAGATGTTTTTAACATCCACAATGCCGATACCGCGGATTTCAATAAAATGGCGGATAATGGCAGGGGAGAAGCCCACCAGAGATTTGGAAGAAACACGCTTGATTTCCACGGCATCGTCAGCCACCAGTCGGTGACCACGTTTAATCAGTTCCACCGCCGCCTCACTCTTGCCGACACCGCTGTCCCCCATAATCAAAACGCCTTGACCATAGACTTCCACCAAAACACCGTGCCGGGTAATCCGGGGTGCCAGTTCCACATTCAAATAAGCATTTAAGGTGCTGGTAAAATACGAGGTTGGATGGGGCGAACGAAGAACCGGCGTATCATAATCCTGTGCCAGTTTCATCATCTCGGGGGTTGCATTGCCGTTTCGGGTCAACACCACAGCAGGCACCTGTTTTTCAAAAAGTTTTTCCAAACAATGATACCGTTCCTCTGAGGTCAGGGTTGCAAGATAGGTGTTTTCCACCATACCAAAGACCTGAATCCGCTTAGGGTCAAAATAGTCAAAGAATCCTGCAATTTGCAGACCCGGTCGGTTTAAATCCGCCGTTTCCACCATAATTTCCCGCTCCGGATAATAAAGTTTATCCAGTTTCATCTCCTCGACAACTTTTTCCAGTTCTACGCTGAATTTTTCCATAGCATCCACCTCTTCCCCTGTTTTTTGCACAGTTCACCTATTTTATATCCTTATTATACTATGAACCAATCCCTTTTGCAAGGAAATTTCCACTTTTTTAGGGGAAAGTCTGGGAAATTTTAAGTTTTTTCAAAAAAAGACTTGCATTCTTCAAATGTTTCTGCTATAATGTTCGAGTTGAGATAAGTTTTTTGCTATTTAAGGAGGTGTATCTATATGGCAAAGTGTGAGATTTGCGGGAAAGGCGTAACCTTTGGTATCAAAGTTTCCCACTCCCACCGTCGTGCAAACAAGGCTTGGAAGCCTAATATCAGACGGGTGAGAGCCATCGTGGACGGTACCCCGAAGAAAGTGTATGCCTGCTCCAGATGTTTGAGATCCGGTAAGGTTAACCGCGCTGTATAGTTTTACACTCTTTGGGATACGCAAGGCAAAGCCTTGCATCCATACAAAAACACAAAGACGCCATTGGGCGTCTTTTTTCTTTTATTCATAGTATATGCATCCATCCAAAAGAAATTTCGTTTGCTACTGGCATAAAGGAAACAAGCACACAATATAATGGTATCAAATGAGTCGCATTCTAAGGAGGATGAATTATGGATAGGTATCATCATATTTATCGGGATATTGCCACACGGACCCAAGGCGATATCTATATCGGCGTTGTGGGTCCGGTCCGGACAGGTAAATCCACATTTATCAAAAAGTTTATGGAGCTGGTGGTTCTTCCAAGGATGACCAACGACTTTAAACGCTCCCGTGCCCTGGACGAACTTCCCCAGAGTGCCGGCGGCAGAACCATCATGACCACCGAACCTAAGTTTATTCCCAACGAAGCGGTGGAGATTTCTGCCGGCGATACCACCAATTTTAAAGTTCGGCTGATTGATTGCGTGGGCTATATGGTAGAGGGTGCCAGAGGGGATATGGAAGACGAAATGCCCAGAATGGTCATGAGTCCCTGGTCGGATACGCCCATTCCTTTTGCAGACGCCGCTGAAATCGGCACCCGGAAAGTCATTGCGGAACACTCTACCGTAGGCATTGTAGTCACCACAGACGGAAGTATCACCGAGATTGACCGAGGGGATTATATGGATGCAGAAGAAAGGGTCATCCGGGAACTGAAAGAACTCAACAAACCCTTTATTGTGGTGATGAACTGTGTGAACCCGGAAGCACCCCAGACTCTGGAATACAGCCAAAGTTTGCGAGAGAAGTTCGGCGTCACCGTTCTGCCTCTTAACTGCATGAATATGACGGAAAAGGAACTGAGCAGTGTCATGGAGCAGATTCTCTACGAGTTCCCCTTAAAGGAAGTGGGCATCCGGATTCCGGGTTGGATTCTTTCCCTGGGTGATGACAATCCCATCAAAGCAGAAATTCAAAACGCCGTCTTTACCGGTGGTGAAACCATTACAAAAATTGCCGATGTCCTGCATTTTCCCCACCAACTGACCGATTGCGATTATATTGATACAGCAGAAATCGCCTCCATTGATGCCGGGCAGGGCATCGCCGCTTTGACCGTTCAGGTGCCGGAAAAACTTTTCTTTGACTGTGTGAAAGAAAGAACCGGTTTTGCCATTGAGGATAAAGAAACCATGCTTTCTTTGCTGGAAGAACTCTCCGCCATGAAACGGGAATACGACAAGGTTTCCTCTGCCTTAGATGCCGCCTGGCAGAAAGGTTACGGCATTGTTACTCCCTCTTTGGAGGAACTAACTCTGGAAGAACCGGAAATTGTTAAACAGGGCAGCCGCTTTGGGGTTCGGTTAAAGGCCAGCGCCCCCTCCATTCATATGATACGGGCTGATATCGAAACCGAAGTCAGCCCCATTGTTGGAACAGAACGGCAATCCGAAGAATTGGTCCACTATCTCTTAAACGAGTTTGAAAACGACACCAAACGCATCTGGGAATCCAATATTTTTGGGAAATCTCTTCATGAACTGGTCAACGAGGGACTTCACAACAAACTCTATCGGATGCCGGAAGACGCCCAAATGAAATTGCAGGAAACTCTGCAAAAAATTATCAATGAGGGCAGCGGCGGCATGATTTGTATTATCTTATAAATAATCCGGATGGATAGGCCGCAGTTATCTGCGGTCTATCGTAAATCCTCCCCACTTTCTATCTTTTGCCGAAAATACAAGGAAAAACTGGCATAAAAAGACAAATTTCCCTTGACTTTTTTCTCCAATTTCTTTATAATGTCCACATACCGACAGTATATTGTGACTTACAAAGGAGAAAAAATATGGACCAATTAACAACATTGATTAAGCAGGAAATTAAACGTCAATATAAAAGTGTGAGAAAGTTCACCGCTTCTTTAGATATTCCCTATACCACCGTGGCAAGCGCTTTGAAAAACGGTGTTGGCGGCACTGCCTATGATACCGTCATTAAAATTTGCAGGGCACTGGATATTTCTATCGTTAATTATGAAAATGCTGCCCTGATTAATCAGGATACCATCAGGGTGCTAAATCGATATAACAGTCTGGATGACCGCGGGACTCACACTGTTCGTACCATTTTGGAAGTGGAGGCTGCCCGCTGTGCCGGAAAGCCAGTGACCAGTTCTTTTATTGAAAACGAGTAAAAAAAGTCCGCCTATGGCGGACTTTTATTTTGCAATATCTTTGATAATTTCACCTGCCAGAATCAGGCCTGCCACCGAGGGCACAAAACTGATACTGCCGGGTGTTTTTTTGCGTCCTTCTTCCTGCATTCCCGTTTGTACCGGTTCTTCCTTAGAATAAACCGCTTTGACCCCGGAAATCCCTCTTTTTCGCAGTTCGGTTCGCATCACCCGTGCTAGGGGACAGACCGAAGTTTTTTCTATCTCTGCCACCTCAAACCGGGTAGGGTCTAATTTATTGCCGGCACCCATACAGGAAATCACCGGGATGTCAAGTTCCCGGGCTTTTTCAATCAGTAATATCTTAGATGTAACGGTGTCAATGGCATCGGCAACATAAGTAACATCAGCAAAGGACACTTCTTCAGCAGTAGTAATGTCATAAAACAAAGTCTTACAGGTCACCTGAATTTCCGGGTTGATATCCCGGATCCGCTCCTGCATCACTTCCGTTTTGGGTCTTCCCACCGTGCTAGTAAGGGCAGGTAATTGCCGGTTAATGTTGCTCTCTGATACGATATCGCCATCTACCAGGGTGAGTTTCCCGACGCCGGCTCTTGCCAATGCCTCTGCCGTGTAGGAGCCAACACCGCCCAATCCAAACAGAAGAACATGGGCGTCCTTTAATCTTTGAACCCCTGCTTCTCCAATCAGCATGGCGGTTCTGCTCTCTGCCTCTTTCATCTTGTTACCTCATCTACATGGTTAAAAACGCTTTTTCCGTTTCGTGTTTTTTATCACGGCCCATTAAGTTTTGCACCGCTTCTTTGGGAGTAACCCCCTCAAAAAGCACCCGATATGCCTGTTCCACAATGGGCATTTCTACCCCAACTTTTTTGGCAAGGTCATAGGCAGCACGACAGGTTTTAACACCCTCTACCACCATTTTCACTTCATTCTGTGCCTCTTCCATACTCTTTCCCTGACCGATTAAAATACCGGCACGGCGGTTTCTGGAATGGATACTGGTACAGGTAACAATCAAATCACCAATGCCGGAAAGACCATGGAAGGTTTCTTCTCGGGCACCCATGGCAACGCCAAGTCTGGCAACTTCCACAATACCCCGAGTCATCAATGCGGCTTTGGTATTATCCCCAAGACCCATTCCGTCTAAAATACCGGCACAAAGGGCAATGACATTTTTTAAAGAACCGCCCAGTTCCACCCCTAACACGTCGGGGTTGGTGTAAATCCGGAACCTGGGATTCATGAGGATATCCTGAATCCGGTTGGCAGTTTCTTCTGACTCTGCCGCCAAAACATTGGTGGTAGGAATCCTTCGGGATACTTCTTCTGCATGGCTGGGGCCTGACATCACGGCAATCTCACAGTCCGGCAATTCCTGACGGAGAATCTGGGACATAGTACAAAGGCTTTCTTCTTCCAGACCTTTTGAAATATTCAAAATCAACTGTCCCTTTTTAACCAAACCGGAAAGGGCTTTCGCCGTCGTCCGCATGGCATGGGAAGGCACTGCAGTAATGATGATTTCCGCATCGATACAATCCGCCAAATCAGCGGTGTAAGACACCGAGTCCGGAATCGGGATTCCCGGCAGAAAAGGTCGGTTTTCTTTATGTTCTTGTAAGGCATCGCTCTCTTTTTGTAAGTAAGACCATAGGGTAACTTGATGGTCG
>JAZSKV010000020.1:0-2167 GCA_045534975.1 Ructibacterium sp. | reverse complement strand
GAAGAACAATCGGCAAAAATCTACGCCCGTTTCTTTGATTTCCTCCAGTTTATCTCCCATGAATAGGGGAAGACTGTTTAAAATCACACTACGGCAGACATCCCCGTCTTTCACCACCGGAAAAGTCATCCCTTTCCGGTCGTAAATTCTTCCCTCGCCCGTGCAAGGACAATCTCCGATATTCTTCAGGACACAATTTTCCGTAATCATCAAAGGCAGATGCCCGTAGCCCAAAACCTCGGTAGGCATCTCTCCCTGTAAATCCCGAATCTGGGCAAGGTTCAGTTCTGCGGACAGACAGGCAACCTCTGTGCCAAGTTCTTTCATTTCCTGCAAGGCAAGATGGTTGGCAAGGTTACACCGATGTCCGCTCCAAATTTGGAAATTCCCCCGATTTGGCAAAACACCGATATTTTCCGCACGGAGTCCGGAAAATCCTTGTTCTCTTAATTTTCCTAATGCTTTTTCTACCCTTTCCCGTTGACTATCCGGCACAATGACCGGAGGATTGAGCAAAATTCTGTCTTTTTCCGGAAGATAGACTTCCGGCTCTTTCTCTACCAGATGCAAAGGTACGTCGATTTTGACAAAGGGGAATCCCCGAACAACTTCAAACTGTTCCTTATTGTAAACCGATGCGGTAAACTGCATCTCCTGGTTTTGGGTTTGTTTTTTTATGGCAAGGGGAACTTTCTGGAACTTTTTTCTCCCCTCATGTAAAATTGCTGCCGTGAGTTTGTCAATTCCCTCACGGCGCAAAGCATTCACTGTACTGATTGGCAAAAAGGGATTCCCCTCAATTTCCACATCAATCTTTTTAAAGACAAAGCCAGTACCGCCGGTTTTCCCTAACTGTTTCCGGATAGTTTCGATATCTGCCTTACCTTTTTGGGCTGTTTCCAGAGGCGCATCACCCAGGCAGGTGACACCCTGCCCCTCTGCTTCTAAGGTAATTTCCGGCAGAGCACCTTCGGTTAACTTTACATGGCAGGTTGCCGGAATCTTCTTCTCTTGTGGCAAAGGAATCTCTTCGCCGGTATTTTTATCATAGGGGTTGTCCGGCTTGTCAAAGGCAAACATACAAGGTCCCGTCTTATCGGTAAAGTAGCCGTCGGTCAAGCCGCCACGGAAGAAGACACGATTCATCCGCTCCCATTCTTCCCGACTTGGCTTTCGCATTTCATCAAGGCAACGGCGATAGGTTCCCACCACCGCTTTGATATAATCCGGACCTTTCATTCTTCCCTCGATTTTCAAGGAAGCAACACCCATATCCCGCAATTCTTCCAAATGAGAAATGAGGGACATATCCTTTAAACTCAAATAAAACCCGTCTTTGTGATTTTCCCCATGATAACTAAGCCGGCAGGGTTGGGCACATTTGCCCCGGTTGCCGCTTCTTCCGCCCAAAACACTACTCATCAGGCATTGTCCGGAATAACTCATGCACATGGCACCGTGAACAAAGACCTCGATTTCGGCATTACAGTTTTCTAAAATGGTAGCCATGTCTTTTCGGGAAAGTTCCCGGGACAACACCACCCGGGACACACCGCATCTTTCCAGTTCCCGGACGCCGGCTAAGTTATGCACCGTCATCTGGGTACTTCCGTGAATGGGCAAGCCTGGGCATATCTGGCGAATTCGGCGTACAACACCTAAATCCTGCACAATCACGCCGTCTATACCGGCATCTGCCAGGACCTGGATAAAACTATCTAATTCTTCGAATTCCCGGTCAACGGTCATGGTATTGACCGTCAAATAACTTTTGACCCTGTGCAAACGGCAATACGCCGCCGCCGCCCGGATTTCTTCTTCCGAAAAGTATCCGCAAAACTCCGGGCACCAAACTGCTTTCCGGCAAAATAGACTGCATCGGCACCGGATTGCACCGCAGTTTTCAAACATTCCATATTCCCCGCCGGTGCCAATAATTCCATGGCTTAACCTCCGTAACCGGGGCCGCCCGGTCTACGGCGCAGAGAGGAAAGTTCCGTTTCCTTTTTCGCCAGTTCAATCTGGAGTTTATGGACATCTTCCTTTAATTTTTCCACTTCCAGCCGTTTGCTATTGAGTTCCTCGCCCTTATTGTCTGACTGGGTCATGTAAGTTGCCAATTCTTCTCGGAGGTCATCATTTGCCTGTTCACTCTTCAAAAGGTCAT
>JAZSKV010000050.1:0-6910 GCA_045534975.1 Ructibacterium sp. | reverse complement strand
AAGAAAAAATCATACAATTGCCACCCTTTCATTTTATGGTAACATTTATATGATTTTACTTTTTGTCCTATTCTTTATAAGGTTTCAATACCTTTTTATTTGATATGATAAAAAAATAAAAAAAATTCAAAAAAACACTTGACTTTTAAAACGAAAACGTGTATAATAATATCCGTTGCGAATATCGGGGTGTGGCTCAGTTTGGTAGAGTACCTGAATGGGGTTCAGGTGGACGCTGGTTCGAATCCAGTCACTCCGACCAGAAAAAAGGCATCCAATGGATGCCTTTTTTCAGTTAAATCTGTTAACGCAATATCATAATAAAAATTTAAGTATGGAATCATCCTGTTTGGGTTGATTCATGTAGGTAGGGTGTTTTGCTATGACTTCAAAAAACAATCTTTCTTCCCGTTGGGGAATCTTAGCAGTCGGTGTAGTTGCCTTGTTGTTTGCGGGTATTTTGTATGCCTGGTCTATCTTAAAGGCTCCCCTCGCCGAGGAACTTGGTTATGAAAGCGGAGCGCTTGCACTGAATTTTACACTAACCATGAGTTTTTTCTGTATCGGTGGTTTGATTTCCGGTTGGCTTGTCCGTCGGATTGGAACCCGATATACCCTTATGCTTGCAGGCGTAATGGCGGGGGTCGGCTTTGTTTTGTCATCCTTTTTGGACAGTGGCAGTGTATGGGTGCTGTATCTGACTTATGCATTCCTTGCAGGGTTGGGAATTGGTATAGCATATATCGTTATCATATCCACAGTAAATGCGTGGTTTCCTGATAAGCGTGGAACTTCATCCGGTGCGCTCATGATGGGTTTTGGTGCCAGCAGCCTAATTTTGGGCAATCTGGCAGATGTCCTGTTTCGCTCATCTATGGGTTGGAGGAATACCTATATTGTAATCGGTGTGGCCTTGGGTTTGATTTTGCTACTTTCGGCACCGCTGATTCGCCAACCGGATTCTTCGGTGGCTCTGCCTGCACCCAAAAAGACAGTTTCTGCAAAAGAAGAATTTGAACCACGTGATTATAAGCCCACAGAGATGATCCGCCGCTTTACATTCTGGCGTGCATTCATTGGATTGGTTTGTATCACTGCGGTGGGTAACTCCGTTATCAGTTTTGCACGGGACCTTGCTCTTTCCGTGGGAGCGGAAGCCGCACTGGCAACCACCCTTGTTGGCGTGCTCGCTGTATGCAACGGCCTTGGCAGAATTGTCACAGGAGCGGTATTTGATGTAATGGGACGGCGTTTTACTATGATTGCCGCAAACGTGCTGACCATCGTTGCTGCGGCTGTAACGCTGATTGCCGTGAATGTGGAGTCGCTTCCGCTATGTATCATAGGCTTGTGCCTTACCGGTATGTCCTATGGGTCATCACCTACCACCTCTTCGGCATTCACCTCGGCTTTCTACGGCTCAAAATATTTTGCATCCAATCTTGGTATCACCAATTTAAATCTGATGTGTGCATCATTTATTGCGACAGCGTGCTCCGCACTTTTTGTTTCCACTGGTGGATACACAGCCCCCTTTGTTCTCCTGCTTGTGTTGGCTTTGGTTGCATTGGGACTCAATATCAGCATTAAAAAACCATAACTACATAAAAACGACACTGCGGTAGCAGTGTCGTTTTTTTGTATGTAAGACAGCAAGCACATATTTAGAAAAATTTCTAAATCCTTATTAGGGAGCGATGCGTATTGGGAATCAATGAAACATTCAAAGCGATCTCTGACCCGGTAAGGCGGGATATTTTGCAAACGGTAATCTTAGGGTATAGACTTGGTTGGGATATGGATATCAGAAAAGTGGCGGCATTGGTTGTAGGTGGAGTTTTCCTTATGCAATCGTTGCTGTCATTTATGAGGTTATTGTAGGCAGAAAATAATCGCTATCGCGGATTGTGGGGAATATGTAATTGACAAATTTTTCAAAACCTCATATAATGGTATCGTGACAAATATTTGGAAATCTAAATGTTGAGGTAAATGCAAATGGTATATGAAAATATTTTAGAAGCCATCGGCAATACGCCGTTGGTAAAATTGCGGAAACTTTCCCCCCAAGACGGTGCAGATATTTTGGTTAAGGTAGAGGGCTTAAATGTAGGCGGTTCCATCAAGACTCGAACGGCATACAATATGATTCGGGAAGCCGAAAAACAAGGGAAACTCAATGAAAATACCATCATTGTAGAGCCAACCAGCGGAAACCAGGGAATCGGTCTTGCCTTAGTGGGCGCGGTTTTGGGATATCAAACCAAAATCATCATGCCAGATTCTGTCAGTGAAGAAAGAAGGCTTTTGGTCCGTCACTATGGGGCAGAGGTAATTTTGGTTCATGATGCCGGCAATATTGGTGACTGTATTGATGAATGTCTACAAATGGCATTAAAGATGGCAGAGGAAGATCCCAATGTCTTTGTTCCCCAACAGTTTGAAAATCCTGCCAACCCCCAAATTCAGCGGGAGCAAACCGGCAGAGAAATTTTGGAGCAGGTGGCAGGGCCTATCCATGGCTTTTGTTCCGGTATTGGAACCGGCGGTACCATCACCGGCGTTGGTGAGACTCTAAAAGCAGAAAACCCGGATATGACCATCTGGGCGGTGGAGCCTGAAAATGCAGCGATTCTATCCGGTGGCTCCATTGGTACCCACTTGCAGATGGGAATTGGGGATGGCATTATCCCGAAAGTGTTAAACCAAGATATTATTGATGATATTTGTATCATCAAAGACGAAGAAGCCATTCAAGTTTCCAAAGAATTGGCGAGCAAAGAGGGAATTATGTGTGGCATTTCCAGCGGTACCAATGTGGCAGCAGCCATCAAACTTGCCAAGAAATTAGGTAAGGGCAAAACGGTGGTTACCATCCTGCCCGATACCGCAGAGCGTTATTTCTCAACACCATTATTTGAACAATAAAAAAGAGATTCCGTATGGAATCTCTTTTTTGCGTTTATTTCACTCGTTTTTCGTCGTAGTGTCGGATGACATCAATAAGATAAGCGCCGGCAGAGAAGAGCATGGAGAAAACTAATAGACCAAAGAAAATTGTAGTCCAAAGGGTGGGTATGTTCTGCCAGAGAATCATCACCACAACAATGGTATAGAGAATCACGGTGGTGGCTTTTCCGTACCAGTGGGAAGAAACAACGATTTTCTTTAGGTATAAAATTCCGCCGGTAATAATCATGGTAACCTCTTTGCAGAGAACCAAAAGAACCAGCCAGAAAGGAAGAATCTCGGCAATGGCGAGGCAGACCAGTGCAGTAATCTGCATGAGTTTGTCCACAAAGGGGTCATAGACTTTCCCGAAATTGGTGGACATATTGTAATGCCGGGCAATGTAGCCATCCACAATATCGGTCAATCCGGACAAGACAAAAATCATGGCTGCCGCGGGTAGATTTTTGACACCAAGAACCAGATAGGCAAAAAGCGGAACCAGAAAAAGTCTGGCGGTGGTAAGTATATTTGGTATCATGATTCTTCACCTCGCAATCCGTCTAAAAGTTCATAGAGTTCGGGGAATTTTTTCTTTATATTTACCGGCTGAAAATCCGGTGTGGTAAAGCCGTGGGTGGTATAGCCGGTAGCCAGTAGGGCTTCGTCTTCTGCCCGCAGAATTTCGTAGGCAAACTTGCATTTTGCAACACCAAGACTTTCTAAAGAAACGGCGATATAAATTTCATCTCCATAGACAGCGCCTTGGATAAATTTGCAATAGCAATCCACCAAGGGAAGAAGAACGCCTTGTTTTTCGATAGCATCATAAGAAATGCCGGTTTGTTTGAAAAATTCGGTTCGTCCTACTTCAAACCATGGAAAGTACCGGGAATGATGTACCACACCCATCCGGTCTGTTTCGCAGTAGCGAACCTGTATCTTTGTTCTGAACATAGCAAAACCTCGATTTTTCTTCATAACTCCATAAAAAGTATTATAATATATGTATGTAAATAAAGTCAAGGTAAAAATAACACAGATTTTGTCAAGATTATATATTGAAATTTACATTTTCCTGTGCTATACTATTTTCATTGAATACTTTTTAGAAGTCTTGGAAAGAAGGTTGAAACACGTGAAAATCAGTGTAACAAAAACAACAACACCGAAAGAAAAGCCCCAGATGGAAAACCTGCCTTTTGGTAAGTTCTTTTCCGACCATATGTTTGTGATGGACTATACCGAGGGAAAAGGCTGGCATGACCCCCGTATCATTCCCTATGGTCCTCTGCAACTGGATCCGTCTGCTATGGTATTCCATTATGCACAGGAGATTTTTGAGGGTCTTAAAGCATATAAGTCCAAAGACGGCGAAGTTCGGCTTTTCCGTCCTTATAAAAACTTTGAGCGCATGAATGTTTCCGCAGAACGTCTGGCGATTCCGGAATTGGATGTGGACTTTTGTGTGGAAGCATTAAAAGAACTGGTTGCCCTTGACCAGGATTGGATTCCGGAGCAGGCAGGTGCTTCTCTGTATATCCGTCCTTTTATCATTGCAACCGATGAATATCTTGGCGTAAAGCCCTCTGATACATACAAGTTCTTTATCATCTGTTCTCCCAGCGGTCTTTATTATCCGGAGGGTCTTGCCCCGGTTAAAATCTATGTAGAAGACCATTATGTTCGTACTGTCCGTGGTGCTACCGGCTTTACCAAGACCGGCGGTAACTACGCAAGCAGTATCAAAGCACAGGTGATTGCCCATGAGCGTGGCTATTCTCAGGTTCTCTGGCTTGACGGCGTTGAGCAGAAATATATCGAAGAAGTTGGTGCTATGAACATCTTCTTTAAGATTGACGGTGAGGTTGTAACCCCCATGCTCAACGGCAGTATTTTAGGCGGTATTACCAGAATGTCTGCCATTGAACTGTTAAAGAAATGGGGCATTCCCGTTTCCGAACGCCGGATTTCTATCCAGGAAGTTTATGAAGCATACCAAAACGGTAAACTGGAAGAATGTTTTGGTACCGGTACTGCGGCTATCATTTCTCCGGTTGGTGAACTCCGTTGGGGTGATCATGTCATGGACATCAACAACAACCAGATTGGTGAAGTGACCCAGCGTATCTTTGATGCCATCACCGGTATTCAGAACGGTACCGTAGCCGACGAAATGGATTGGGTTGTTACCGTAAAATAACAAGAAAAAAGCACCTCGATGAGGTGCTTTTTCTTTTATAATCGAACTGGTACGTTCTCTTTATGTAAATAGTTTTTTAAATCAGAAATCTCAATTTCCCGGAAATGGAAGAGAGAGGCGGCAAGTGCCGCATCAGCCTTACCCTCAGTCAGGGCATCTTTGAAATGCTCCATGGTTCCGGCGCCGCCGGAGGCAATGACAGGAACCGAAACATTTTCCGAGATGGTGCGGGTCAGTTCTATGTCATAGCCGGCTTTGGTTCCGTCACAATCCATGGATGTCAAGAGAATTTCTCCGGCACCCATCTTATCTGCTTGCATTGCCCATTCTACCGCGTCTAACCCTGTATCAATCCGACCGCCGTTAATAAAGACATTCCATCCACTATTGTCAGCACGGCGTTTGGCATCGATGGCAACTACAACGCATTGCCGGCCAAATTTATCTGCCGCATCGCTGATGAGTCTTGGTGTACGGATGGCTGAGGAGTTAATGGAAATCTTATCCGCGCCTTCTTTGAGCAAAAGCCGGAAATCTTCGACGGTTTTAATACCCCCGCCAATGGTAAAGGGGATAAAGACGGTTTCTGCAACCCGCCGTGCCAGATCTACCACGGTGGCCCTTGCCTCGTGGGTGGCGGTGATGTCTAAAAAGACCAATTCATCAGCCCCCGCCTGATTATAAACCTTGGCAATTTCTACCGGGTCACCGGCGTCACGGAGGTCCACAAAGTTAACCCCCTTGACCACCCGACCGTTATGAATATCAAGACAGGGAATGATTCGCTTTGCATACATTAGAAAGTTCCTCCTATCTCAATAAAATTTTTCAAAATAGCAAGACCTACATCGCCGCTCTTTTCCGGATGGAACTGGGTGGCAAAAATGTTTTTATGGCTGATGGCAACCGGCAACGAACCGCAGTATTGGGTAGTTGCTGCTACAATGTTTCTGTCCTCTGGTTCTGCATAAAAGGAATGCACAAAATAAACAAAAGGTTGTTCTGAAAGATTGGCAAACAGAGGTGATTCTTTGGTAAAATCCAGAGAGTTCCAACCCATGTGGGGAATCTTAAAACCCTCCTGTTTGGGAATCTTCACAATTTTTCCGGGGAAGATACCAAGCCCCTCCACGCCAGGAGATTCCTCGCTGGAATCAAATAAAAGTTGCATACCAAGACAGATGCCTAAAAAAGGTTTTCCGCTCAGGGCAACCTGCCGAACCACCTGGGTCAAGCCGGTGGAATTTAGACTATGCATACAGTCGCCAAATGCACCAACCCCCGGCAGAATCACATGGTCTGCATTTAAAATCTCTTGGGGATTGGATGTGATGACCGCTTTCGCCCCTAAAACTTCGCATGCCTTTTGCACCGAACGTAAGTTCCCGGCACCGTAATCAATAATGGCAATCATAGAAATACCTCATTTTGTCAAAATTTCTTTTATTATACATGATTTTCTATGGCTTGGCAAGAGTAAATCGTGAAATCCAAATCTTTAAAATTTACGGAAAATCTATTGATTAAAATTTCCATCTGAGTTATAATGAAAATGGATTATAATAAACTAAAGGATG
Source organism: Ructibacterium sp. (assembly GCA_045534975.1). Lineage (GTDB taxonomy): Bacteria > Bacillota > Clostridia > Monoglobales > Monoglobaceae > Ructibacterium. The sequence continues at coordinate 181 of JAZSKV010000050.1, read as the reverse complement.
ATGACCATGAAAGCATTGATAACAGGAGCCAGTTCCGGTTTGGGCTGGGATATGGCACATGTTTTATCGGAACAAGGTTATGATATTATTGCGGTTGCCAGACGGCAGGAACGGCTGGAAGAACTGAAAAAGGAACTGAAAACCAAAGTGGAGATTCTCTGCCTTAATGTTACCGATAGGG
>JAZSKV010000065.1:0-9414 GCA_045534975.1 Ructibacterium sp. | reverse complement strand
ATTTAGAAAAATTAGAAGCCACCTTAAAGGCTCATCCCAACGTGAAAATTGTCTATACCATTGCAACATTCCAAAACCCTTCCGGGATTACCATGTCTTTTGCAAAACGAAAAAAACTTTTAGAACTTGCAAAGACCTATGATTTTATCATTTTTGAGGATAATCCTTATGGCGAACTGCGGTTTGCAGGAGAGGATGTTCCCACGATAAAATCTATGGATCAAGATGGGAGCGTAGTATATTTTGGCTCTTTTTCCAAAATATTATCTCCTGGTTTGCGTCTGGGATTTGTCAGTTGTGATCCTGCATTGATGGAGCGAATGGTTATCTGTAAACAGGTGGAGGATGTCCATACCAATGTTCTTTCTCAAATGATTGCCTATGAATTTGTTACAAGATATGATGTGGATGAACATATTGCAAAACTCCGTGAAGTTTATGGAAGAAAATGCAAATTGATGATGGAGTGTATGGATCAGTATTTCCCGGCGTCTGTGACCCATACCTGTCCGCAAGGTGGACTGTTTTTGTTCTGCACCATGCCTGAGCAATATGACAGCAAAGAAGTGATGCAAAGAGCATTAGAAAAAAATGTTGCATTCGTGCCGGGGGCAACGACCATGGTGAATGATAAGGCGAAATATAGTACCTTCCGGATGAATTATTCCACCGCATCGGAGGAGGAAATTCAAAAGGGTGTCAAGATACTTGGCGATGTATTAAAAGAAGTAGTGGGAGAGTAAAATGAGTGAAAAAAAGAGAATTTTAAGTGGTATTCAACCCTCTGGCGCCTTGACGCTGGGTAATTATGTAGGGGCACTTCGTAACTGGGTGGAACTGCAACAAACCGATGAATATGAATGTTATTTTATGTTGGCGGATTTACATACCATTACCGTTCGGCAAGTTCCGGCAGATTTCCGGAAAAATGCCATGGATTTATTGGCGTTATTCATTGCCTGTGGTTTGGATACAGAGAAGAGTCCAATTTTCTTCCAGTCCCATGTTCCAGCCCATGCACAACTTTCCTGGGTATTGACCTGTAACACCTATATGGGGGAACTTTCCCGAATGACCCAATTCAAGGATAAATCCAGAAAGCATGAAAATAATATCAATGCAGGATTATTTACTTATCCGTCTTTGATGGCAGCGGATATCCTGCTTTATCAGGCAGATTTGATTCCGGTTGGTGCCGACCAGACACAACATCTGGAATTGACCCGTGACCTTGCGAACCGGTTTAATAACGCATATAGCGAAACCTTTAAGGTGCCGGATGCCTATATTCCTAAGGTAGGTGCTCGGGTAATGAGTCTGCAAGACCCCACCCAGAAGATGTCAAAATCTGACCCTAACGAGAACAGTTATATTTTGCTTTTAGACCCGATTGATGCGGTTGCCCGGAAAATCAAACGGGCGGTAACGGATTCCGGAGCTGAGGTAAAGCGCGGAGAAGGAAAAGAAGGCGTGGAGAATTTGATGAGTATTTACGCTGCTGTTACCGGGAAAACCATGGAAGAGATAGAAAATGAATTTACCGGAAAAGGCTATGGCGATTTTAAGGGTGCTGTGGCAGAAGCGGTAGTAGAAACTATCCGGCCGATTCAAGAAAGATACCAGGATCTGATGGCTAACAAAGACTACCTGGAACAGGTTTACCGGCGTGGCGCAGAAATTGCTAGCCGTACGGCTATGAAAACCTTGTCAAAAGTGTATCGAAAGGTAGGGTTCATTCAGCCGTAATCTACAAGAGGAGGAAGCAATATGCTTGAAAACAACGTTTATGTATTCCTGGCACTACTCATGGCGTTTTTGATTTCTTTTGCGGCAACTCCGATGGTGATTTGTCTTGCCCATAAAATCAATGCCTTAGATGTTCCCAAAGATGCAAGACGAGTCCATAAAAAACCAATTCCCCTGATTGGCGGATTGGCGATTTTCTATGGGTTTATCGTCAGTGTTCTTTGCTTTGCAACCATTGACCGGGAAACTATGGGAATTTTGATTGGCTCGGTGATTATTGTTACGGTGGGCGTTATCGACGATATGACTGATATGAAAGCCATCATCAAACTACTTTGTCAAATCATTGCAGCGGCCATCGTGGTGTACTGCGGTGTGCGGATTGCACATTTTACCAATCCTTTTGCACAATGGTTTGGACCGCCCCATTTTGTTTTAAACTATTGGGTTTCTGTTGCAGTTACTATTATCTGGATTGTTGGTGTTTGTAATGCGGTGAACCTGTTAGACGGGTTAGACGGCCTAGCAGTAGGCGTGTCTTCGATTGCATCCATGTCTCTTCTGGCGATGACTTTTTTGATTAGTAATAATCTGAATGTTGCCATTATGACAGCAGCCCTTGCCGGTGCAGGATTTGGATTTTTACCCTATAACTTTAATCCCGCTAAGATTTTTATGGGGGATACCGGAGCACTATTTTTGGGATTTATTTTAGCCTGTATTTCCATTCAGGGATTTTTAAAACTCTCGGCAATTATTTCCTTTGCCATTCCTATTTTGATTTTGGGATTGCCGATTTTTGATACGCTTTTTGCTATCATTCGTCGGGTTATGACCGGACGGTCGCCTATGTCGCCGGATCGGGGGCATCTCCATCACCGGCTTTTGGATATGGGATTTTCCCAACGGCAGACGGTTGCCATTTTATATACTATGACCGCAGTACTCTGCTTGACTGCGGTGGTTATTTCAATCAAAGGTTATTTTCGGGGTCTTTTATTGATAATGGCGGTGCTTTTAATCATTCTGGTATCGCTACGGTTGATGGGAGAATTGAAAGACCCATCTGGTCATAGTGAGAATGCTATGGTTTTGCCGGAAATGGAGGATGAGGAAGATGAATAAAATCAAGGTAATGACAGTTTTTGGCACCCGACCGGAAGCCATAAAAATGGCACCACTAGTCAAAGAATTGGAAAAACATCCTGAAGAAATAGAATCTATCGTTTGTGTTACCGCACAACATCGACAAATGCTGGATCAAGTCCTTGAAATTTTTGATATCAAGCCTGATTACGATTTGAATATCATGAAAGACCGCCAGACCTTGGTACAGATTGTCAGCCATGCCTTAGAGGGATTAGACAAGGTTATCAAAGAGGTAAAACCGGATATTGTTTTGGTGCATGGGGATACTTCTACAACTTTTGTGGGAAGTCTGGCTGCCTTTTACAATCAGGTTGCAGTGGGACATGTGGAGGCAGGTCTTCGGACTTTTGATAAATACTCGCCATTCCCGGAAGAGGTGAACCGCAGAATTACCGGTGTGATTGCAGATATGCATTTTTCGCCTACCGAGAAAAATCGACAAAATCTTTTAAATGAAACGGTGGATCCAAAGGATATCTTTATCACGGGCAACACCGTGATTGATGCTTTGAAAACCACAGTTCGTTCTGATTATGTTTTTAAAGATGAAACCTTGCGGTCAATACATTGGGATAGTAAACGGGTTATTGTCATGACCGCCCATCGCCGTGAGAATTTGGGTCAGCCCCTTAGAAATATCTGTACGGCGGTACGGGAACTTGTGGAAGAATTTGAGGATATTGAGGTAATATATCCTGTTCATATGAATCCTGCTGTACGGGAAGTTGTTTGGGAGATTTTAGGAGGTCTTGACCGAGTGAAACTCATTGAGCCGGTAAATGCTGATGAATTGCATAATGCCATCAGTCGTGGGTTCATGGTGCTCACCGATTCCGGCGGATTGCAGGAAGAAGCACCCTCTTTAGGGAAACCGGTGCTGGTTCTCCGTAATGAAACGGAGCGTCCGGAAGCGGTAGAGGCAGGAACGGTGAAAATTGCCGGTGTGCAGAAAGAAGATATTGTTGCCATGGCAAGAGAGTTACTCATCGATGCTGGGGCATATCATAAGATGGCAAAGGCTGTGAATCCTTACGGTGACGGTTTTGCCTCTCAACGTATTGTAAAGGCAATTTTAGAACGGTTTAAAAAGTAAAAACTGGAAACAATAGAGCAGGAGGGATTATCATGGATATGACGGCATTATTTGATTTGTCCTATGGTGTTTATCTGGTAGGTTCTTTAGACGGTAATCGTCCCGTGGGATGCTTAGCCAATGCGGCCATGCAGATTACGGCTGAGCCGATGACCATGGCGGTTTCTTTGAATAAACAAAACTATACTGAAGACGCAGTTCGGAAAACCGGATACTTTTCCTTGTCTATTTTATCAGAAGAATCCAGTCAGGAAACCATTGGCAAATTTGGTTTCCAGTCTTCCAAAGATATTGATAAGTTTGGTGGAGTTGCCTGGAACGAAGTAGGAGAAGCGGGTATTCCTGTGGTAGATGATGCGTCTTGTTCCTGGATTCTTTGTCGGGTCATCAAGGAAATTGATGTGTTAACTCATACGATCTTTATTGGTGAGATTGTGGATATGGATCGGTTTTCTTCTAAGAAAACCATGACATACGATTATTATCATAAGGTGAAAAAAGGAAAGACCTCTGCCAAAGCACCTACCTATGTAGCAGATGCTAAGCCGGAAACCAGCGACGACGGCAAGTGGGTATGCCAGATTTGCGGTTATGTATTTGATGGGACCGATGAAGAATTTGCGACTTTGCCGGATGATTGGGTATGTCCCCTTTGCAAAGTTCCAAAAGCGAAGTTTGCGAAACAATAGGAAGAGCATCGGCAAATGCGTCAAAATAATTCTAAAAAACTCTAAAAAACGAAAAATTATGGTTGACAAATATTTCTGTATGTGATACAATATCTCGGTAACCGCGCAGAAAAGGTTTCAAGTGCCCTTTGGGCCACCTTCCATGGCGAGTCTTGGGTAATAGGAGGGATTACGAATATGTATGCAATTATCGAAACTGGTGGCAAACAGTACAAGGTAGAACAAGGCGATGTTGTTTTTATCGAGAAACTGGATGCAGAGGCTGGTAGCAGTATAACCTTTGATAAGGTTCTGGCAGTTGGCGGCGAGGAGTCTAAGTTTGGTGCTCCTTATGTTGACGGTGCAACCGTAACCGCAACTGTTGCAAAGCAGGGTAAGGCAAAGAAGATCATTGTTTACAAGTATAAGCCTAAAAAGGGTTATCACAAAAAACAAGGTCACAGACAGCCTTATACCAAAGTTGAAATCACAGCGATCAATGCCTAAGGGTTTGTCGCTTTACTTGAACTGAGAAGGAGTGAGAAAACATGGCTCATAAGAAAGGTATGGGTAGCACCAAGAATGGTAGAGATTCCGAGTCCAAACGCCTTGGTGTGAAAAAAGGTGATGGCCAGCCGGTTTTGGCAGGTAACATTCTCGTTCGTCAGAGAGGCACCAAAATTCATCCCGGTATCAATGTTGGTAAAGGCACCGATGATACGCTTTTTGCATTGATCGACGGTAGAGTAAAGTTTGAGCGGAAAGGTAAGACTAAGAAACAGGTATCTGTTTACGAAATCGCTCAATAATTTTGCAAAGTAGGGGCGGACAGTGGTCCGTCCCTTTTTTCATCAGACAGAGAATAGGAGGGATTGTTATGTTTTCTGATTTTGCCAAAATATTCATTAAAGCCGGCGACGGTGGTAATGGTGCCGTAACCTTTCATCGTGAAAAATATGTGGCAGCCGGCGGGCCCGATGGTGGCGATGGCGGCAGAGGCGGCAATGTGGTTTTTGTGGCAGATAAGAACATCAATACCTTGATGGATTTCCGTTACAAACGTAAATATCTGGCAGAAGCAGGCGGTAATGGTCGCGATGCAAAGCGTAACGGGAAAAATGGACATGATTTAGAGATTCGGGTTCCGGTAGGAACATTGATTCGGGAAGCAGAGAGCAACTTGGTTATCTGCGACCTAAAAGAAGATGGCCAACGTGCCAGAGCAGCCAAGGGTGGTATCGGCGGGTGGGGTAACGCGCATTTTGCAACGGCGACCCGGCAAACGCCAAAGTTTGCGAAATCTGGGATGCCCGGTGAGGAGTTCTATGTCACGTTGGAATTGAAGTTGATTGCCGATGTGGGTCTTTTAGGCTTTCCTAATGTGGGTAAATCTACTTTTCTTTCTATTGTTAGTGATGCAAGACCTAAAATTGCAAACTATCATTTTACCACCCTGCAACCAAACCTTGGCGTGGTAGACATGGGGGATGGCAGTGGCTTTGTTGTTGCGGATATTCCCGGAATTATTGAGGGAGCCCACGAGGGCGTAGGTCTTGGCCATGAGTTTTTGCGTCATGTGGAGAGAACGCGGCTGCTGTTACACATCGTGGATGTTTCTGGCGTAGAGGGCAGGGACCCCTTAGAGGATTTTGCAGCCATCAATCGGGAACTAAAATTATACAGTCCTAAATTAGCGGAAAAACCACAGATTGTCCTTGCAAACAAAAAAGATATTCCTACCTTTGAAGAAAACTTTGCGGTCTTTAAAGAAACCTTAGAAGCAGAGGGATATCAGGTTTTTGCAATCTCTGCAGCAACCAGACAAGGAATGGCAGAGGTGTTAAATAAAACATGGGAAACCCTATCTAAACTTCCGAAGGAAGAAGAACCAGACTATGAAATGTTTGAATTCGGTCAGGGAAGAATGGATGATACCATTACCGTTGCCCGGGCAGAGGATGGAACCTTTGAAGTAGAAGGACTTCGGGTTCGGAAAATCGTTGGTTCTACCAACTTTGATGATTATGAATCCTTGCAGTACTTCCAGCGGTCGTTGATTAAATGCGGCGTGATTGCACAGTTGGAGGTCGCAGGTATCCAGGAGGGTGACACGGTTAGATTATACGGTGTAGAGTTTGACTATGTACCTTAATAAGAATAAATTATCTAAAAAAGCAAAGACTACCATAGGGTGGTAGTCTTTTTCTTTTGGGGTGATTGTTTGAAAAAATATTGGAAACACATTTTAATTGGTCTTATCAGCGGTGCATTAAACGGTCTTTTTGGAGCCGGAGGAGGAAGCGTGGTGGTACCAGCCATGGAAAAGTTTTTAGATATTGATGAAAAGAAATCCCACGCCACTGCGATTGCCATTATTTTTCTCTTTTCTATTATCAGCATGATATTTTATCTATCCAAGGGTTACTTTGATAGTAAGGTATGGATACCTGTTACCATTGGTGGCGTAGTTGGTGGGGTCGTTGGGGCAAAAATGCTTTCCAAAATCCCAAAACGCTGGCTGAAAATAATCTTTGGCGCAGTGATTGTAATCACGGCAATTAAGATGATTTTTTAGGAGGTAGGGCATTGCTAAATGTTATCACAGGTTTTTTTAGTGGAATCATCAGCGGAATGGGAATTGGAGGAGGGGCCATTTTGATTCCGGCTTTGACCATTTTTCAAGGAATCAGCCAACAGGTGGCACAAGGAATTAATCTTGTTTATTTTTTACCTACGGCAATCGCATCTCTGGTGGTACACATCCACAATAAAAATGTTGAGTTTAAAACAGCGACCATCATTGGAGCCTCCGGCGTTTTAGGTGCCGCAGGAGGTGCTTGGTTTGCAACACAAATATCCGGCGAGATTTTAAGGAGGCTCTTTGGCGGATTTCTACTCTTTATTGGCGTTTATGAAATCATAAAAGGAATCAAAACAAAAAAAGACAGCCCATAGGCTGTCTTTTTTGTAAGCATTTTTATTTTGCCAGTTTTGCGGTATCAAGAGCAATCATCATTTCCTCATCGGTGGGGATAACCAGAGTCTTAACGGTAGCATCTGCGGCTGAGATATCTCTTTCTTCGCCACGAACCTTGTTCAGTTCCGGATCAACTTTGATGCCCATAAAACCAAGACCATCGGTAATCGCTGCCCGCATCATAGCGGTGTTTTCACCAATACCTGCGGTGAATACGATAGCATCAACACCGCCCATGGCAGCCGCATAAGCACCTACATAACGCTTTACGCTGTAAGCAAACATGTCAAGAGCAAGTTTTGCTCTTTCGTTGCCTTCTTCTGCAGCCTTTTCCAGATCACGAAAGTCACTGCTGATGCCAGAAATGCCCTGTACACCGGATTCCTTGTTCATCAAATCGTTAACACCCTTGATGTCAAGATTTTCTTTTTGCATCAGGAAGGTAACAATCGCAGGGTCGATGTCGCCGCAACGAGTGCCCATGCATACGCCGGCAAGAGGAGTGAATCCCATGGTGGTATCTACGGATTTGCCGCCATCTACTGCGGTGATGGAAGAACCGTTACCTAAGTGCAGGGTAATGATTTTGAGGTCTTCCGGATTCTTGCCTAAGATTTCTGCAGCTCTACCAGAAACGTATTTGTGAGAAGTTCCGTGGAAACCATATCTTCTAATTTTGTGCTTGGTATACATCTCATAGGGAAGAGCGTACATATATGCCTCTTTGGGCATGGTCTGATGGAATGCGGTATCAAACACACCCACCTGCGGTACGCCGGGCATAATTTTAGCGCATGCCTCGATACCGATGATGTTGGCAGGGTTGTGGAGAGGTGCCAGTTCTACACACTGCTGGAGTGCGTCCATAACGGCATCGTCAATTACAACGGAACCGCTGAAGATTTCACCACCGTGAACCACCCTGTGACCCACTGCGTCAATCTCTTTCATATCAGAGATAACGCCAACCTCTTTATCGGTTAAGGCTTCAATTACCATCTTGATTGCGTCAGAGTGGTCTTTCATAGCGTCTTCCCGTACGAAATTATCTCTGCCGCTGACTTTTTGTGTGAGTTTGCCGTCAATACCAATTCTCTCGCAAAGTCCTTTTGCCAATACTTGCTTGGTATCAATATCAATGAATTGATATTTCAGCGAGGAACTACCGGCATTAATAACTAAGATTTTCATAATAATTCAACTCTTTTCTAAAATATAATGATTTTTATTGTTCGGATGCCTGCGCCTGTACACAGGTAATGGCAACAACACCAACAATATCTTCTGCACTACATCCCCGGGATAAATCGTTGACAGGCTTTTTGATACCCTGGGTGATAGGACCATATGCTTCTGCCTTAGCAAGACGCTGGGTCAGTTTATATGCAATGTTGCCGGCGTCAAGATCCGGGAAGATCAATACGTTTGCTTCACCGGCAATGGTGCTACCCGGCGCCTTGGACTTGCCAACAGAAGGAACAATCGCAGCGTCAACTTGCAGTTCGCCGTCTAACTGAATGTCAGGACGTTTCTCTTTGGCAAGTTTGGTAGCCAGTTGCATTTTGTCAACCAGTTCGGATTTTGCACTGCCATATGTAGAATAGGAGAGCATAGCAACTTTGGGTTCGGCCTCAACCAGGTTTTTAAAGGATGCCGCACTGCTGATGGCAATTTCGGATACTGCATCAGCATCGGGGTTTTCATTAAGACCGGCGTCAGAATAAATACAGGTCCCCTTTTCACCATATTCGCAATCCGGAACAACCATGACAAAGAATGCA
>JAZSKV010000080.1:0-1566 GCA_045534975.1 Ructibacterium sp. | reverse complement strand
CGCTATGTTAGACGTGCTTTGCTCCTTTGCCACTGTGGCAGAAAAAAACGGTTATGTGATGCCCACCGTCAATAACGGGGAGAAAATTCTCATCAAAGACGGACGGCATCCGGTGGTAGAAGCCCTGTTTAAAGATACACGGTTTATTCCCAATGATACTAACTTAGATAATCGGGATAATCAGGTTGCCATCATCACCGGACCCAATATGGCAGGTAAGTCTACCTATATGCGGCAAACTGCCCTCATTGTACTGATGGCGCAGATGGGAAGTTTTGTGCCGGCGGCAGAAGCGGAGATTGGTATTGTGGACAGGATTTTCACCAGAGTTGGCGCGTCCGACGACCTGTCCTCAGGACAGAGTACCTTTATGGTGGAGATGAATGAGGTTTCCTATATCTTGGACAATGCCACCGAAAAGAGCTTGATTATCTTAGATGAAATCGGCCGAGGTATCAGTACCCTTTACGGCTCAGGAATTGCTTGGGCAGTGGTGGAATATATTGCCGATGTGAAAAAATGCGGTGCCAAAACTATGTTTGCCACCCATTATCATGAACTGACCCAACTGGAAGATAAGATTCCCAATATTAAGAATTACTGTGTGGCCGTGAAGAAACGAAACGATACCATCAGTTTCTTACGGAAGATTATAAGGGGCGGTGCTGACCAAAGTTACGGTGTGGATGTGGCTGCCCTTGCCGGTGTGAAAAAACCGGTGGTAAACCGTGCCAGGGAGATTGTAGAAGCCTTAGAGGCACAGGATAAGCAAGAAGTGAAAGAGAGAAAGATTCAGAGCCGAACTGCTGCTCCTATGGATGAAAACCAGATGAATTTCTTTGGGGCTGCAGAAAATCCGGTGCTAGAAGAACTGCGGGAGATGGATTTGAATATCATAACGCCGGTAGAGGCGCTGACCAAACTCTATGACCTGCAGGCAAAGTTAAAGAATCAGTAAAGGGGAGGGAGAGCAATGCAGAAAATTCAGGTTTTATCCCAAGCGGTGGCTGACCAGATTGCGGCAGGAGAGGTAGCAGAACGACCTGCGGCAGTGGTGAAAGAATTGGTGGAAAACGCCATGGACGCCGGGGCAAAGCATATTCAGGTGGAAATCAAGCAGGGCGGCATTGCTTATATCCGGGTCACCGATGACGGTTCCGGTATCCCTGCCGACCAGATAGAAACCGCCTTTTTGCGTCATGCAACTAGCAAATTATCCGCTATTGAAGATTTGGACACCATTGCAACCATGGGTTTTCGGGGTGAGGCATTGGCCAGCATTTGTGCCGTGGCAGAGGTAGAGGTGATTACCAAAACTGCTGATGCGGAAGAGGGCTGTTATCTGGAACTGATTCATGGTATCCCCCAAGGGAAAGAACCCATTGCTTGCGGAAATGGGACTACTATGGTGGTAAAAAAACTCTTTGCCAATGTACCTGCCAGAATGAAGTTCTTGAAAAAAGACGCCACCGAAGCCGGTTATGTGGCTGACCTTTTGGGTAGAATTGCCCTTTCCAGACCGGAGATTGCCTTTACTTATCTCTGTGACGATAAAGAAATATTTGC
>JAZSKV010000031.1:0-13228 GCA_045534975.1 Ructibacterium sp. | reverse complement strand
AAATTCCAATTTGTTGAACTAAATAGCATATATCCTATAGGAGCAAGGTTGAAATATACCTTGCTCCTTTTTATTGGGTATTCACCAAAAATGAATAAAAAGGTGATTTATGCATACCAATACTTATCTAATACAGAGACTTATTCTTTGTTCCTAGCGTTTGCTTTGGCACGGAGTTGATTATTTAAAATCCGTTTTCTCAACCGCAGATGCTGGGGGGTAACCTCCAAAAGTTCATCATCTGCCAAAAATTCTAAGCAGGCTTCCAGACTCATCTGCTGAGGCGGTGTCAGCCGCAACGCCTCATCACTGCCGGAGGCACGGGTGTTGGTAAGTTGCTTTTTCTTGCAGACATTCACATTGATATCCTCACTCTTGGGAGAATATCCAACAATCATACCCTCATACACCGCGGTGCCGGGGGTGATAAACATGGTTCCTCTGTCTTGAATCTTAAAAATACCATAGCCCACAGCCTCGCCGGTTTCAAAAGAAACCAGAGAACCGGTATGCCGACGGCTGATTTCTCCCTTAAAGGGTTGGTAACTGTCAAAGACTGAGTTCATAATTCCCTCGCCCCGGGTATCGGTTAAAAATTCGCTCCGGTAACCCAAAAGTCCCCGGGCAGGCATGAGATATTCCAAGCGCATCCGGCTGCCTTGGGGTGCCATCTGCAAAAGTTCCCCTTTTCTGGAACCCATTTTTTCCATGACCGCGCCCATACTTTCTTCCGGAACATCGATCATCAACCGTTCCACCGGTTCGCAAAGGGTGCCGTCAATTTCTTTGAGTAATACCTTAGGAGTGCTAACCGAGAATTCGTAACCCTCACGGCGCATGGTTTCAATAAGAATGGAAAGGTGCATCTCACCACGGCCCGAAACTTTAAAACTATCGGTGGTTTCTCCGTCCTCCACCCGGAGAGACACGTCTTTTAACAGTTCTCTCTGCAAGCGGTCACGAATCTGCCGGGAAGTTACAAACTTCCCATCTTTTCCAGCAAAGGGACTGTCGTTGACCGAGAAGGTCATCTCAATGGTAGGTTCACTGATTTTCACAAAGGGCAACGGTTCCGGGGCATCCACCGCCGTTACCGTATCGCCAATGGTGATATCGGTCACACCGGAGAAACAGATGATATCTCCCACTTTCGCCGTTTCCACCGGTGTTCTTCCCAGACCGTCTATCTGATAAATATTGACAATTTTCGATTTATAATTGGGGTGCTTCTCATGATAATCACAAACCATAATCTCTTGATTCTGGCGGATTTCCCCTCGTTCAATTCTGCCGATGGCGATTCTGCCTACATATTCATTATAGTCAATAGAAGATACCAGCATCTGCAGAGGTGCATTTTCCTCCCCCTCCGGTGCCGGAATATAGTTCTTAATGGTTTCAAAGAGCACCGTCAAATCTTTCCCTTGTTCATACTGAGAAAGAGATGCCGTTCCGGCACGGCCGGAACAGAAGATGATGGGACTTTCCAACTGCTCGTCGCTTGCCTCTAAGTCAATCAAAAGGTCTAAAATTTCGTCAGGAATCTCATCCAATCTAGCATCCGGTCTGTCAATTTTATTCACCACAATAATCACGCGGTGTTGCATCTCCAACGCCTTTTGCAGAACAAATCTGGTCTGGGGCATGGGGCCCTCTGCCGCATCAATCAAGAGAATGACGCCGTTTACCATTTTTAAGATACGCTCTACCTCACCACTGAAATCGGCATGTCCCGGCGTATCAATAATATTCATTTTAATATCCTGATAATAGACCGAGGTGTTCTTTGCCAGAATGGTGATGCCTCGTTCCCGCTCCAGGTCATTGTTATCCATAACCCGCTCTTCTACCACCTGATTTTCCCGGTAGATACCGCCCTGTTTTAACATCTCATCCACCAGGGTAGTCTTAGCGGGGTCAACATGGGCGATAATTGCGATATTTCTCAAGTCTTCTCTCTTCATGAAGTTCACTCCTTTAAACACTTCAATTAGTATAACACAAACCGAAAAAAATGTAAACCGACAACCTATACAAAACTGTGCCTGCCACAAAAAAGAGTTGTTGCTTTTGCAACAACTCTTTGCTATTTTTAACCCGGAAGTTGTTCTGATAAGGTAACCGTTACCTTTTCTGTCTGTCCCGTTGCATATTTATAAACTTCAAAGGTTAATTTGTCGCCGGGCTTGTGCCGGTCTTTGATTTCATTTAATTCTTCGCCGGTGGTAATCTTCTCGCCATTGACCGCTGTGATGATATCACCTTGCTGCAATCCTGCCGCTCTGGGAGAATCTGCGGTGATACTCAAAACCTGTACGCCCTGAGGCCAGGAATACGCCTCTGCCATATACGCCGTCACATCACGATAGGAAATACCAATCACCGGACGCCCCTTCACATAGCCAAATTCCAAGAGGTCCGAAATAATCGGCGTGGCTTCGGAAATCGGGATGGCAAAACCCATACCCTCTACCCCGGAGGTAGCCACCTTCACGGAGTTGATGCCAATCACTTCGCCATAGGCATTGATTAATGCACCGCCGGAATTACCGGAATTGATGGCGGCATCGGTTTGAATCAGGTTCATGGTTCGGTTATCCACGCTGATGCTCCGGTTGACCGCACTGACAATCCCCTGGGTTACACTGCCGAAAAATTCAAGGCCCATGGGGTTACCGATGGCAATCACCCGTTCCCCCACTTCTACTGCCGAGGAATCCCCTAAGGTTGCCACCGTCAGTTCTTCTTTGGGTTCAATTTTTATCACAGCCAGGTCAGTCTGGACATCGGTACCGATGATTTTGGCTTCGTATTCTGCGCCGGTATTTAGTGTAACATGAATACTGGTCACACCCTCTACCACATGGTTATTGGTTACAATATAGCCGTCACCGCTTAAAATAATGCCGGAGCCTGATGAACTGGACTGACCAATATTTCCAAAAATGCTCATCTGGCCCTGCACCACGCTGGTAATGCCTACCACCGACGGCCCTACCAATTTAGCAATTTCTGTGGTTTCCAGTTCCGGTCGATTGCCGGTTTGCTCCAAAGTCGGGGTTTCTGCCTTCTCGCCACGCAACTGATTCATCAGTTCCTGTTTCGATGATACCTGCCGGCTGACAGCGCCATAGCGGGTTCCCAACCAGAAGGCACCGCCAAACAAACTTAAATTCAGCACCGTTAAGATTAACATTGCCGCCAAAAAACGCCGACTCTTTTTTTCTTTTTTCTTCCCTTTACCCGTGGACTGGATTCCACCAAATTCCCCTTGGGGTCTGGCTCCGCCGGATAGGTCAATTTTCACTGCGTTCCGCGGCTCTTCCTCGGGAGTTATTTCTGCATAGATTCTGGTTACGCTGTCTTCGATGGGTGTTTCCGGCGCAGGTTCCTGACCATCACCAAAGATATCATTACGAAAATCCTCCATAGATATTCCTCCTTATTCCAATCTATTTTCATTATACTGACCAGTTATGAAAAAATTATGAATAAAGTGTAAAAGAAGGGTTAACCTTCTTCCCCTTGCTGCAAATGCTCTTCCCGTTTGGCAGGAGACTTTCCTTTATCCAGAGAGAAGACAAATTCTGCATATTCTCCCTCAACGCTGTTGACCTGAATATGCTTACCATGGGACCTAAGGATACTCTTTACCAGATATAATCCAATACCGGTTCCCTCCCGGTTACTACTCCGGGACTGGTCCACCTTATAGAGCCGCTCAAAAATCATCTGTCTTTGTCCTTCTGGAATTCCATCACCGGTATTTCTCACCTTAACCACAACTTCCTGTTGCTTCAAAAAGACCGAAACAGAAATTTCACCACCAAAATTGGTGAACTTGACTGCGTTGTCTAAGAGATTGGTAACGACTCTTTTGATGCTGTCCCGATCCGCATGGACATAACAATTTTCTCTTTCAAACTGCAAATCTACCTTAATTTCTTTTTCTTCCAACCTCTGTGCCAAGCCAATGATGGTCAAACGGATGGTTTCATTCATATCAAAATGGGTCTTTTGAATCACCGCTTGATCCGATTGCATCCGAGAGATATCCAGAAAGTTATTCACCAATCGGGAAAGTCTGGTGACCTCGTCATAGACAATCTGTAAATACTCTTTCTGCCGCTCCGGCGGAATGGTATCATCTAAAATACCATAGACAAAGCCGCTGATGGTGGTCATGGGTGTCCGCAGTTCATGAGATACATCAGAGATAAAGGAATTACGGATATCTTCTACCTTTTCCAGTTCAAACGCCATCTCGTTAAAGTTCACTGCCAAGTCAGAAATCTCGCTGATTCCTGACTGGGTTGCCTCCTTGCCTACCCGGGCACTTAGATTGCCCCTTGCAAAGGATTTGACGCTGTTCCGGATACTGTGAATGGGGGAGGAAAGTAACTTTGCCAGCATATAAGATAGCAAAAAGGAAACCACCAAAACTGCCAGGGTAGAAACCCATAAAATCCTGAAAAAATCCCGACGCATTGCCTGTTGCTCCGGTACAGGAATACTGATAAAAACTGCCCCCATGACTCTGTCCGCAGAATCCTTAATGGGCATTTGCAGGGTAAACATCACTTCTTGGAAGATTCCGCCCATAGTACCGATGATGGAATGTTTCTTTCCGGCAAACACTTCCTTAGTATGTTCTGAACCTAAGAAAGCCGGTACATCCTTGACATAACCGCTATCAGCGGTATTGATTAACACACTACCTCTGGCATCAATGACTAGGATATGACTCCGGCTGCTCCGGGAAAAGCCCCGGAGAATATTTTGCAAACTTTCCATCCCGATATTACTCTGAATCAAGGATACAATAGACTCTGCATTTTTGCCCAGAGTTTCTTCACTCTTTGCCGAAACATAGTTGGTCACCAGCACAAACTGCATGGAGCCCAAAAGCACCATACAAATCAGCACGGCTACCACATTAATCAAGAAGATTCTGGAAAAGATACTTTTCCCCAACAGGGAATGGATACGTTTCATTTATTCCACCTCAAACTTATAGCCAACACCCCAGACGGTCTTTAAATGCCAGTTCCGGTCCTCATTCTCAATTTTCTCCCGGATTCTTTTGATATGCACATCGACGGTACGGGAATCGCCAAAAAATTCATAACCCCAGATTTCATCTAACAACTGATCCCGGGTAAAGACTTTATTGGTATTTTGGGCAAGGAAATACAAAAGTTCAAACTCTTTGGGAGGCATCTCTACCTTTTTCTCATCCAAGGTAACCTCATAGGTTTCCTGGTTGATGGAAAGCCCATCAAACCGTAGTTCCTTTTCCTCTTCTTCTGTCTCTTTCTGGCCAAGACTCCGGCGAAGCACCGCTTTGATTCTGGCAAGAAGTTCTTTGGGTTCAAAGGGCTTTACCATATAATCATCGGCACCCAGTTCCAACCCTAATACCTTATCAAAGGTTTCTCCTTTTGCTGTCAGCATAATAATCGGAGTATTATCTACCGCCCGGATTTCCCGACAAACCTGCCAACCGTCTTTTACCGGAAGCATCACATCTAAGAGTACCATGTCCGGGGATGAAGTTCTGAATAACTCCATGGCTTGCCCACCGTCCCGGGCAATGATGGCATGATAACCCTCTTTTTCTACATAAAGCCGAATCAATTCGCAGATATTGGCTTCATCGTCTACAATCAAAATGGTTGGTTGATTTAACATAAATTCTCCTCCTTGGTTTTCTCCCTCCGCAAGAATGAGATATGGTTTATTTAGGCTTTATTATATCTATTCTATGAGATTTTGTCAAATAATAACCTGCACCTCTGTGTATATCCAATCAAGAAAAACCGTATACTACCTCAAAGACATTTTGGAGGTACTTATGCATTCTCATCAAACCTTTTCATCTGCAGTAACACCTACCTTGGATGCCAAACACTTTTCCCGAACAGAACTTCGCGCCGCCCGGACACTCCAGGAAGAATACCAGACACTTCTCTTAGAAACGGAGCGAGTCCGGAAAGATCTTCAAACCGCCCAGAATAATTTTGATTATCTCTCAGGACAGAAGGACATTGATGCCTGTATTTTTCGAATCCGCACCAACCAGTGCCGGTATGAATCCCTCCTCGGTCGCCTGCAGGAAATCAAAGACCGTATCCACAATCTTACAGAAAACCCCGAATAGAAACATAATCACCCCGCCTTTGGCATATGCTAATTGCGGGGTGATAATCTTGAAAAAAATCAACTGGAAACAACTACTTATCTGTATCCTGATTCCTTTGGCAGTGGGCGGTCTTGCAGCACTGCTGACCCGAAACAGTATGGAAACCTTTGGTATGCTCAATCAACCGCCACTTTCACCGCCGGCATGGCTTTTCCCTGTGGTCTGGGGCGTTCTTTATACCCTGATGGGTATTGCCTCTTATCTAGTACTAAATTCCGGCAAAAGCCCTATCGCCATACGAACCGCTCTTCGGGTTTATGGGTTGCAACTGGCTTTCAACTTTTTCTGGACCTTAATCTTTTTTAATCTCAACGCCTATTTCTTTGCCTTTTTCTGGCTGATTGTTCTTTGGCTTTTGATTTTTCTTACCGGCTTTTTGTTCTACCAAATCAGAAAATCTGCCGGCTGGCTCATTCTTCCCTATTTCCTTTGGGTTACCTTTGCGGCTTATTTAAATCTCGCCATTGCTATTTTAAACTAAAAAAATCCGGAAATACATCTGTATTTCCGGGTTTTTTCTTTTATAATAAAGAATTCACTGCATCCATCAAATTGCCAAAAAGCACGCCAAAAAATTCGTTTTTGTCACCGCCGGGCATCCATTTGCCATTCTGTTTTACCATGGTGATTTCTACTGTCTGTGATACTTTGGGAATATCCGGGTCTGCCAAAATCTCTGCCATCGCATCCGCCAGCATATTTTGGTATTCCTCTGCTTTTATGGTGGGAAGTTTTGCTTGGTACTGGGGGTTCGCCGTCATAGCCATAACCGCTTCCAGATACCGCTCCATCACCTGGGAAAAATCCAAGATCTTAATCTTTGCCGAAACTTTCACATTAGCACCATTGATTTTTTCCACAGATTCTATCTGATATTCCATCTCTTTTAAAGTTTGAAAAACCACCGTCAAAAGTTCCTGTTGCTTTTCGGCATCCAAAAAACGACTGATTTCATCAAAGTTGTAATATCCGCCGATGGTCTCAATCTCCCCGGTTTGCAAGATCTGCATCATGGTAGAGAACGCCTCTTCTGCTCCAGATTTTGCTCCGCATCCTGTCACCGATACCAATAGCATACCAATCAATAGGAAACTAAGAATGCTCTTTTTCATTCTTTTCACCGCCTTTATGGGTTTGATTCTAACATAGCCAAACCAAAAAGTCAAATTCTTGACAAATCTTTTTGCCAGTGCTACAATATGGTTAGTTAGCGTTACCTAACCAGGAACGAGGTGATTGTATGCAAACCCAAGAATTCAAAATTGGCGGCATGACCTGTGCGGCATGTTCCGGTCGGATTGAGCGGGTCCTTCAAAAAACCGAGGGCGTCCATCTGGTCAATGTGAATTTGACCACTTCCATTGCCACCGTATCCTTTCAGGAGGATATCCTTTCCTTAGACCAGATTATCGAACGGATTGTGAAATTAGGTTTTGAAGCCGCACCTTTTATCGAAGGCGAAGAAGACGATGGCGGCAAAAAAGAACGCCGGAATCTCAAGCGCAGTTTGCTAATTTCCGCACTGCTGACAGCACCTCTTCTTTTAGGGATGCTCCTTAGTTGGGTGGGGATTCACATCCATTTTTTGCACAATCCCTGGTTGCAACTCATCCTTGCCACGCCGGTACAGTTTATCATCGGCTGGCGGTTTTATAAACATGGCTACTTGGCGATTCGGGCAGGAAGCCCCAACATGGACGTTTTGGTCGCCTTAGGCACCGGTGCCGCCTATTTTTACAGTCTTTATAACGTACTGGCAGGCCGCACCATACCAGGAACCATGGAGGGATTGTATTTTGAATCTTCTATGACCATCATTACCCTGATTTTGTTGGGTAAATATTTAGAGGCAAGAGCCAGGGAAAAGACCTCCGATGCCATTGGGCAGTTAATTGCCCTCCAGCCGCAAACCGCCCGGATTTTGAAAGATGGGGTTGAAACAGAAGTTCCCCTTTCCGAGATAGAGCCCGGTGATATTTTAGTGGTGCGCCCCGGGGAAAAAATCCCGGTTGACGGCGTTGTAGTTGCGGGACATTCCGCGGTGGATGAATCTATGCTCACCGGAGAAAGTCTGCCCTGTGATAAACAGGAGGGGGACAACATCTTTTGTGCCAGCATCAACCTTGCCGGAAGTTTTCAAATGCGGGCAGACCGCATCGGCAAGGATACCACTCTGTCCCAGATGATTAAACTGGTGCGGAGCGCCCAGGGCATCAAAGCCCCCATTCAAAAAACTGCGGACAAGGTTTCCGCCGTTTTTGTGCCAGCGATTTTAATCATTGCCCTTTTGACCTTTCTTCTTTGGCTTTTTGCCGGGAATTTTGAAACTGCCCTTTTAAACGCCGTTTCCGTTCTGGTCATTGCCTGCCCTTGTTCCTTGGGGTTAGCAACCCCGACTGCCATCATGGTGGGAACGGGGCTTGGTGCCAAGGGAGGCATTTTAATCAAAGGCGGTGAATATTTAGAAACCACCCATAAAATGACCGCTTTGGTCTTGGACAAAACCGGAACCATCACCAAAGGCAAGCCAACGGTCACCGATGTGATTCCGGCAGATGGTATCGTGGACGACCTTTTATCGGGGGCTGCCGCAGTGGAAAACGCCTCTGAACATCCCTTGGCAAAATCCATCTGCCAAGCAGCCAAAGAAAAAGGTCTGGTTTTGCCGGAAGTTTCCGGCTTCACCTCACTCACCGGCAAAGGCGTTTCTGCTACCTGCCGAGGGGAAGAGTGGTTCATCGGCACCCGGAAACTCATGGAGGAACAATCCATGGATTATAAGATTCTGGAAGAACAGGCTGTCGAACTGGAATCTGCCGGAAAAACCGTTATGTTTGTAGGTAGCGGAGAAAAACTTTTAGGACTAATTGCCGTGGCAGATACCGTGAAAGAGGATTCTGCCAAAGCCATTTCCCAGTTGCAAGCATTGGGAATTCAGGTTTCCATGCTGACCGGTGATAATACTGCCACCGCAGAATTTATTGCCAAACAGGTAGGCATTACCCATGTTTTTGCTCAGGTTTTGCCGGACCATAAATCCCGGATTGTCGCGGATTTGCAAAAAGAGGGTCATGTGGTCGGCATGGCAGGTGACGGCATCAACGATGCGCCGGCTCTGGTGACCGCAAATATTGGCTTT
The DNA here is from genome assembly GCA_045534975.1 of Ructibacterium sp. GTDB lineage: Bacteria > Bacillota > Clostridia > Monoglobales > Monoglobaceae > Ructibacterium. The sequence goes on along the minus strand of JAZSKV010000031.1, from coordinate 3,887 downwards.
GCCATGGGCGGCGGCACCGATGTGGCTATGGAATCTGCCGATATCACCTTAATGCGGGATAATCTTTTGCTGATTCCCACCGCCATCCGCCTTTCCAAAAAAACCATGCAAAAGATTCGCCAAAACCTATTCTGGGCATTTATCTATAATTCCATCGGGGTACCCTTTGCCGCCCTGGGCCTGTTAAATCCCATTCTTGCCGGTATGGCAATGGCATTCAGTTCAGTATCGGTGGTCAGCAACTCCTTGTTGCTTCGCCGGTATCGTCCCGATAAAGATAAGAAAGGAGCGTAAAAATGCAAACAGAAATTATTAAAATTGAAGGTATGGCTTGCAATCATTGTACTTCTGCGGTTATCTCTGCCTTGGGAAACACCCAGGGCGTGACCGCGGTAATCGTCAGTTTAGAAGAAAAACAGGCTGAAATCACCTATGACCTAGGCAAAGTCAGCCGGGAGCAACTGGTTGCCATTATCTGCGATTTAGGCTTTGATGCCAAATAGTTTGAAGCAACAAAAAGCCACCGGGGAGTTGCTTTTTTATCGTTCTATATGATACACTTTTTTCCACAAAATTCATTGGATAAAATTCCTCTTTTTTCAAATAATAACTTTGTAAATTACGAAAAAAGGAGTTTTGGAAATATGAAAGCAACAGGCATTGTCAGACGTATCGACGATCTCGGGCGAATTGTGATTCCTAAAGAAATCCGCCGCACTTTACGCATTCACGAGGGCGATCCACTTGAAATTTATACAGAAAGTGACGGCACGGTCATTTTCAAAAAGTATTCTCCCATCGGGGAACTGGGAGAGTTCGCTTCCCAATATGCAGAGTCTTTGGCAAAGACTACGGGAATTCCCACCTGCATCACCGATAAGGACAACATCATCGCCGTTTCCGGCATCCCCAAAAAAGAACTGCGGGAAAAGAAAGTTTCCGGAGAATTGGAACGGGTCATGAACGGGAAAACCGTCTTTCTGGCAAATCCCGGGGATAAGACCATCCGCATTTTAGATGACAGCGACCAATACGATGCCGGGGTGGTTGCCCCCATCGTTTTCGAGGGGGACAGCATCGGCTCCGTGGTTTTCCTCGCCGGTCCCAATCATCCCGTAGGGGAACTGGAAAGCAAACTGGCTGAAACTGCCGCTGGATTCTTAGGCAGAACCATGGAATAAAATCTTTGAAAGAATTTTCCTAAAAAATATGGTGAACGAAAACCCGTTCACCATATTTTTCTTTTTTGATTATTTTATCCTTGGTACAGTACGTCTTCCAAACTCCGTTTGGGTACCTGCAAAACACACTCTCTGCTAAGATAGTATTTATGGTCACCATCTTCCATCGGAACAGCCTGGCTTTGTTGCGCCGGATAACCTAAGGCGATCATATCCAAAACCTTTAAGTTTTCCGGAAGATGAAGAATCTCCCGGAGGCGTTTCCTATCAATTGCACCCAGCCAGCAAGAGGCAATCCCCGCTCCCGTTGCCGCCAGGGTCATGGTAGTCCCTGCCGCACCGGTTTCTACTTGAAATTCGCCATTTGCCTTGATACCCATATCACCCAAAATCAAAATATAGGCGGTGGGGCGTTCTTCCTCTTTGGGGGTACCGTTTTCCAGATATCCCGCCCATTTGGTACAGGAAAACACCTCTGGAAGCACCATGGGGTCATCCAAAATTGCAAACCGCAAAGGTTGAAGATTCATAGGGTATGCCGCCATTCTGGCACAATCTACCATCATGCTCAGGGTTTCTCTGGCAATGGGTTCCTGAGTGAATTTTCGGATACTCCGTCTATTTTGGATTGCATCATAGATATTCATAACATTTCCTCCGGATAAAAACAGGCGGCACAGTTGTGCCGCCTATCTTCGTCTGTCTTATTTCTCTGCGATAGCCGCCTGTGCTGCTGCAAGTCTTGCAATCGGCACACGGAAAGGAGAGCAGGATACATAGTCAAGACCAATCTTGTGACAGAACTCAACGGAAAGAGGGTCACCGCCGTGCTCACCACAGATACCAACGTGGAGTTTGGAGTTTACAGGCTTACCAAGTTTGATAGCCATTTCCATCAACTTACCAACACCGGTCTGGTCAAGTTTTGCAAAGGGATCGTTCTCGAAGATCTTTGCATCATAGTAAGCATCCAGGAACTTACCAGCATCGTCACGGGAGAAACCGTAAGTCATCTGGGTCAAGTCATTGGTACCGAAGCAGAAGAATTCAGCCTCAGTTGCAATCTCGTCTGCGGTCAAGCATGCTCTGGGGATTTCCATCATGGTACCAACCTCATAATGGAGGTCAGCGCCTGCTGCTGCGATTTCTGCATCTGCAGTTGCAACAACGATATCCTTGACATACTTAAACTCTTTCAGATCGCCGGGCAGCGGGATCATGATTTCGGGAACAACGTTCCAGTCAGCATGAGCCTTCTTTACATTGATAGCCGCACGGATAACAGCCTTGGTCTGCATCTTAGCAATTTCCGGATAGGTTACTGCCAGACGGCAACCACGGTGACCCATCATGGGGTTGAACTCGTGGAGGGAAGCGATCAGAGCCTTGATATCCTCAACGGTCTTGCCCTGTGCCTGAGCCAGAGCAGCAATGTCTGCTTCTTCGGTGGGAACGAATTCGTGGAGAGGCGGATCCAAGAAACGAATGGTAACGGGGTTACCCTCCAGAGCCTCATACAGTTTCTCAAAGTCGCCCTGCTGATAAGGCAGAATCTTTTCAAGGGCTGCTTCTCTTTCTTCTACGGTGTCTGCACAGATCATTTCGCGGAATGCTGCGATTCTGTCAGCCTCGAAGAACATATGCTCGGTACGGCAGAGACCGATACCTTCTGCACCCAGTTCGCGAGCCTTCTTAGCGTCAGCCGGAGTATCAGCGTTGGTACGAACTTTCAGGGTTCTGAACTCGTCAGCCCATTCCATAATTCTGCCGAACTCACCAGCGATTTCAGCATCAACGGTGGGGATAATACCATCATAGATGTTACCGGTAGAACCATCGATGGAGATGAAATCACCCTCTACATAGGTCTTACCAGCCAAAGTGAACTTCTTGTTTTCTTCGTCCATGTTGATCTCGCCACAACCGGATACACAGCAGGTACCCATACCACGAGCAACAACGGCAGCGTGAGAGGTCATACCACCACGAACGGTCAGGATACCCTGAGAAGCCTTCATACCGGTGATATCTTCGGGAGAGGTTTCCAGACGAACCAGAATTACCTTCTCACCTCTTGCGTTCCAAGCCTCTGCATCTTCTGCGGTAAATACTACTTTACCACAAGCAGCACCGGGAGATGCACCAAGACCACGGCCAGCAGGAGTTGCAGCCTTTAATGCCTTTGCATCAAACTGCGGGTGGAGCAGAGTATCCAAGTTTCTGGGGTCGATCATAGCAACTGCTTTCTTCTTATCGATCATACCCTCGTCAACCAAGGCACAAGCAATCTTTAAAGCAGCCTTTGCAGTTCTCTTACCATTTCTGGTCTGGAGCATATAGAGTTTTCTATTCTCAATGGTGAACTCCATATCCTGCATATCTCTGTAGTGGTCTTCCAGGATTGCGCAAACCTTGTTGAATTCTTCAAATGCTTCCGGGAACTTGTCCGCCATCTGTGCGATGGGCATCGGAGTACGAACGCCGGCAACAACGTCTTCACCCTGTGCGTTAACCAGGAACTCGCCCATCAGGCCTCTGTCACCGGTTGCAGGGTCACGGGTAAATGCAACACCGGTACCACAGTCATCACCCATGTTACCGAATGCCATCATCTGTACGTTAACTGCGGTACCCCAGGAATAAGGGATATCGTTGTCACGACGGTATACGTTTGCTCTGGGGTTGTCCCAAGAACGGAATACGGCT
>JAZSKV010000044.1:0-11894 GCA_045534975.1 Ructibacterium sp. | reverse complement strand
CCAAATCCTGCGCCGCCTCATAGAGGTTCTCATCCATTTGCCGGAGTTTCGGCATAACATTCATCACCACATAGGGTACGTCAAAGGTAATATGTGCCAGAATCAAGGTGGTAAAACCAAATTCCAGATGCATCCGTGCTGCAAAAAACACAAAGAGCAACATCAAGGATACACCAGTCACAATTTCCGGATTGATAATAGGAATATTGGTAACTTCCATCACAATGGTTTTGGGAACTTTACGCATTTTATGAATACCAATGGCTGCCGCCGTTCCTAAAACAGTAGCAAAAACCGATGCCATTACCGCTACCATTAAGGTGTTTCTAAGAGATGTCATAATCATCTCATTATGAAACAGTTTTTGATACCATTCCAAGGTAAATCCCGTAAAGACAGAATGGCTTTTGGTTGCGTTAAAGGAAAAGAGAATCAGCACCAGTATGGGCAGATACAAAAAGGCAATCATCAATGCCAGATAGATTTTTGATATTTTTTTCATGCCGCGCCTCCTTTACATCAAGACACGGTCATCGTCCAAGTCAAACTGATTCATCAGGGTCATAATCAAAAGAATCATCACCATCAAAACCAAGGACATAGCCGCTCCCAAATTGGGATTGTAGGAATTACCAAGGAACTGCATCTCAATCAAATCACCAATTAAAAGATTACTGCCGCCGCCCAGCATTCGGGATATGATAAAGGTACTGATTGCCGGTACAAAAACCATGGTGATGCCGGACATGATACCGGGCAAACTCAAGGGAAATACCACTTTAAACAGAGTTTTCACCCCGTTGCAACCTAAATCATTTGCCGCTTCAATCACACTCTTATCAATCTTTACCATAACGGAATACAGGGGCAGAATCATAAAGGGCAGATAGTCATAGACCATACCCAAAACCACGGCACCCCGGGTGTTCAGCATTTTAAAGGGACCAATGCCAAAATACCCCAGCACCGTGTTAATCACGCCCTCATTCCCCAGCAGGGTCATCCAGGCATAGGTGCGAAGCAAAAAGTTCATCCACATAGGGAGAATCACAATCATCAGCATGGTACTTTGCACCTGCAAATCCATCCGTGCCAGAATATAGGCAAGGGGATAGGCAAGGACCAGGCAAATGACGGTGGCAATGGCCGCCAGCCAGATAGACCGGACAAAGATATTGGAATACTGTGCCACACTTCCCACATATTCCAAAGTAAAATGTCCCTCACCGTCGGTAAAAGCAAAGTAGGCCACCATAATAAAGGGTACAATGACAAAAACCGCCATCCATACAAGGTACGGTGCGGCAAGAAGTTTTCTCTTCATCTCCACACCTAACCTTTCATTTTATGCATAATATGTATGTCATCAGGGCCAAAGGTAATACCAACCGTAGAACCTTCTTCTGCCGCTTTGGTGGATTGAATCAGCCATTTAAAATCATAAGCCTCTACCACCATTTCATAATGCACACCTTTAAAGGTTACCGAGGTCACGACACCGGAAATTTTGGCATCGTCCACCGCCGTTAAGGTAATATCCTCAGGACGAATCACCACATCCACAGGGGTATTCTCTCCAAAACCTTTGTCCACACAGACAAATTCCCTGCCGCTGATTTCTACCAGATAGTCTTTAAGCATGATGCCCGGCAAGATATTGCTCTCGCCGATAAAATCCGCAACAAAAGCATTTTCCGGTTCATTATAAATATCGACAGGTGTACCGATTTGTTGAATATTGCCATGATTCATGACTACGACGGTATCGCTCATAGTCAAAGCCTCTTCCTGATCATGGGTTACATAAATGAAGGTGATCTCCAAACTCTGCTGGATTCGTTTCAGTTCAATCTGCATTTCCTGGCGCAGTTTTAAATCCAATGCGCCAAGGGGCTCATCCAGAAGCAGAACCTTTGGTCGATTTACCAAGGCCCTTGCAATGGCAACACGCTGTTGCTGACCTCCGGAAAGTCGGCTGACATTTCTCTTTTCAAAGCCACGCAGGTTCACAAGTTCCAGCATCTCGCCCACACGTTTCCGAATTTCCTGCTCCGGTAACTTCTTGACACGCAGGCCAAAGGCAATGTTCTCATAGACATTGAGATGCGGAAACAAGGCATATCTTTGGAACACGGTATTGACGTTCCGCTTATAAGGCGGAACATGATTGATCTTTTTCCCTTCAAACGTAACAATGCCGCTGTCAGGTTCAAGAAAACCGCCGATGATCCTTAGAGTTGTGGTTTTACCACAGCCGGACGGACCAAGCAAAGTCACAAACTCTTTGTCGCGAATATCCAGATTAATATGGTTAAGAATCTGCTCTCCGTCAAAGGTAACAACGATATCCTCAAGGCTGACAATATTCTCCAATACAAATACCCCCTTTTAGGTTTCTTTTTTTGCATTTTTCCAAAATGCGAGATAGTCTAACAATAAACTATTTTGCCCAAAATGTCAATAGAAATCGAAAAAAATAGACTGCCTGCGCAGACTATTTTTTCTTTGCAAAATTTTTCACTGCTCCCATTGATTTTACAGGATAGAATTTTAAAAACTTCTTAAACTAACTTTGAAAAATTTTTTATAGGAGGTCACTGTTATGCAAGTATCATTTTCAGATCCCCTAAACGATTTACTTCTTGGCCGCACCTATCTTCCTATTTTCGTGGCAGCAAGAGAAATCTAACACTATTCTTTCAAAAACTCTGCCGTTTTATGCACAAAAACGGCAGAGTTGTATAAATCGGCATAATTTGGCACATACTAACTTGGTACATATCATGCGGAAAGGAAGATTGCTATGTCCCAATATCTCATCGTGCCCGGTCAGCCACCCAAAGGAACGGTTGCCATCAGCGGTTCCAAAAATGCCGCACTACCTATCCTGGCTGCCGGACTTCTTTCTGATTCTCCCTCCGTTTTTAAGGGAATTCCCGTCCTTTCCGATACCCGGTGTATGCTGGAACTGATGGAGCATATGGGAGCGACGACCCAACAAATAGAAACCAATACTTTTTCGGTTTTTCTCCCTAAAGAAAGCAAGCGCCGGGCCGCCTCTTTGGAACTCTTTAGCAGGCTCCGTGCCTCTTTTTTGGTGATGGGTCCACTCCTTGCCCGTACCGGCAGAGTCCGGATTCCCCTGCCCGGCGGCTGCCAGATTGGAGCAAGACCCATTGACCTGCATTTAAAAGGATTTCAGGCTTTGGGCGCCAAAATCAAGCAAGGCCACGGCTATGTCGAAGCCCGGTGTGACAAACTCATTGGCAACCAGATTTATCTGGATTTTCCCAGTGTGGGCGCTACCGAAAATCTCCTCCTTGCCGCCTGTCTGGCAGAGGGAGAAACCGTCATTGAAAATGCCGCCGCAGAACCGGAAATTGCTGACCTTGCCCAGTGCCTTTGCAAGATGGGGGGAAAGATTCAAGGTGCTGGCAGCGACACCATTACCATCATCGGGCAAAAGGGTCTTTCTCCTTGCCAACATCGTATCATTCCTGACCGTATTGAAACCGGAACTTTTCTCGCCATTGCGGCTGCGTCACGGGGGGATTTAACGCTGACCAATGTTTGTCCCGGTCATATCAAGCCCATTCTCGCCAAATTAGAAGAAATGGGCTTTTCCATGGAGGCAGGCAGTGATTTTCTTCATATCAAGCCTTGTGATCGTTTTCGGGCTGTGGATATTAAAACTCTCCCCCATCCCGGATTTCCCACCGATATGCAATCCCAGTTTATGTCCTTAATGAGTGTGGCAGACGGCACCGGTATCATTGTAGAAACCATCTTTGAAAACCGCTTTATGCAGGTTTCGGAATTACTGCGTATGGGTGCCAAAATTAAATTAGACGGTCGTACCGCCGTGGTAGACGGAACGAAAAAACTCAGCGGCACGCAGGTCAAAGCCACCGACCTGAGAGCCGGTGCCGCTTTGGTGATTGCAGCCCTTGCCGCCCAGGGTGAAACCATCATCAGCGATGTGGAACACTTAGAGAGGGGCTATGAAAACTTTGTGGAAAAACTTTCCGCCATTGGCGTCAACATCAAAAAAATACCCACAGAATCCCCGGAAAAAGATCTGTCTACTCATTAATCATTTTGCTGATATCCCGTCGCAGACGAAGAATAATTCTCTTTTCCAACCGGGAAATATAGGACTGGGAGATACCAAGCATATCCGCTACCTCTTTTTGGGTTTTTTCTTTTCCGCTTCGGTTCATTCCAAACCGCAGTTCCATAATCCGCCGTTCCCGTCCCGACAGTTTTTCCATGGCAAGGTGAAGTAATTCTTTATCCACCTCTTCATCCAGACCCCGCCAGATGATATCTTCCTCTGTACCCAGAATATCCGAGAGCAGTAGTTCGTTCCCGTCCCAATCTACATTGAGGGGTTCGTCAATGGAAACCTCGGCTCTCTGGCCGTTGTTTTTCCGCAAATACATTAAAATTTCGTTCTCAATACACCGAGAGGCATAGGTCGCCAGTTTGATTTTCTTATCGGTTTTAAAGGTATTAATCGCCTTAATCAGCCCAATCGTGCCAATGGATATCAAATCTTCAATACCGATCCCGGTGTTTTCAAATTTTCTGGCTATGTAAACCACCAACCGCAGATTTCTCTCGATTAGGGTCTGCCGGGCTTTTTGGTAGGTTTCCGGGCTGTTCAGTTCCAGGAGCAACTTCTCCTCTTCTTCTCTGCCAAGAGGTGCCGGCAGGGTTTCGCTGCCGCCGATATAATAAACACCTTTTTTCTCCAGCAGGCTTCCCCACCGAAGCAGCACCGCCTGCCACAAGTGTCTTACATATTCTCTGTATTTTTCTATCATCTTCCCTGCCTCCATCTTGATTTTTTTCTTGCAAAATCTTAGGATTGCATATGCTTTGATACAACCCATCCGCTGCAAAACTTCCCTGGCTTATGGCAATCAACGGTATCTCTGCCATTTGATATCTTGTATCCTGACAGGCGATGGCATCCGGATAAAATGCCTGCAACATCCCGTCACCCCCAGCAGTATGAACCGGCAATAAAAAACTTTTTTCTATCTTTGTGTTTCCCAGCACCGATGCCGAAATCAATAAGACACCCTCTCCCGTAATCGGTGCGGTCAGTTCGCATCCGGTATCTAAAAGGGTGGTTACTGAAACCTGTTTCCCTGCCACAGTAAAACTTACCTTAGCCAAAATTTTATCCCGGCTGAAATTTCGGATTGCTATTCTGCGAAAATGAAGGAACAACGAATAAGAAAAACCTATGCCCAGTAGTAAAAGCCGGAAATCCAAATTCAAATATACCTGACCGTCAATGGCAACCGCCCGGAGAACGCCACCGAGATGGGTTCCCATCATGAGTGCAAAAATCACACCGCCGATTCCGGCAGATACCAAATAAAAAACACAAAGGCTTTTGAAAAAACTTCTCCATGTTCCGGGAAAAATAAGGAGAAAAACCGCCAGACTACTGGCCAAAACCCGACCCAAAAGAGAAAAAAGCATTTCCAAATCCGGCACAAAGGCTATGGTTCCATAAAGGGCAAGAAGTCCTGCCGCAATGCTAATTCTTCCAATCTTCCAAGGAATGCGGGAAAAGATTGCCGTCAAAAAAAGGATTTGTAAATCCATTAGATAATTCCAACCAAACAAAATATCTGTATATATGGTAACTTCCATGGCATTCCCTCTTTTCCTGTTTTATTATACCGCCTTTTCAGGGCAAAGCCTGTCAAAATATGGAGAAGAAAATCCAAATGATTCGACAATAAATATCGATATATATCGTTTTTTATAGATACAAAGAAGTTGAAACCCAGCGTGTCGGGTTTCAACTTCTTTTTTCTTTGGGACTTGCAAAATTTTTCAAACATCGGCATAGGTATAACCGTATCTTCTTTTTTGGGAGGTTTTGCTATGTTTCAATTATTACTGCAATGTCTGCAATCGGTCACATTGCTCCTTGGCTATATCACAAACGGAAACTCGTTTCCCAAGCCGTTGTCCGCCCAGGAGGAACGGGAATGCCTTTTACAGTTACAAAAAGGAGATATGGAGGCAAGAAACAAACTCATCGAACACAATCTGCGGCTGGTTGCCCATATTGCCAAAAAATATGCGGGAAGTGTCCGAAATCACGAGGACCTCCTCTCCATCGGCACCATGGGCTTAATGAAAGGAATTTCCAGTTTTGACCCGACCAAAGGCACCCGGCTTGCCACCTATGCCGCTCGCTGTGTGGAAAACGAAATTCTCATGCTTTTGCGTTCCCAAAAGAAAGAACAAGGAGATGTTTCCCTGAATGAATCCATCGGCACCGACAAAGAGGGGAACCAGATTATGCTGATTGATGTTATGCACAATGACGATGTCGATGTCTTTGACAAAATCAATACCTCCCTGGAAATCCGAAAACTCTACGAAAATATCCGCAGCGAACTGGATGCCAGAGAGAAAAAGGTCATTCTGCTCCGGTACGGTCTTATCGACGGACATTCCCTTCCCCAACGGGAAATCGCCAAACGGTTGGGAATCTCCCGGTCTTATGTTTCCAGAATTGAAAAAAAAGCCATCAACAAACTGAAAAAGGGAATCAACGACAGAGAATCCTGCTGAAATATCTTGCATATTCTCTAAAAATAGATTACAATGAAGAAAAATCATCCAAGAAGGAGTCGGCAATGAATCTTTTAAAGGCAATGGATATCACAGGTTATCTCCAACCTGCCTACGGGAAACTTACCATACAATATACCTTTGAAAATACCAATGAAACGCCCTGTGCGCCCCGGTATTTCTTTTCGTTGCCGAAAAACGCTTCCATCTGCGGCTTTCAACTTTTAACCCGGGATAAAGTTCTCCTCCGTGCTCAGATAAAGGAAATCACCAAGCCCTGTGAGAAAGACTTAGGTTACCGACTCACCGAGATGCAACCTGGACTTTATTGCCTTTCCTGGGAAGAACTAAGCCCTGGGGAAACCTGCACCCTTTTGCTGGATGTGATTCTCTATCTTTTGCCCCGGGAAAACCTCTGTCGCTTTGTTTTTCCCATGCAACAGGCTATGCCCTGTTCTGTCACAATATCCCTAAACCAAATGACGCCTCAGAAATGCAGTACCCCTTTCCGGTTTGACCCGGAAAATAAAATATTCACCGCCACCATTACCGATGGCAAAGAATTTGTTTTAGACTGCACTCTAAATCACCAACAATCCTTTGCCCTGTTGCAGGAATCCTTTGGCAGGGGTCTTGGTTTTTATCGCCTGTATCCCCAAAACCAAATTCTTTATCAAACTGCAAAAAAACAGCGGGTGCAACTGCTTTTGGACTGGGAGGGCATCTCCTCTCCTCGGCAAATCAATGCCATCAAAGAACTTGCTTTTCGGGCACTATCACTCCTGCCGGAGGATATCCCGGTAGAAATTCCCGCCCTGAGGCAAAATGCTTTCTTCGTAAACGAGGACAGCCGACAGGAAATTTTTACAAAACTTCAAGCCCTGACCAATCCCCATGATATCAAAAACCTCGGACAAGCCCAGGAAAACCAGGACACCCTTTCCATCCTGGTATCCGGCGGTTTTTCTCATCTTTCCTCCATGGTTTCACGTATTAAAGCAATCCACCTTCTTACCATAGGAAACCATGCCCAGACGCCCCTTGCTAAGGTTTGGGAAAACTTAAATTTGGGAACGGTTCTCCACTTTTATCCGGAAGATCTGTTAGAGGACCGAATTTCTATCCTTCTCCCCCTCCTTTTCCATGACCAAGATATTGATTTGATTCCAGAGGGAAGTGCCATCCAGGAACTGTTTTTCTTCCCGGAAACTTCTTTAACCCATATCGGTTATCTGGACATCGCGGTTTCCTATACCGGTCCAGCGCCAAAATCTTTCCGGATACAAAAAGACGGTGAAACGCTGGAAACCATTTTTTTAGAGAAAATTGACGCTATGCCCCATCTTCCGGAGGCAGAGAAACTCTATGCTCTGGGAAAAATTTGGCATCTCCATCACTTGTTAAAGAAAGTTTCTCCCTCCTCCATCCGGGCGCTGAAACAACAACTGACCGAAACCCGGATAAAGTATCAGTTATTGGGCAATGAAACCATATTGACGCTGCCCGCTGACTTTGTCGCTACCGACCATCTGCCAGTTTACTGTCTGGATTCCATTACCGGAAGCCCGTCTGGCTTTTTCCACCGGCCTACGATTTTTGGCGAATCACGCCGAAAAGCATCCCGGTCCCAGCAAGAAACCTTGTCCCGGTTCTGCCTTAACATTCTCTATGAAAATATCAGGCAAAACGGCGGCATTTTTTCCTTTGACACCCTTTTGCCAAAGGAGCAGGCAGAAGAAACTGCCTTGGCGGCACTGACTCTTCTGCATCTCCCGGAGGCTTTCTCTATCCTAGAAGATACTCTCGGCTACTTAGCATCTGCGCCGCCCAACTATTGGCTGACTCTGCTTCGGGCAAGCCAAGAGGGAAAACCGATAACAGATGAAATCATCCATACTCTTCCCTCTATGGAAGAACTTTTAACCCGCCTGGAAGACGGCATTCCTGACGTGAAAACCGCCGCCATGTTACTGCTTTGGCTCCAATCAGCCTAAACCATAAAAAAGAGGTTGTAAAAATACAACCTCTTTATTTTTTTACGTTCCCAATATGGGTGACAATACGGTAACCGGCAGAAAGGACGCGCCTTTCTAAACAGCCACGGCATTGTGCCGCTTCTTCCCCGGTGCAGATTTTGTTTTCATAAAGAGAATAGAGTTCCCGCACGCCCACCGGCGACAAGTTGGGCATCACGACGTTGGCACCGGCTTTGAGGCCCTGTTCTCTGCCGTCTGACTGGATGGTTCCAAGGGCGGTGGTTGCCGGAATCAATGCCCAAGGAAAGAGGATCCGCAAAATAGAAATTAACCGTAGCGTCAGAGGAAAAGAACCGTTGGCAAAATCCCGGAAAGGGGTATCCAGATGGGTCAGGTAAGGGCCGATTCCTATCATATCCGGCTTGAGTTCCTGTAAAAACCGGATGTCTTTGATGATAGTTTCTGTGGTTTGATAGGGACTTCCCACCATGAACCCAGAGCCCACTTGATAGCCAATCTCTTTTAAATCAAAGAGTGCCTTTTTTCGATTGGCAAGGAGCATTTCTTTAGGGTGGAGTTTTCCATAATGTTCCTCATCGGCAGTTTCATGACGGAGCAGATATCGGTTCGCTCCGGCATCAAACAACGCTTGATAACTTTCTTTGGGTCGCTCTCCCAAGGAAAGGGTAATGGCACAATCCGGATACTGTTTCCGAATTTCCGCCACCCAATCACAGAGAATTTCATCGGTAAAATATGGGTCCTCGCCACCTTGCAAAACAAACGTGCGAAAACCTAAGGCGTACCCCTCTTTGCAACAGGCAAGCATTTCTTCCCGGCTCAATCGATAGCGGGTCGCCTTGATATTGCCGCAACGAATCCCGCAGTAATAACAGTTGTTTTTACAATAGTTGGTAAACTCAATCAAACCCCGGATATAAACGGCATCACCATAAATTCCCCGCCGGATCCGGTCTGCCTCTTTTTGAAGCATCTTATCAAATACATCGGTTTCCAGCAGTTCATGCAGTTGCCAATCAGCAATCTCACCGGTTTGGATGAATGTTTCTATATGTTTCTTAGAAAGTTTCATAACTTCCTCCTTTGCTCTCTCATTATATGCCCTTTTGATAGCAAAAGTCAAGGTATAAGAAAAGGGTGGTCACCCACCCTTTTCCAATTATTCTTTATTCTTAGGATTTACAATATCACGCCAACCCAAATCGCCACGGGCAATACCCATAATCAACACCTCTGCCGTTGCTACATTGGTAGCCAGCGGAATGTTATGGACATCACAAAGCCGGAAAAGGGCTGCCACATCCGGTTCATGAGGCTGTGCCGTCAGCGGGTCACGGAAAAATAATACTGCATCAATCTCATTATAGGCAATTCTCGCACCAATCTGTTGATCGCCGCCTTCCGGACCGGATAAAAATTTATTAATGGGAAGACCGGTTGCTTCTGCTACCAAGGCGCCGGTGGTGCCGGTTGCGCACAAACTATGATGCTTTAAAATACCACTATAGGCAATACAGAAATCAACCATCAGTTCTTTCTTTTTGTCATGTGCGATCAACGCAATATTCATCTTCACTTCCCCTTCCTATGATTCTACCATTGAGTAAAAGTCAACTCATTGAACACTATCATACCATAGAAATACACAAAAGTCAAAGGGAAAAATGAATTTTTTTAGATATTTTTCCTATTTTCTTTGAGAGCCTGACCTTTTTGGTTACAAAGTTCCGCCTTCCCCCAATTCATTTTCTTTGGGCGGAGCCGCTGTTTCCACCGGCGCTTTTCCCTGACCGGCATCATTCTTTCTGCCGGCGGTTCCGGTGTTTCCGGGGCTCTGGGAACTGGTTGGCACATCTGTCGCCACAAATTCTTCTTTCTGGGCATTCTTTTTCTTGCTTGCCGCACTGGTGGGGTTTTCCCGGATTTCTTTTAATTCCATATAGGCATCGAAAATTTCCCTTGCAACCTGTGCCGCATAGAAACTCTGAGCGCCATGTTCAATGACTACGGCAACGACAATTTCCGGATTTTCATAGGGGGCAAAGCCAACAAATAAGACATTGTCCGCACCGTCCGGAACCTCGGCAGTACCGGTTTTTCCGGCTGCCTTATAATCCGCATCCAGAAAAGCCGCCTTGGCGGTTCCGTAGGTGACAACCTGACGCATACCTTGAATCACCTTTTCAAAGGTAGCATCTTCGATGGTGTTTTTTCCCACAACTTCCGGTTCCTTTTTCAATACTACCTCATGGGTATCATAGTCCACAATTTCATCAATTAAATGCAGACGGTATCGTGTTCCCTTATTCAAAACAGTTGCAATATAGTTGGCAAGTTGTGCCGGCGTAAACAAAGTATCCGATTGACCAATGGCAGTCTGTATCACATCGCCGGGATACCACTGGGCACCCATTTCCTCTCTATGTTCAGGATTTGCCATTAATCCTTTACTCTCACCCAATTCAATCCCGGTGGCTTCACCCAAACCGAAATCTTTTGCATATTCATTGAGTTTATCAATGCCAACCAGTCGCCCTACTTCATAGAAAAAGTAGTTACAGGACACCCCCAGCGCCTCGGCTACCTCGATGGTACCATGAGTGGCACCTGTCGAGGAATAAATCAAACAGGTGGGCTGATAGGTATCAAAATAGGTGTATTTGCCTTTATCAACAATATAGGTATTGGGTTCAATCACCCCAGTTTCCAGACCGGCAATGGCGGTCAGGGGTTTAAAGGTTGAACCGGGAGAATAGGTACCATTCAGCACCCGGTTGAACAACGGTTTTGACTTTGCCTGAACCAGTTTCTCGTAATCCTCATCAAAAGTTTCAAGGTTATAACTTGGATAAGAAGCCATCGCTAACACTTCCCCGGTATCCGGTACAATGGCAATGGCACCGCCGGCACCGTTTCGGTCTACTGCCTTTAAAATGTTTCGTTCTAAGGCTTCTTCCATGGCTTTCTGCAATTCCATATCCAAGGTCAGTTTTGCATAGTTGCCCGGTTGCACTGCCTGGCTTTGCAGAATTTCGGTGACGCCGCCATTTTTGGTCATGGAAACATTCTTATAACCATTCGTTCCTTTCAGGTACGATTCCAAAACCTTTTCCAGACCATCTTTGCCGATGATATCATTCATTCCATAGCCTTTTTCTTTTAGTTCCTGATATTCTTCTGCATAGATGATTCCGGTTCGCCCTAAAAGATGTGCCGCGGTGTTTCCTTCCGCATAAACCCGAACTGGCTCAATTTCTACTTCCACACCAGGAAAATCCATGGCCTGTTCCT
>JAZSKV010000047.1:0-20722 GCA_045534975.1 Ructibacterium sp. | reverse complement strand
CTTTCCAAAAACGCAACGGTGATACCGGCAGCGATAGAAATATAAATTTTATCTTCTTTGCCGGAAAGTTCTTGCAATACATAAGGGATTATTTTAGGTTTGACTGCGAGGATAATGATATCGCAGGCATCTTCCACCATTCCATTGTTTGTGGTAACGGAAACCCCCTGTTCTTTCCAGACGGCGAGTTTTTCCTCATCCCGGTCAGAAATCATCACATTGCCGGGTTGTACCAGATTTTTCAACATACCGCTAAGCAAAGCAGATGCCATATTTCCGGCTCCAATCAATCCTATTTTCATTGCAACCCACTCCAAATTATCTCAAATCGCTATTATTTTTCACATTTTCCTTGCAGATATGCTTCGATTCTGTCAAGCCCGGTAGTGATAACCTCCATGGAAGTTGCGTAGGAGAGTCTGACATATCCATCAATACCAAATCCCTCACTGGGAACCATAGCAACTAAGGCTCTGTCTAAGATGTCTGCACACAGTTCATTGGCAGTATCAATCCGCTTTCCGTAATGCTTTTTACCAAGAACCTCTTTCACGTTCATAAATATGTAAAATGCACCGTTTGGACATTGGCAACTCAAACCATCAATTTGATTGATTCGCTCAACCATATAGTCACGACGGGCACGATACTCCGCTTTCATAGTATCAATGATGCTTTGATCGCCGTTTAACGCTTCTACAGACGCATACTGTGCAATAGAGTTCGGATTGGAGGTTCCATGACTCTGTAAATTGCTCATAGCAGTGATAACCGCAGGCTCTGCAATGGCATAACCGATTCTCCATCCCGTCATGGCATAAGATTTTGCCATACCATTGACCAAAATGGTGTGTTTTCGTACATCTTCACCCAGGGTCAGGATATTGACATGTTCACCCTCGTAAACTAATTTTTCATAAATCTCATCAAAGATAATATAGATATCATGCTCCACTGCAAAAGCAGCAATCTTTTCTAATTCCTCCCGGTTATAAATCATACCGGTAGGATTGCTGGGGGTATTTAAGACTAATGCTCTGGTCTTTTCCGTAAAGGCAGCCTCCAACTGATCCATGGTGAACTTGAATTGATTTTCCTCTGTGGTGTTGATATAAACGGGAACGCCGTCTGCCATCTTCACCATCTCCGGATAACTTACCCAAAAAGGAGCCGGAATAATAACCTCGTCACCGGGATTTAGGATTGCCATAAAAGCATTGGTCAGTGCGTGTTTACCGCCGTTGCAAACAATGACATTTGCCGGAGCAAAATCTAAACCGGTATCTTTCTTAACCTTGTCACAGATTGCTTTTTTCAAATCCAAAGTACCGGATGCCGGGGTATATCGGGTAAAGTTATTCTGAATACCGCGGATGCCAGCCTCTTTAATATTTTCCGGTGTATTAAAATCAGGTTCACCTGCACCAAATCCAACCACAGGAATCCCCTGTTGCTTCATCTGCTTAAATTTAGAATCAATCGCCAACGTGGGAGACGGACTGATTCCTTTTGCCTTTTCTGAAATTTGTAATGCCATAAAATTGAAACCTCCAAAAAAGATACTATATCCTTATTATTTTAATACAAATACAGCCAAATTGCAACAATTATTTGAAAAAAACTTTCATTTTCTCCCAGGTAAAGTTTGAGAAAAAAGTCGATAGAAGTTCCCAAAGGAAATATCCTGTATCATTCTTTGTGAAACCCCCCGTTGCTCCATAGCAGAAATAATATCTTTCATACTCTGAACTCCGGCAATTCCTTGGGGTAACTCACCAACCCCATCAAAGTCAGAACCAAACCCCAAAATATGCTGACCGCCATGGGCTAAAATGTATTCCATATGCCGGATAATATCTTCTATGGTGCAAGAGTGCTTTTGGGTCAAAAACTCCGGATAAAAATTGATTCCTAAACCACCGTTACGATTAATCAGTAACTGGATTTGTGCATCATCTAAGTTTCTAGGGTGATTGCAAAGGGCTTTGACGCAAGAATGTGACGCAACAAAAGGATATTCTGTCACCTCTGCCACATCCCAAAATCCTTTCACAGAAAGATGAGAAACATCAATTAAAATCCCCATCTCCTCCATGGTTTTTACCGCTTTTTTGCCAAAGTCCGTCAAACCGCCCCCTCGCGGCTCCGTAATCCCGTCAGCCAACTCATTAGCATAGTTCCAGGTCAAGGTAATCAGCCGAATTCCCATTTGATAAAACAAATTGAGATTGGATAAATTTCCTTCTAGTGCTTCGCCGCCCTCAATAGAAAGTATGGCACCGGTTTTTCTCCGCTGAACCACTGATTCCATATCAACAGCATTTTTAATCAAGGAAATTTCTTCTCCATTTTCCTCTATTTCTGCCCGCATCTTTTCTAAGATGGAAACGCAATGTTTGAGAGGCGTGCATCGAATACTTTTTTGATCAACAAAAGCCGCAAAGACCTGAATATAACTTTGATATTCCTGCATCCGTGTTAAATCAAGATGTAACCTGTTTTTCTTTAACTTTTGCTTCTGTTCTATAAGTTCAAAGGCCGTATCACAATGGGCGTCAAAAATCATCGGATTCATAAAAAACTCCCTTTATAAAATATTGGGGATGTGATTGATTTCCTCTAACTCTGGTACACCATCGGTGTAGGAAGCCAACACTTCAATAGCGTCAAAGCGAATTTCTTTTTTCGTTGGGTGCTCTTCTATGTATCTCCCGGCAGCGCGGCGCATATGTTGGATTTTTTTATGATCTATCGCTTCGCTGGGATAACCATAATTTAAATTACTCCTGGTTTTTACCTCAACAAAAACCAACCATTCCGGAGATTCCACAATTAAGTCAATTTCTCCGCCACGAACCGTATAGTTTTTTGCTAAAATCCGGTACCCTTTTTTTCGGTAAAAATTTTCTGCCGCACACTCGCCAAAATCACCTAAATCTTTTCGATATCTACTCATACTTTTCCCAACACCTTTGCTGTGATAAATGAGTGACGGTGTAGCGGTGTTAATCCGTGCTGCTGAATCGCCTCCATATGCACTTTAGTTCCATAGCCTTTGTGCTTTTCAAACCCATATTCGGGATAAATCTCTGCCATTTTAACCATATACCGATCCCTGGTTACCTTTGCCATAATCGACGCTGCGGCGATGGACTGAGATTTCGCATCCCCTTTTACAATATATGCAGAGGGTACATCAAAGGGAATTTTATCATTGCCATCGACTAGGAGAAAATCCGCTTTTTCTGCAAGTTCTTTTACGGCGTTTTCCATGGCGAGGTGGGTAGCCTGCCGGATATTAATCTCATCAATTGTTTGGGGGTCTACAAATGAAACCGCCCAAGCAACGGCAACCTTTGCAATTTCGTCATAAAGCAGTTCTCGTTTTTTCTCCGTTAATTTTTTAGAATCATTAATGCCTGCAATTTCCAACCCTTCTGGTAAAATTACAGCCGCAGCGCAAACCGGCCCGGCCAAAGGCCCGCGCCCGACCTCATCAACCCCCGCAATTTTGCGATATCCTTGGGCAAAATACTCTTTTTCAAATTCTAAAAGGCTCATACCTTTCCTCCTATTTTACAACAAAAAACCGACAAGAATGTCGGCTTTGTTATGATCAAGACATTTCTTTTGGTAATTCCAAAGTGATATTTCCAATCTTTGCGCTACGAAAATCATCCAAAAGCAAGGATGCAGCACGAAATGTATCGATATTTCCGCCGGAAATCACGCACCCACGTTTTCGTCCAACGGTTTCGAGTAATGCAAAGTCATCTTCCTTTACATTATCTTCTTCTAATTTATAACGAGCCATCAGTAATTCTGGATATTTCTCAGACAAAAAGCCTAATAACTCACAGGCTAACTCTTCAATATCAATAATCTCATCTTTGATTCCTCCTGTAAAGGCAATACGCTTTGCAACCTCTTGATCTTCAAATTTAGGCCATAATACACCCGGAGTATCTAAAAGTTCATATTTCCCTGCAATACGAATCCATTGTTTACAGGTAGTGATACCCGGACGGTCACCTGTTTTTGCTGCATTCCGACCAGAAATCCGGTTAATGAATGATGATTTGCCCACATTGGGGATTCCTACGGTCATTAATTTAATACTATGCCGCTGAATTCCCTTGGCTCGATCCCGTTCTATCTTCTCTTTCATCACGCGATCAATAGCGGGCGCAAATGCTGAAAAACCTTTACCGCTTTGGCTGTCTAAGGGGATTGCAGTAAAACCTTTTTCTTGAAACCACTGGCACCAAAATTCTGTCGCTTTGCTATCGGCAAGATCTGCCTTGTTTAGCACAAGAATGCGAGGCTTGTCCCCTACAATTCTGTCAATTTCCGGATTTCTAGATGACAAAGGCAAGCGTGCATCTAAAAGTTCTACCACCACATCTACCAGTTTTAGGTTTTCAGAAATCATACGCCGTGTTTTGGACATATGCCCAGGAAACCATTGTAAATTCATAAGTTACTCTCCTTTAATCCAAGGCAAATTGATTCTCCGTGGGTAAAACATCGGTTGCTATGGCGTCACTATGCACAGAGCCGATGTTATCCAGCGGCCAAAAGCGAAAAACTGCGCCACCCAAAACTTCTTCTAAAGGAATCTGTCCTAATTCACGGCTATCTTTGCTGTTATTCCGGTTATCTCCCATGGCAAAAAGATGGTCTTTTTGAATCACGATGGGTTTATCGGGACCATATTCCCCTCTTGCCATCAAGGATGTAATATAACTGCCGAGCATCTTAGTCTTATCTTTAATGTACGGTTCTTCAATCAATTGACCATTGACAAAGACATCTCCGGTAAAAAAGTCAATATACACAGAGTCACCCTCCGTGGCAATAACCCGTTTTACATAGGGGTGTGCCTTATCTGATTCTGGCACAAAGATGATAACATCACCTTTTTCCGGGGTATAAAACAGCCTGTTTACATACAAGCGGTCTTCGTTTTGTAGCGTAGGCTCCATGGATTCACCTTGTACCTTTACCAAAGTAAAGACAAAATTCCGGATAATAAGAGCCAATGCCACAGCAACCGCAATGGCAACAACCCAATCC
Organism: Ructibacterium sp.; assembly: GCA_045534975.1. GTDB lineage: Bacteria > Bacillota > Clostridia > Monoglobales > Monoglobaceae > Ructibacterium. The sequence continues at coordinate 15,646 of JAZSKV010000047.1, read as the reverse complement.
CGCAATTCTTTCAGCCAATCGGTTTTTTTGCCGGTGGATTCTTCAATCATCGGTTCATGATTTTCTTGTGATACCTGGCTCATTTCTTCTTGCATGATTTTCTCTCCTTTACATAAAAATCCGGGCAAAATGGCAAACAGTGGTGATTATATGCATAACCACCACTGCTTCATTGCTTATTTCAGTTTTTCTTGTACCTTTGCAGCCTTACCAACTCTATCACGCAGATAGTACAGTCTTGCGCGCCGCACTTTACCGTGTCTAACAACCTCAATCCGGTCAATCTTTGGGGTGTTCAGCGGGAAGGTTCTCTCCACGCCTACGCCGTAAGAAAGACGACGAACGGTAAAGGTTTCCTGAATGCCGCCGTGGTTCTTTTTAATCACGGTACCTTCAAACATCTGGATTCTTTCCCGGTTACCCTCTTTAACTTTAACGTAAACCTTGACAGTATCACCGATTTCAAGTTTCGGAAGGTCGGTTCTGATTTGTTCTTGTGTGATTTGTGTTAAAATGTCCATTTTCCTTTTCCTTTCTTCTCTAAGGCATTCGTAATACCGCAGTACCAGAGGACTACCCGTAATCAACTATGGCATTATATCATAAAAAATTCCATTTGGCAAGTCTTTTTTTTTACTTTTTCAAAAATAATTTATTCTGCCTGCATGTTTAAGATACCGCTCACAAAGGCATCAGCATCAAAGGGTGCGATATCGTCAATACTTTCGCCAAGGCCAACGAGTTTTACCGGGATATCGTATTCGTTTTTAATGGCAAATACGATGCCGCCTTTGGCAGTTCCGTCTAATTTGGTAAGGACAATACCGGTGATGTCCGCAGCATCCTTAAATTCCTTGGCTTGTTGCACTGCATTTTGACCGGTGGTGGCATCTAAGACCAAGAGAATCTCCTTGCTTCCATCCGGAAGTTCTCGGTCTAAAATACGATAAATCTTTTTCAGTTCTTCCATCAAGTTTTTCTTGTTATGAAGCCGTCCTGCCGTATCACAGAGCAAAACATCCACATATTTTCCCTTACACGCATTGATGGCATCATAGATAACAGCGGCAGGGTCTGCGCCCTCTTGTTGTTTAATCAATCGTACCCCGGCACGGTCTGCCCAAACTTCCAACTGCTCAATGGCTGCTGCTCGAAAGGTATCAGCCGCCGCAATCATAACCTCTTTCCCTTGTTGTTTATACATGTTTGCAATCTTTCCAATGGTTGTAGTTTTTCCCACACCATTGACACCAATCACCATAATAACTGCGGGCAAGCCAAACACCTGTAATTTGCTGTCACTTCCATCCGTTAAGATATGTCCCAGGATTTCTGCCATTTCTTGCCTTAAATCTGCACTCTCGGTAATATGCTTCTGGGAAGCGGCTTCCCGGAGCCGTTCAATAATTTCCAAAGAGGTTTCGACACCCAAATCAGCGGTAATTAACACCTCTTCCAATTCTTCAAACAGTTCTTCATCTACCTTTTTAAATGCCCGAAGCACCGTTTCAAACTTATCGTTGATGGATTCTCTGGTTTTGCTTAAACTGTCCTTAATTTTATCAAAAAGTCCCATGCTGTCCTCCTTTTACTGTTGAATCTCGTCAATATTCAAAGACAAAAGTTTGGAAATACCTCGCTCTTGCATGGTAACACCATATAGGATATTAGCCATTTCCATGGTACCTCTACGGTGGGTTACCACAATGAACTGAGTTTTGTCACTATAATGTTTTAGGTAATCGGCAAACCGATATACATTGACATCATCAAGGGCTGCCTCAATCTCGTCTAAGATACAGAACGGTGTAGGTCTTACCTCTAAAATAGAGAAAAGTAATGCAATGGCAGTAAAGGCTTTTTCGCCACCGGAGAGCAGACTTAAATTTTGCAACTTCTTGCCCGGCGGTTGTGCCTCAATTTCAATACCGCTCTCTAATACATTATCTGGGTCGGTCAGAGTTAAACTTGCCCGACCGCCACCAAACAGCGAAACAAAAACTCGATTGAAGTTTTGATTGATGACCGCAAACTGTTCAGCAAATCTGATCTGCATAATCTGAAGCATTTCCTCAATCACAGATTCCAGTTCTTTTTTTGCCTCACCTAAATCGGTAGTCTGTACGGTAAGGAAGTCAAAGCGTTCTTTTACGTTTTTATATTCCTCAATGGCATCGATATTGATGTTACCCAGTGCTCGAATCTGATCACGCAGGGACTTGATTTTTTGAGAAGCATCTTTATAATCAAAGTCTTCTGCCGGTTTCATTTCTGCCGCCTCACTATAAGGAAGTTCGTATTCCTCCAAAAGCCGTTCTACAATCCCCTCGATTTCTAACTCATAACGCTCTGCCCGGGATTCCATTTTGGTTTGCTGTTGCGTCAACTGGAACACCTGTTCCTGTACATCTTTGATCGACGCCTGTTTAGCACGAAGGGAAACCTCCAGTTCGCCTTTCTCTTTGGCGAGTCGCTCCAAATCCGCCTGATACTGGCTCAAAGCCTCTTCTTTTTCCTTGGCACCCTTGGTCAACTGCGCCATTTCTTCCTGCATCGCATCAATCTGTTTGCGAATTTCCTGGATTCTTTCGCTTTTTGCAGTAATCGCAATGACATTTTGGGATTTCTCTGTGTTAAGCCGGGAAATTCGGTCATTTTGCAACTCCATTTCTTTTAAGACAGAGTTGCGGTCAATATTCAGTTCCGTTAATTGAGAGAGTAACTTGTCATTTTTAACAGAGAGTTCGTTGTATTCTATCTGCAGATTTTTAAGATTCTCCTCTAATTCCAAATACCGTGCTTTTCCGGTCTGGATATCCTCTTTCTTTTCTTCAATTTCTTTATCAATTTCTCCAAGACGTACCAAAATACCATCCAGTTCTCTTTGCAGTTTCTCAAAACCGGCATGGAAAGTTTCCAAAAGTTCCTTTTGATGTTGCAGTTCTGCATCCAATTTTATGGACTCTGCCTGGGATTTCTGCATGATGTCTTGCGCATTCTGCAACTTTTCCCGCAGGTTTTCCTCCGAAGCGAGCAACATCTGCTGGGTGTTTTTCTGCTTTTCTAAGTCTTTTTCCAGAGATGCAATATCACGGTCCAGTTTCTCAATTTCCCCGGTTCTGGAAAGAGAACCGGTGGTTTTTAAGGTGCTGCCACCGGTCATAGCACCGCCGGCTTGAATCACATCGCCATCTAGGGTAACAATTTTGAATTTATGTTCTGCTTTTTTTGCCATAGCGATGGCGTTATCCAGATTATCACAAATTACCGTAGTACCTAAAAAACTGCTGATAATATCTTTGTATCGTTCATCGCAACTTATCAAATCAGCAGCCACAGCAATAAAGCCGGGAGTCCCCTTTTGGGGTTGCTCCTGGAATTTCTTAGGCCGAATTGCCCGAACTGGCAAAAAGGTTGCCCGACCAAGATGATGCTTTTTCAGATAACCAATTGCCGCTTTGGCATCTTCTTCTTTTTCCGTTACGATATTTTGATTGACGGCACCCAACGCGGTTTCGATGGCAACAATATATTTCTGGTCTGTCTTAATTAACTGTGCCAACGGTCCATAAATTTTGGCATTGGAGATTTCACCCTTTTGATATGCTGTCATAACGCCTTTGACGCCTTTGGCATATCCCTCGTATTCCCGTTCCATATCTTGGAGCATCGACTGCCGGGATTGTTTCTGGCTAAGAATCAGTTGTTGCTGATTACGCGCATTAATAAGTTCTTGTTGTTCCTTTGCGACGATATGTAGTTCTTCTTCGAAACCAGCAACTTCAGTTTTTAATTGTTCTAATTTTTCAATAGCCTCCTGATAATTTTGCTGATTCTTTTCATAGGTAGCAAGAAGTTCTGCGTTGTCTTGGCTTCTCCCAGAAAGTTCTTTTTCAATCACTACCTGACGTTCCGAAAAACTTTCAGCAAGAATCTTTAAGTTATCAATCCCTGCCATAGAAGCGTTTTCTTTGGCGGCTAACTCAATCATTTCCATCCGGATAGATTCTAATAACTGATTTTTTTCGCCGGCAACCTGACTGGCTTTTTGGGATTCCTGTGTAAGTTCCTCCAAGGTCTGAGAAGCACCTTGACCTCTTATCTTTAAGGAATCCAGCAATTTACCGTGTTCTTCCAGCAATCCATCGATTTTCTGAATTTCAATCTTACCCGTTTCAATTTCTTCTTCCAATCGAAGGATATCCTGTTCGCTATGGGCGACATCGTTTACTAAAAGATTGACCTGGTTCCTGTCATCATTAATGCTCTCAACGGTGCTTTTATCGGCCTCACGGCAAGCCTCCATTTTTTCATCATATTCTTTAGATTGGTCGTACATAGCAGAAATTTCCACATCGGTTTCGTCCAGTTCTTTTTTGATTTCTGCAATTTGTCCGTCTAATAATTGAATATTTTGGGTAAGTTCTACAAGTTCTTTCTTTGCTTTTTCTGCATTGATGACGGAAACTGCAATATCCAGCCCCCGCATCTCATCACGAAGAACCAAATAACGCCGTGCCTTTTCGGACTGACGTTCTAAGGGACCTAATTGCCCCTCCAGTTCCGTCAAGATATCCTGAACACGAGTTAAATTATCTGTGGTTTGCAAAAGTTTCCGCTCTGCTTCTATCTTCCGATATTTATACTTAGAAATACCAGCGGCCTCCTCAAAAATCTGACGCCGGTCTTCAGACTTTGTGCTTAAAATATTGTCAATTTTACCTTGCCCGATGATAGAGTATCCGTCACGGCCAAGTCCGGTATCCATAAAGAGTTCATGAATGTCTTTGAGTCTACACAGAGTCTTATTGATATAGTATTCGCCCTCGCCGCTTCGATATACGCGACGGGTCACAGTGATTTCCGGGAAATCCAGAGAGAAATAGTGATCAGAGTTATCCAAGGTTAAGGTAACTTCGGCAAATCCCAAAGCCTTTCTGGCTTCGGTTCCGGCGAAAATGACATCTTCCATTTTGCTGCCACGCAGGGATTTAATACTCTGTTCACCCATAACCCAGCGAATCGCATCGGAAATGTTACTCTTTCCTGCGCCGTTGGGGCCTACAATCGCTGTAATGCCGGGATTAAAATCCAGATAAATTTTATCTGCAAAGGATTTAAACCCTTGCATTTCAATGTTTTTTAGCCGCATAATTGACAATCCTTTTCTAATTGTTGGTTTTTATCATAAATTGTCACTTGACAGAGTTGCTACATATTTTTTGACCATAAAGACAGGGCGATACGACCCTTTCGCCTTCCGCATACCGGGGATTCCCATATCTTCCTCCCGGTTAACGAATTCGAAATCCTTCCACTCATGGATTAAAAACTGTTGGTTCATCATGGCAAAAGCACCTTGATAGTTGGTGTCGGCATGTTCTAAATGAATCACTGCCATCTTTCCGCAAAGAGGTTCTCCTACAGAGAATGCAACCATCTTCCCATCTACCAAAAGACAGCCACCGCGGACATCCAAAGCATCCCAGTTGGAAAACAGTTCAAAAACCGCTTCTCTTTCCTCCAGGAGACCGGGAATTTCCTCCTCTTTACCCTGATGCCACTGGTCAAAAAGTTCTAAACAAGCCTTCGTATCCTTTTCGGTCAGTTTTTTGTATTCCCAGTTATAGAGTTTTTTGAATTTATTCACATGGTTTTTCTTTGCATGGAAACGCTTGCCGGAGAGGTTGATCAAATCTTCCACCCGATACACATAGTCAAAGGAATTCACATCCTCGGTAATGACAAACTTTCCAGGGAAAGTTTTGATAAGTTTTTCTACGGTTTTATCATCATACAAACGCAAAAGCGGTCTTTCACCTGACTCCTTTAAATGAGCCAAAAGCGTTTCTATCGTCGGTTCAATATTTCCCTCACTGCCATCTTCTTTTATAAACCCTATGGGAAAAGTCGCACTTCTGGGTCCGCCGGTATGCTGTGGCATAATACAAAGCATATCGTCTAAGATGACATACCGGATATCATAACTTTTCCGCCACATGAATAGGTTGGTAAAAGTGAATTCCGAATTCTGGCTACACTTTCTCCGCAAGTATCGGTCGAACACTTCTTTTTGATCCATGGTTATCTCTTGCAATTTTAGCATAAGCCCTCCTGCTACACAATCAGTTTCCGAACCCGGAAGGTTGCACCGCATTCCTTGGCAAGTTCCCGGCAGGCCTCAATTTCTCCTGCATCCATTACGTCCACCACAGAGAGAATAACCTCCGGCACATATTTCGTTGCAAGACGAGTAAATTCTAACAATCCCGCAAACGCCACCTCGCCGCCAAAGACACTTTGGCAACGCTGCTGGTATTTTTCCGAGTTTTCCGCATTCAAACTGATCGAGAGAATGTCAATACACCCTACCAACTCCGGTGTTACATCCCTCTTGCAAATCAGGTTTGCGTGGCCATTGGTATTTAAACGAATCCGGATTTCCGCTTTTCTCTCTTTCAGCCATTTTGCAATTACAATCATAGTATCAAAACGCATGGTCGGCTCACCGTAGCCGCAAAAAACGATTTCTGCATATTGATCAAGGTCATGACGAAGAAAATCCTCTTTGATTTCTTCTTCTGTGGGCTCCCGATCCAGCCAAAGGTTATCTTTTCCATTGATATCATCGTGCTTATTCCTGACGCAAAATTCGCAGGCATTGGAACAACGATTGGTAAGGTTCACATAAAGGGAACCGGAAAATTCATAAGTAATGGTCATCTGTTATCTTCCTCTTTTCTCTCAAAGCCAACCTGCAATAAAAATGGCGCCATACAACTGAGCAAAAGTGATTTTTCAGGATAAAAAATGGAGGGTTCCTGCATTCGAGTCGTTTCCTGGGGCAATATCATGGTGAATTTGGCACCGGTTGAATAATTTTTGAACTCTAATTTTCCACCCATGTCCTGAATCAATTTCCGACAAAGGGGCAATCCTATGCCGCAAATTCTGGGCGGAAGCATATTGGAAGATTGATTTTGCAAACTAAATTCATCTCGGAACTTGGTAAAAAGTTTGGGCTGGATATCTGCTGGCACGCCACCACCGTAATCCCGGACGGCAAGTTCAAAACGACCAGGTACCGCTTTGCAAATAAGTTTGATATTCTTATTCTCTGTGCGACCGTGTTGCAAGGCATTCCCAATTAAATGATACAGAATCATCGAAACCCGGCGTGCATCAAACACCACACCTTTCTCAGATTCCGGTGCCAGTTGAAAGATAATTTCTCCTCGGAGTTTGTCACTGATGGTCACATTTAAATGCCGGGTAAATGCAGTAAAAAACTGCTCAATATCATAAGACGCCATCCGCAGCCGGGATACTGAATCTTCCCCGCCGAATAATTCTGCAAGAGCGCTGACTTTGGCCGTAAGGTCCCTGGCAGATAGTTCCGCACGAGAAACCATTTCATAAAGTCCAAGATGCATATTCTGTAAGCGAAGCACCGCAGACAAAGCCGGAACCACATCCGCCATAGACTTCCCCACCGCGTGTTCCACAATCCGCGGAAAAGAAACTGTTTCTTTATCACCACGGTCGTTCAAATCTGACAAAGAGATATTTTCTGCCATAATCTTGATCCTTTCTGCGGATTTTGATGGAAAAACCCAATATCTTGTTAATCGTCACACAATAACAAACTAATTATAGCATAGTTTGTTCTGGTTGTCAAAAAAAATACCGGATATTTTCCCATATTTTTTAAACTTTTTATTTTGCTATTGTCAAGAGTGAAAACTTATGTTATAATGAAAGAAATTTGAGGGTGTAGCTCAGTTGGTCAGAGTACTTGCTTGACATGCAAGGGGTCGCCGGTTCAAGTCCGTCCATCCTCACCAAAGCAAAAACCGCCAAAACCAATGTATTTTCATGGTTTGGCGGTTTTTCACTTCTCACAATCATGCGTTTCAAAACAGTTCCTTGGTTCTCCTGGGCGATACTTCTACATCGTCTTTGAGGGAGAGATCAGCATCTTTTAACTTTGCCTCTTGTATTTTGAAGAGATTTTCGAGGACATTTCTAAAAGCGATGTCTCCGTCAAGTTTGGATGATTGTCCCGACAATACTCCAGCATCTTGACCGTTTGTTCCGGTTCCCACACGTTGAATATTATTCTGACTATTGCCGACATAGGAATCCCAATCTCCTTCAAATAACCTTTCAGTAAAACTTGATTCTCTGTTAGCACTCTTGCCATTTTCTTCCGCCTCCAATATATCCATCAGGATATTCTTCTCAATCTTTGCATTTTCCCTTACCTCATACAAAATAGTAGGTCCCTTGGCATCTTCGGTACTGTAGATAACGAATAAATCATCACCATTAAGCCTTCCCATATACCAATTTGCAAACGACCGCGCATTGCTTGGTTAAGGATAAAATAAAACGCTCCAAAGTTTGAAACTTTGGAGCGTTTTATTTTACTTTTGTTTCAAATATTTCATAACTTCTTCCGTTACCAGTCTGGTAAGCAGTGCAACATTATCATTGGACAGGGATGTGGGGTTGCTATAATCTGCTTTGCCGTCACTGCTAAACAGTTGCATCTTCTTTAAAGTTTCCTGTTTAACCGCCTCTACTGCCGCAGGAATCAGATCGATAAGACCCTTGTTCATATCCGTGAACCTCTTAAACTCTGCCTCTACTGCTGCAACATTGATGTCAGTAAAAATATTAACCTTACTGATACCATCCTTAATTGCCTGTCTGAAATCATCATCAGTAAGTCCAGAACCGCCGTGCAATACAAGGGGAACATCCACCGTTTTTGCAATGGTACGGATTCTTTCAAAGTCAAGTTTCGGAGGCAATTTATAAGCACCGTGTGCATTACCTACGGCTATCGCCAGAGCGTCAACACCGGTTTTTTCTACAAAGTCCTTAGCAAGTTTGGGATCGGTGAAATATTTAGATGGGTCTTCCAAATGAGAACTACCTTCAGCAGAACCCTCGTTATCGCCAACGTGCCCTAACTCACCCTCGATGGTTGCGCCATAAGAATGTGCAATATCTGCCATCTCTTTTACCTTGCGCACGTTATCCTCGTAGGAATCGGTGGAACAGTCATACATAATGGAACTAAAACCGAGTTCTAAGGCCTTAATACAGGTATCATAGGAAAGACCATGGTCAAGATGTATAACAACGGGAACAGAGGCTTTTTTCGCCATAGGTATTAAATAATAAGATACCTCTTCCAAAGGACCATAGGGCAACAGAACTTCTGCCGTCCCCATAATCACCGGAGATCTAGAAGATTCTGCGGCATTGATAATACCGCGGGCAAGTTCTAAGTTTACGGCATTGAATAAACCTACGGCATAATGGTTTTTCTTTGCGGGTCTTAACACATCATTCATATTCACTAACATTGTTTCTTCCTCCTTGTTCTTGCTTTGAAATATTAAACCTTTGATAAGGATTTTCTACTACTTTTATACCGTGATAACTTCTACCGCATTTTCTGTTAAAGCAGCGGCTAATTCATCACTAAGTTTCGCATCGGTAATTAAATATTCAATTTCTTCAAAAGAAGTCAATTTCATATATCCTACTTTACCAATCTTTGATTTATCACAAAGGTAATAATGGCTACTGGAATTCGCCAACATTCTCTTCTTAATATAGCATTCCTGCTCATTGCCTTCCAGAATAATATTAGCATCGCTGATTCCCTTGCTGGCAAAAAACATTTTATCTGCAAAGTAGTTGCTTGCAATGGAATTTTCCGCAATAGAACCCACCAAAGACTGGTTGTTACTGACAATTCCTCCGATTGCGATTACCTTGATATCGTCAATGCCGGAAAGTTCATTGATCACACGAATCGAATTGGTAATCACTGTTAGTTTCTTCATTTTCTTCAGTTCTTTTGCCAGATAAAATGTGGTAGTCGAAGCATCTAAGAATATACTATCGCCTGACGCAATATACTGAACCGCCTGATGAGCAAGTGCCTGCTTAGATTCAACATTCAGACCTTTTCTTCTTTCCAGAGAAAGTTCATAACTGTTTTCGTCAATAGGCAGTGCCCCACCGTGGGTTCTGCGAAGTAACTCCCTCGCCTCTAATTTTTCCAAGTCACGGCGTATGGTTTCCTCGGTAACACCCAGTTCCATGCTGAGTTTACTCACCATAACAGCGCCCTCGCTGCTTAGCAATTCTAAAATTTTCTTTTGCCGTTCAAACGCAAGCATGCTGTTCCCTCTTTTCCGATTATTTTCAGAGCAAACTATTTTGTGAGAATGTGTACCACATCGCCGTTTTTGAGACCGGATGAATTGGCATCATCGGTATCAATATGCATCTCTACATGAAAGTCATCCCGCACACGAACCTGCACATCGTAGAATTTTGTAGGTTTCACACCGTCAATCAAAACATCAACATAATCATTGTCTTTAACGTTCAAAGATGCGGCAAAATCCGGGGTTAAGTGGATGTGGCGATTGGCAATGATAACGCCCTCTTTTAAATAAACGCTACCCCTAGGTCCTACGACTACAATTTTCTCAGAACCTTTTACCTCGCCAGAGGGACGGACCGGCGGACTAACCTTTAAGATAAAGGTATCAGTCCGGGAAATTTCAACCTGTGTATTCTTCCGAACAGGACCAAGAACTCGAACATTCTCAATCGCCTTTAAAGAAGGTCCAACCAAGGTCACTACCTCATTGGAGGCAAACTCTCTGCCCATCAACACTTTTTTGGGGGTGAGTTCATATCCCTTACCAAAAAGAATATCCAAGTCTTCCCGGGACAAATGAATATGTCTTTGGGAAACACCAATTTTTACGAAATCATCTTTGACATCGTCTTTGGTTTTTATTCCCATCTCAACCATGACATTTTTTACTGTTTTTTCAATTTGGTCTAAATCATACATACAATTACCACCTTTGAAATGGTCAATTATTCTTTAAAATCAAAATACTTCATGATCTCACCATGAGGACTTGCAATCACAGCCTCACCATGAACTTTCCCCAAGGGAAGTGCAGCAGCCGCGCCAGCCTCCACAGCAGCTCGTACCGCAGAAACATCACCCTTGACAATCAAGGTAACCAAACGACCGCCCAATCTTTTCTCACAATGAATCAGGCGAACATTCGATGCTTTTACCATGGCATCCAACCCCACAATAGAGGCCACAAGACCGGAAACTTCCAGCAAACCAATAGAACAATCTACTTCCGGAATTTCCACATCCTTGTTATAGAAGGTTTTAGGTAATTTTTTATTATATTTATCTTTATTGACATCCAACAGGAATGCCATCTTCTCGGTTCCATCACCGGGACGGGGAATTACAGAAGAAATGATATACATTCCCTCATCTTCCGCATAGGCTCTTGCCGCCTCAACGGCTGCCTTTACAGAAGCGTTATCACCTTCTACTTTTACCTGCATAACCAGAGGTGCCGGAACATTTTCGCTGCCGGGTCTGGTTCTGTCAAATGCAATTACCTTTACATCAGCAGTCTTGGCTGCAATATCTGCAGCACAAACCGCAGTTGTAAAACTATATACTTCAATCATTCCCAATGCGTTCATATGATTCCTCCATGAGCCAATTAAACGATATGTAAACCATCAACCATGACACAACGACGCTGTCTGGTAAAAGAATGTGCCGCAGTTAAACCTTCGCCGGTAGGGCCAGCAATAGTAAATGTGGTGTACCCTTCGCCACCGGCACCAATACCTGCATAAGACGGTGCATTTTTCACAAAAATGGTGGTTTCAACTGCACGGGCAAACTTTGTGAGGTTATCCACATTCTTAGAATGAATATGTGCAGAATGGCGATTGCCATGCTCAGCTGCAACGGCCTTTTCAATGGCATCATCGATATCAGGAACACGGACAACTGCCAAAATCGGCATCATCATTTCTACCTGAACAAAGGGATGATTCGCATTGGTCTCACAAATAATCAACCGAGCATCAGAGTCGATACCTAATTCTTTCAAGAATTTACCCGCATCTTTACCAACCCAATCTTTATTAATGGAATACTTTCCATCTTTTTCAACCAACGCCAGTTTTACCAAATCATCAATCTGTTTACCCTTAATCAAATAAGCGCCTGCTTCCTGCATCCCTGCAATCAATTCGGATGCAATGGAATCTACCGCAAAACATTCTTTCTCAGCAATACAGGGCAGGTTATTATCAAAACTTGCACCGGCCACGATATCTCTTGCGGCTTTCTTAACTTCAGCTGTTTCATCAACGATAACCGGAGGATTACCTGCACCGGCACCAATGGCTTTTTTACCAGAAGATAAAAGTGCACGTACAACACCAGGACCACCAGTTGCTACCAACATACGAACAGCCGGAGATTTCATCATCACATTGGAAGATTCCATGGTAGGATGATAAACAGATACCACCAGGTTTTCAGGACCGCCAGCTTCTAAAATAGCACGGTTTACCAAATCAACAGCGTAGTTCGCAGTTTTACGAGCATTAGGATGGGGATTAAACACCACCGCATTACCACCGGCAATCATACCAATAGAATTACAGATTACCGTTTCACTAGGGTTGGTAGAGGGGGTAATACTGCCAATAACACCATAGGGTGCCATTTCCACCAGGGTTAAACCGCTATCACCTGTCATAACGGCAGGTTTCAAGTCTTCGGTTCCGGGAGTTTTATTGGCAACCAATTGGTGCTTAATAATCTTATCAGAAACTCTACCCATGCCGGTTTCGCTAACGCCCAGTTTTGCCATTTCTTCTGCCTCAGCCAAAGTGAGGCTGCGAATTTTTGCAATCATTTGCTCACGCTGTTCAAGGGTATAAGCACGGAACTGCTGATAGGCTTTCGAAACCGCTTCAAGTGCTTCTTCCATGCTATCAAAAACACCTTTTAACGACCGGGCATTTTCTTTTACGCAGCCCTGGTCTGCTACATTGGCAAGAACATTTTTAATAATTTCGTTCATCTGTTTTTCATCGATTTTCATAAATTACCAACAGCCTTTCTGCGTTATTGTATATAAAAGCAATTTTAAAGAATTTTTTCCCAGAGTTTGGGGTCGGGATTGGGGGTAATGGAGTAATCCAAGAGCATTCCCTTATCTCCGGCAGCAACCTTTCCATTATCTATGGCTGCTTGAACTGCCGCAACCTCGCCAGTCATAATGAAATAGGATTTACCGCACATACCTCTGCAAATACGCAACTCTACCAAAGTAACATCTGCGGTTTTCGCCGCTGCATCGGCTGCAACAATCGCCGATGCACCGGAGTATGTTTCCACAACACCCAGGGCACGAGGATTATCTACTTCTACCGTTGCATAGATAGCAGGAAAAACACCCTCATGGACATTGCCAAGAACAAAACTATCGACAAGTTTATCACCGTACTGTACGGTAGCAGCATCCACAGCCGCCCGAATCGCACTAAGTTCACCCGAAATAAGGACAATATACTTACCGGGACAAACCACCTGTGCCTCAATAATTTCAACTGCGGCAGTTTTAACTAAGGTGTCAGCCGCTTGAATACCGGTAGATACATTGGTGTATTCCACCATTCCAATTGCCTTTGTCATATTCTCACTCCCTGCTCTTTTCTACAATAATATAGTTCTCGTTGATCTCTGCAACTTTACCTTTGATTGGCGAATGCAACCCTACGCCAAGTTTATCGTTCGGCATCGCTGCAATTAACATGGCTTCTTCCACCTTATCCCCTTTTTTAACAACGGGAACGGATGGAGCTCCTATGTTTTGATTGAGAGAAATCACAAGTCTTTTTGCTGTAATTTTTTCATCAGAAAGGGGTATCACAATGTTATACTTAGAAAGTCCAAGGCGTCTTACCAAACGAGATACCGGAATCTTTCTATATTCCCGCTTATCGGATACACCAGTAAATTCGGCATCTTCTTTGGAAGGAACGATACCTTTTTTCCGCAACTCTGTCCTGTACTCATTGATGAGTGTTGCAGGGGATAGTCCCTGCATACAAGAATACATTTCACAAATCCCGCACTGGGAACAGTAAAAAGTATCCAGAAAGGGCTTGATGTCATAAACCTGATTGTTAGACACGCCATGCATAAATTCCTGGGGGTTAATGGGATGCCCTAACAAGTTCCGTGAGCACAAATCTGTGCACATACGGCAACTGCAACAAGCGCTCATGGCTCGTTTCATGCCGATGCTTGCCTTTACTGTTTTTCTCTGGACTATATAATGATCCTGCGGCAATACAATCACCGCACCGGTTGTTTTCGTAATCAAATTATGAGATGTTCCAATTTTACCCGTCATGGGCCCGCCTATCAAATAGGCAGGATCCTTAATTTTGGAACCTCCACACAAATCCACAATTTCTTTCACGCTGATACCCAAAGGAACCCTAATCACAGCCGGATTTACAACCTCACCTGCTACCATAACATACTTATCAGTAACAGGAATTTGGTCGTTGACCGCTTTATAGATGTTTAGCATCGTTTCCACGTTGAAAACTGTAACACCTACGGTAATCGGAATATTCCCCGGTTTGATGATTCTTCCGGTTGTTTCATAGGTAAGAATCACTTCATCACCGGCGGGATATATCTCCGGCAAATAAGAAATCGATACCTTGGGGAAAGCCGTCATAGCCAATTTTACTGCTTCGATAGCACCTTGGTATGATGGTTTTATCGCCACGATAGCACGCTCTGCCTCTACGGTATCTGCAACCAAAGACAGGGCGCTTACAATCTCAAATGCATACTTTTCCAGTAACTGGCGATCTACCTTGTATAAAGGTTCACACTCTGCGCAGTTTAAGATAATTGTATCTGCTTGTTTATTTAATTTTGCATAGGCAGGGAATCCGGCACCGCCTGCTCCGACGATGCCGTTTTCCTGCAAAACTTGAACTAATGTTTCTAATTGCATAAAACTTACTCCAGTCCTATTGCGTCATCGATGATACCAACAATTGCAGCATCTACGGGAGACGCTTCAACATTACAGCCAATACGAGCGGCACTGCCGGTGGCTACCAAAACATCTTCACCGATACCGGCTCCAACATTATCAATAGCTACAATTCTACCCGTGCCTGCCATATTGTTGTAGGGCTCTACAATCAGAAATTTGTTTCCCAGCAAGTTTTCATTCTTGCGAGTGGCAACAACGCTACCAACTACTTTACCTACTATCATGTGATTCACCTTCCGCTAAAAGAATTTAATGGAAGCAACTTATTTTAAAGTAGGCAGAATCTTCTCAACATCACTGTGAGGTCTGGGAATTACATGAGTAGCGATAATTTCACCCAGTTTAGTAGCAGCGCTGCCACCTGCTTCTACAGCAGATTTTACCGCACCTACATCACCGCGTACCATAACGCTTACCAGACCAGAACCGATTTTCTCGGTGCCAATGAGTTCTACATTAGCAGCCTTTACCATTGCATCGGCAGCTTCGATTGCTGCTACCAAACCTCTGGTTTCTACCATACCTAATGCTTCTTGTGCCATTTTCTTTTCCTCCTTAATATTATTGTTTAATTTAATTTCATTAGTTTTTGTTTCTGCTACAACAGGTGCAGCAGCGGGCGCCTTCTTGGGTGCCGCCGGTTTTTTTGCTGTTTTCTTTGTTTCAGCCATATCCGTCAC
>JAZSKV010000095.1:0-15363 GCA_045534975.1 Ructibacterium sp. | reverse complement strand
GGTATTACCTGCGATATCGTCAATGATTTGAGCGTATATGTTCTGCCGACTTCTGAACACACAGAGTCTGGGGCATTCGGGAGTACCGGAAACCTTTTTACGAACTCTCGCGTGTCTTGCAAGTCTTGATACATTACTGTTAATCTTCTTAATCATTACGTTTGCACCTCCTTGCGGCTAATTACTTCTTAGAACCAGCCTTACCTTCCTTACGTCTGATATGTTCATCGACGTATTTGATACCCTTGCCCTTGTAGGGTTCCGGCGGTCTCTTCTCGCGAACGTTGGCAGCGAACTGACCAACCTTCTGCTTGTCGGGACCGGAAATGATAATCTGGTTGGGCTGCGGAACTTCGATGGTAATACCATCCGCTGCCTCCATCTCTACCTGATGAGAATAACCAAGGTTCATCACCAGTTTCTTACCTTGCAAGGCTGCTCTGTAACCAACACCGTTGATTTCCAGTTCTTTCTTAAATCCGTCTGTAACACCAACAATCATGTTGTTGAGCAGGGTACGGGTAAGACCGTGCAGAGATCTGTGAGTCTTGTTTTCAGAGGGACGCTTTACCTCGATGGTATCGCCTCTTCTCTCTATCATGATGTCCCCGGCTAACTGCTGAACCAGTTCGCCTTTGGGGCCCTTTACGGTAACTTCATTGTTTTCACCGATGGTTACAGTTACGCCTGCGGGAACTGTAATCGGCATCTTTCCTATACGAGACAATGAATTCTCCTCCTTTCTTACCAAATAAATGCCAGCACTTCGCCGCCTACGTTCTGACGACGTGCCTCCTTGTCTGTCATAACACCCTTAGATGTAGAAATAATCGCAATACCCAAGCCTTTTAATACTCTGGGCAGTTCTTCCTTAGATGCATAGGATCTCAGACCGGGCTTACTTACTCTCTTTAAGCCGGTGAGAACTTTCTGCTTGTTTTCACCGTACTTCAAAGTGATACGAATCACACCCTGAATGTTGTCTTCGATGTATTCTACATTCTTCACGTAGCCTTCGTCCAGCAAGATTTTTGCGATTGCCTTCTTCATATTAGAAGCCGGAATGTCAACACTTACGTGTCTGGCATTGTTGGCATTTCTGATTCTTGTCAGCATATCTGCGATAGGATCTGTAGTATGCATAGTTCTAACCTCCTTCTTATCGGAATCCAGGGTCGGTTTGGCTGTCCGCACAGTTTTGCAGCCACCTTACCCTTTTTTCTATCAAGTTACTTGGCATTTCTGCCGACTTTTACCAGGACGCTTTCTTCACGCCCGGGATCTGGCCCTTATAAGCGAGCTCACGGAAGCAAATTCTGCAAATACCGAACTTACGAAGGTAAGCATGGGGTCTGCCGCAAATCTTACATCTGTTGTATTCACGGGTAGCATATTTTTGCTTTCTCTGCTGCTTTACAACCATAGACTTTTTAGCCATGAACTTTCATCCTCCTTATTCGGTACTATCTTGTAAACGGTGCACCCATCAGACTCAGAAGTTCTCTTGCTTCCTCGTCGGTCTGTGCTGTGGTTACAAAGATAATGTCCATACCGCGAATCTTATCAATCTTATCATAATCTATTTCAGGGAAGATAAGTTGTTCCTTGATACCCAGGGCGTAGTTGCCGCGACCATCAAAGGAATTGGGGTTGATACCACGGAAGTCACGTACGCGGGGGAGTGCTGCATTGAACAGACGATCCACGAACTCGTACATCTTAGAACCTCTCAGGGTAACTTTACAACCGATGTTCATACCTTCTCTTACTTTAAATGTTGCAACGGATTTCTTAGCCTTGGTGATCACTGCTTTTTGACCGGTAATCAAACCTAAATCCGCAGCAGCGCTCTCTACAGCCTTAGAATTTTCTCTTGCATCGCCAACACCCATGTTGATCACAACTTTTTCCAGTTTCGGAATCTGCATCACGCTCTTATAGTTGTATTTCTTCATCAAGGCGTCTTTGATTTCACTTGTGTATTTTTCTTCCAATCTCATTGAGAGTGTAACCTCCTTTCCTTATCGAACTTAGAATGTCTCGCCGCACTTCTTGCAGTAACGAACATGAGTTCCGTCCTCCAGAACTTTCCGTCCAACTCTGCTGGGTGCACCGCATTTACCGCAAACATTCATAACCTTGCTTGCATAGATCGGGGTTTCCTGCTTGATGATACCGCCGGTTTCGCCCATCTTTCTGGGCTTTTTATGCTTGGTGGCCATGGAAACGCCTTCCACAATAACCATGCGCTTTTCCGGGTTTACGGACAAAACTTTGCCCTTTTTGCCTTTGTCCTTACCGGACAAAACCACAACCTCGTCGCCGGTTTTCACGTGCATCTTTGCCATTGTCTTTCCTCCTTTTTTCAAATTGAAAAGGCCTCAAACGCTTTCTAGCGTAAATATCTTTTTTGCTTTTGCCCTCTGTAGGTCGTCGGAAAATTTGCATTGATTTTTGCATGCAGGTCAGCACGGTGTATTAAGAATACCTAAGCTAACCGAATGCGAAAAGCAAACAAATTTTACAGAACCTCCGGAGCGAGAGATAAAATCTTCATGTAGTCCTTATCTCTTAACTCTCTGGCAACCGGCCCGAAGATACGGGTGCCTCTGGGGGTCTTGTCGTCTTTGATGATAACCGCTGCGTTTTCATCGAAACGAATCTTTGAACCGTCTGCACGCTTTACGCCGCTGACGCTACGTACGATAACCGCTTTGACTACATCACCCTTTTTAACAGCACCACCGGGCGTTGCTTTTTTAACAGAAGCAATAATTACATCACCGATGTTGCCATAGCGACGGAAAGATCCGCCCAGTACCCGGATGCAAAGAATTTCTTTTGCACCGCTGTTATCAGCAACTTTCAAAATTGTCTGCTGTTGAATCATACCGGATTTCCTCCTATTCCATTATTGGGGAGATTATAGTAAATCTCCTGAAACCGAAACACATAGGTTTCGGAAAATCCGCATACTGCGGGAAAATTGCTTATTTTGCTTTCTCGACGATTTCCACCAATCTCCATCTCTTGTCCTTAGACAGGGGACGGGTTTCCATCACCTTTACCTTGTCGCCAATGCCGCAAATGTTATTTTCATCGTGAACCTTTAATTTATAGGTCCGCTTCATAACCTTGCTGTAAAGAGGGTGTTTCTCGTGCTCTTTGATTGCGACAACGATTGTCTTGTCCATCTTATCGCTTACGACCTCGCCGATACGGGTCTTACGGTAATTACGTTCACTCATTCTTTACACCTCCTACGCATTCACGCTGTTAATGCCAAGTTCTTTTTCCTTGAGAACGGTTTTCACTCTTGCGATATCCTTTTTCACGCTAGCAATTCTCACGGGATTATCCAGTTGGTTGGTAGCGTTCTGGAAACGAAGGTTAAAAAGTTCTTCCTTTAAGTCCTTGATTTTAACTTCAAGTTCTTGCGTTGAAAGGTCTCTAATCTCTTGAATTTTCATTAACTATCACCTTCCGTTTCTTGGTCTGCCTTCTTGACAAACTTACACTTGAGCGGCAGTTTGTGCATTGCAAGACGCATCGCCTCGCGTGCAACCTCTTCACTTACGCCGCCAATTTCAAACATAACACGGCCGGGCTTTACTACTGCTACCCAGTACTCGGGAGAACCTTTACCGCTACCCATACGGGTTTCAGCAGGTTTTGCAGTAACAGGCTTATCCGGGAAAATCTTAATCCAGACCTGACCGCCTCTCTTGGTGTAACGAGTCATAGCAACACGGGCTGCTTCAATCTGATTACTGGTTACCCATGCCGGGGTCAATGCCTGCAAACCAAAATCGCCGTATACGACTTTATTACCACGGTGAGCAGCGCCCTTCATTCTGCCGCGCTGTACCTTTCTACGTTTAACTCTCTTCGGGGATAACATTATTTTCTGCCTCCTTCTCTGCGTCTGGGAGCAGGCTTCTTCTCCTCTTTTGCAGCAGCATTTCTGCTTTCTGCCAGGACTTCACCTTTGTAAATCCAAACTTTAACGCCGAGTTTACCATAGGTGGTGTTTGCTTCGGTGAAACCGTAGTCAATGTCAGCTCTTAAAGTCTGCAGAGGGATGGTACCCTCGTGATACTGCTCTGTACGCGCAATTTCGGCACCGCCAACACGGCCGGATACTGCGGTTTTGATACCCTTTGCACCCAACTTCATGGTACGGCCCATGCACTGCTTCATGGCTTTCCGGAAGGAGATACGACGCTCCAACTGAGATGCGATATTCTCTGCAACCAACTGTGCGCTCATATCCGGAACCTTTACCTCGATGACATTGAGGATAATGGTCTTTCCAGTCATCTTTTCTAACTCTTTCTTGAGTTTTTCGATTTCGCTGCCGCCTTTACCGATTACCAGACCGGGCTTACCAGCATGGATGGAAACGCGAACTTTATTTGCGAACTTTTCAATCTCGATTTTATCGACTCCGGCCAGGAATAATTTCTTTTTGAGGAAAACTCTGAGGTTGTAGTCCTCTACCAGACTGTCACCGAAGTTCTTTTTGTCAGCAAACCAACGGGAATCCCAGTCTTTAATGATACCGACTCTGAGACCGTGGGGATTAACTTTCTGACCCATACTTTTTACCTCCTATCTTATTCCTTCTCCTGAAGTTTAATCGTAATATGACTTGTTTTCTTATTGATTCTAAAAGCACGACCCTGCGCTCTTGCCTGTACCCGCTTCAAAGTGGGACCCTGGTCTGCATAAACCTCTGCAACATAGAGGTTTTCCACGTTCATCTTGAAGTTGTTTTCTGCGTTAGCCATTGCAGACTTTAACAGTTTCTCAACAACAGGACTTGCAGCCTTGGGGGTATTTCTCAGAATACCGATTGCTTCACCCACAGACTTGTTTCTGATCAAGTCAATGACAATGCGGACTTTTCTGGGCGCAATGCGTACATGTGTAACTTTTGCTACTGCTTCCATGTTCTGTGCAGCTCCTTTCATCAATCTAATTCCTCAGCGCAATTACTTAGAAGTCTTTGCGCCTGCATGACCTCTGTATGTTCTGGTGGGAGCGAACTCGCCAAGTTTATGGCCTACCATATCCTCGCTCACATATACCGGAACATGCTTTCTTCCATCATAAACCGCAATGGTGTGTCCTACCATCTCCGGGAATATAGTAGAAGCTCTTGACCAGGTCTTCAAAACGTTTTTCTCGTTCTTTTCGTTCATAGCAACAATTCTGGCAAGCAGTTTTGCTTCGACGAAAGGTCCTTTTTTAATACTTCTTCCCATGTGATTCCCTCCTTACTTACTGTTCCGTCTCTTAACAATGAACTTGTTAGACTTCTTCTTCTTGTTTCTGTGGTTGTAACCCAGAGCAGGTTTACCCCAAGGAGTTACAGGACTCGGCATACCGATGGGGGACTTACCTTCACCACCACCGTGGGGGTGGTCATTCGGGTTCATAACAACACCGCGGACGGTAGGTCTAAAGCCCATGTGACGCTTTCTACCAGCCTTACCGATGTTGATGTTGGAGTGATCACTGTTACCTACCTGACCAATGGTTGCACGGCAGTTTAAGCGAATCATACGAACTTCGCCGGAGGGCAGTCTCAGCTGCGCATAGCCGTTCTCCTTTGCCAGAAGTTGTGCAGTAGCACCAGCGGAACGAACCATCTGAGCACCTTTGCCTGGATTCATCTCTACGTTGTATACCAGGGTACCAACGGGGATGTCTTTCAGTTCCATAGCGTTACCAGGTTTAATATCCGCACCTGCACCGGATACCACCACGTCGCCTTTCTTCAGGCCGAGGGGTGCGATGATATAGGTCTTCTCGCCGTCTGCGTATTGAATCAGGGCGATGTTTGCACTACGGTTCGGATCGTATTCGATAGAAAGAACGGTTGCTTCCATGCCGTCTTTGTATCTTTTAAAATCAATGATTCTGTACTTTCTCTTTGCGCCGCAACCACGGTGACGAACGGTAATCTTACCTTGTGCGTTACGTCCTGCTTTACTGGAAAGGGGACTCAGCAGAGATTTTTCCGGTGCTACCTTATCAATCTCTTCAAAGGTGGAAACCGTCATATGACGCCGGGACGGGGTCGTCGGCTTATATTTTTTAATTCCCATTTTTCAATCTCCTTATCTGCAATTTTTTTCAGACAGATTTTAAGACTCAAAGATTTCGATAGTCTTACTACCTTCTTTAAGTGTTACAACTGCCTTCTTCCAGTCAGCACGCTTACCGGAGAACACGCCCTGTCTTTTGGGCTTGCCGATATAGTTCATGGTGGTGACTTTCTCTACCTCTACCTTGAAGATCTCTTCTACCGCTTTCTTGATTTCGATCTTGTTAGCGCCCTTGGCTACCTCAAAGGTGTACTTCCGGTCTGCTACCTGATCCATACTGCGTTCGGTAATAATCGGTCTTCTGATAATATCGTGTGCCAACATTATGCGTACACCTCCTCAAGTTTGGTTACGGCATCCTTCAAGATGATGCACTTGGTGTGATTCAAAACTTCGTAGGTGTTAATCGCACCAACATAAGTAGTGTCAACACCCTTGATGTTTCTTGCAGAAAGAACGATGTTCTTATCGTTTTCCGGGAGAACCAGAAGCGCTTTCTCATTTACGTTCAGGTTCTTTAAGAGAGCAACGACCTGCTTGGTCTTTACTTCCTCACAAGCAAAGGAATCCAGAACGATGAGTTCGTTCTCCTCTACCTTAGAAGACAGTGCAGACTTGAGAGCCAGTTGTCTTACCTTCTTGTTTACGTTGTATCTGTAATCTCTGGGCTTGGGACCGAGGGCTACGCCGCCGCCAACCCATTGAGGAGCACGGATACTACCCTGACGGGCACGTCCGGTACCCTTTTGTCTCCAAGGCTTGATACCGCCGCCGCGAACCTCAGTCCGGGTTTTGGTGCTCTGGGTGCCTTGTCTTTGATTTGCTAAGTAGTTTACTACTACTTCGTGCATAACGTCGGGACGAACCACAACGCCAAACACGTTTTCATTCAAATCCATATTGCCGACTACTTTACCATCGACATTATAAATATCTACTGTAGGCATTCTCTATTTCCTCCTCTCTCTATTGGTTAGGCGTTTGCCTTGACTGCGTTCTTTACAACCAGCAATCCGCCCTTAGGTCCGGGAACGGAACCCTTTACCAACAGAAGATTGCGTTCTTTATCAACCTTCACCAGGTCAAGATTCTGAATGGTTACTGTGTCAACACCGTAGTGACCCGGCAGTTTCTTGCCCTTGAATACCCGAGAGGGGTCAGAACAAGCACCCATAGAACCGGGGCCTCTGTGATAGTGAGAACCGTGGGTCATAGGACCGCGGTGGGTTCCCCATCTTTTGATGGTGCCTGCATAACCGTGACCCTTACTGGTACCGGTTACATCCAGCATCTCGCCGTCTTCAAACTGCTCTACGCTTAAGATATCGCCAACATTCAGCTCTGCAGCGTTGTCCAGTTTCAGTTCTTTCAAATACTTCTTTACCGGTACGCCAGCTTTTGCAAAGTGGCCTTTTTCCGGTTTGTTGGCACGATTTTCCTTCTTGTCCGCAAAACCGACCTGTACAGCGCTGTAGCCGTCAACTTCTACGGTTTTTTTCTGGACAACAGGACAAGGACCTGCCTCGATTACCGTTACCGGAACCAAATTGCCGTCCTCTGTGAAGATCTGGGTCATACCAATTTTCTTACCCAAGATTGCCTTTTTCATTTTTTCTTTCCTCCTGTTTACACAGACCTTGGTTCCCACCGGGAACATATCTGCGGGTTATTGGTTGACGGGGTTTCCCCTGCCAACGTGACCTAAATTTTTTACATTTGCCGGACCACTTAGTAGTCCGATATTAAAAATCCGTTTTCCTTAATAATATAATGATATTTCTCGGAACTAGATTTTCAATTCAATGTCTACACCTGCGGGCAGGTCCAGATGCTTCAGAGCATCGATGGTCTTGTTGGTAGGAGCCAACACATCGATGAGTCTCTTGTGGGTTCTCATCTCGAACTGCTCACGACTGTCCTTATACTTATGAACCGCTCTTAAAATGGTAACTACCTCTTTCTTGGTAGGAAGCGGGATCGGTCCGGAAACCTTAGATCCTGTTCTGGTTGCGGTCTCTACAATCTTAGCGGCGCTCTGGTCGATAAGGTTGTGATCATAAGCCTTCAGTCTAATTCTGATTTTCTCTGCTGCCATGCTATACCCTCCTTAAAATAAATAAGTTTACACCGTGCCGGGCGTTTCGCACGAGCCTAAAATGAAACCCGAATCCACATAGCCCTTTTTGGGACAACGGTTTCGGGACGTACAGACATATTTCTCCCTAAATCGGCATCAGCATACTGCCGTTTCAAAGAAAAATCTTCTGTATTCGCAATAGAAAGTGTGACCTTTCCGCCCGTTTTCTTGAACCGGACAATCTCCTCCGAAATTTCCAAAAGTCCCGATTTTACAGGCTTTTGCCACCTCCGGAATCATCGTATGTCTTTGTCACGCCCATCTATTATACTACGGTCTTTTTCCAATGTCAAGATTTTTCTTCGGGTTTTGCCCGAAAAAACGCCGTTTTTTGAAATTTTGTTAAATTTGGATAGTTTTTCTTTTTTCTCCGGCTTTTTGATGGAAATTTTGTACAACTGCACAAAAATACCCGAATGGAGAACCATTCAGGTATTGGTTTTATTCTTCGGTTGCGGCTTCCGCAAGGGCCTCGGCATTTGCCCGGGCTTCCGCTTCGGCTTTGGCTGCTTGTTCTGCCTCCCATTGTTCACGGCTTCTTGGCATAAACACATCGTGAATCAACTGGTTGGTTGCCGCCTCATCCTGCTTATACCATGCGACACCATTTTCATAGACCGCCTCTCCGGGGAGTTGGTAGGATTCAATGGCATCGATGTTCAGATTCTGAATCACATCAATGTGGGTCAGTAAATCCTGCAAGGTATAGTTGGTGCGGACATTGTCCACAATGACATCAAAGATATCGGTAATCTTGGAGAAGTATTCCGGTTTGGCTTTTTGGGCAATCAAGGCGCGGATAAATCTTTGCTGCCAGTAGATACGTCCCTCATCGCCGCGGACATATTCACCTGGGGCGCTACCGCCATTGTTCTGCCGGAACCGCACAAAGTCATGAGCCATTTGGCCATCTAAGTGTTGCTGTCCTTTTTTCAAATGAATATGCAGGTTCTGGGTGGGATCATCATAATCCATATTATAAGGAATATTAAATTCCACACCACCCAGGGCATCGATAATTTCTTTAAATCCATCAAAGTCCACCGTCACGAAATAGTGAACCGGAAGACCGGAAAGTTTTTTCACCTGACGAATCAGCTCTTCTTCCGGGGCATCATCCATTTTTGCCTTTGCCTTAGCAAGGCCAACGCCCATGGCGGCGTTCAATTTCTGGCTGTGGCCATTCATGGTGACTTTGGTATCCCGGGGGAAGGAAAGGATATTGATACGGTCAGAGTAACCGTCATAAGAAACCAACATGTTGGTATCGCTTCGGGTGCCATCGGCATCAATACCGATGAGCAGAAGATTAATCATTCCTACATTCTGGTCCTCCCGGTCCAGAGCGCCGATTTGAACCTCACTACCAAAGGGAAGACTGGAAATCTGTTTGGCCGCCGCAACACCAAGCAAGGTAGCCGCAACAACAACCAATCCAACCAATATTAAAGTCATCACTTTTGCTTGTTTTGTCACAGCGCGCCTCCTTTCCGACCTTTCGCCGTCATATCTCCCTCATTATATAATAGCCAATCAAACCTTGTCAATCTTCTCTGCCTTTTTGTCACAGAAATGTAATTACAGTTTACCCTTGATTTTCTCCCAATATTCTGCTGCCGCCTGCTCTAATTTATTATTGCCCGGCGTATAATAGACCTTATTCTTAATCTTATCCGGAAGATACTGCTGTTTTATATAGTTGCCGGGATAGTCATGGGGGTAGAGATAATGCTGGCCTCTTTGCAAATTTCCCTCGCCATCATAGTGTTTGTTTTGCAGTTGGCGGGGAATGGTGCCAGTATCCATATGTTCGATATCATAAAGGGCGGCATCCAGTGCCAGGTGAGCGCTATTGGATTTGGGCGCCATAGCCAAAAACACCACAGCATGACCCAAGGGTATTCTGGCTTCCGGGAAGCCCAGCATCAAGGCACTGTCCACACAGGCTTTCACCACAGTAATCGCCGTGGGGTGCGCCAGTCCAATATCCTCGCAGGCAATCACCATCAATCGCCGGCAGATGGATTGCAAATCATCCGCTGCCACCAGCCGCGCCAAGTAGTGCACCGCCGCATCCGGGTCACTACCCCGGATGGACTTTTGAAAGGCACTTAAAATATCATAGTGGCTATCGCCATTCTGGTCATACTGAAATGCCTTTTTCTGGCTGCATTGTTCTGCCACGTCCAGGGTCAAACAAATCGTCCCGTCTTGTTCCGGTGGGGTATAATTGACAGCAAGTTCTAAGGCATTGAGCGCCTTGCGGACATCACCGCCAGACATTTCCGCCATCTGCAAAAGCACGCCGTCCTCTACCACAATGGGGTTCTTGGGAAAATCCTCTTTTTGCAAAACCTCTACCGCTCGCGTTAACGCCTTGGCAATATCCTCTGCCGTCAGGGCTTTGAACTCAAAGACGGTGCTTCGGCTTAAAATTGCGTTATAGACATAGAAGTACGGATTCTCAGTGGTACTGGCAATCAAGGTAATTCTGCCGTTCTCGGTATATTCCAGCAGGGACTGCTGCTGTTTTTTGTTAAAGTTTTGAATCTCGTCCAGATAGAGCAGCACACCGTCCTGTCCTAAAAGGCCCTCACTCTCCTGGACAATGGCTTTCACATCCGCCACCGAAGCATTGGTGGCGTTCAGTCGATAAAGGGTCTTGTTACTGGTCTTGGCGGCAATGTTGGCAACGGTGGTTTTTCCGGTGCCGGATAGCCCATAAAAAATCATATTGGGGATTCTGCCACTTTCTATAATCTGCCGTAGAATCCGACCCTCGCCCAGAATATGCTGCTGACCCACGACCTGGTCCAAGGTCGTGGGTCTGATTCTGTCCGCAAGCGGCTTATTCATATAAGGGGTGCTTTTCGCAGAGTGCCTGCACCCGTTTGGTAACCTCTACGCGGTTTCCTTCAAAGTCTTCAATCACCATAGCAATCAGTTCTGCTATCTCTTTCATATCCTCTTCCACAAAACCACGGCTGGTTACTGCCGGTGTGCCCAGACGGATACCGCTGGTCACAAAGGGGCTCTGGGGATCGTTAGGAATGGTGTTCTTGTTACAGGTGATACCAACTTCGTCTAAGTTATGCTCTACCTCTTTACCGGTCTTTCCTTGTTTCAGCAGGCTGACCAGCATCAAGTGATTATCGGTACCGCCCGAAACGATATCAATGCCCTTATCCATCAAGCCTTGTGCCAAAGCCTGGGCATTTTTCTTCACCTGCATCTGGTATGCTTTAAATTCCGGAGAAAGAGCTTCTTTCAAACAAACTGCCTTAGCGGCGATGACGTGCATCAAAGGACCGCCCTGGTTGCCGGGGAATACTGCCTTATTGATGGCTGCCGCATATTTCTCTTTGCAGAGAATCATGCCGCCTCTGGGACCCCGGAGGGTCTTATGGGTGGTGGTGGTTACAAAATCCGCATAGGGAACAGGGCTGGGATGCAGACCTGCTGCAACCAGACCGGCGATATGCGCCATATCCACCATCAGATATGCCCCAACTTCATCGGCAATCTCCCGAAACTTGGCAAAGTCAATCTCCCGGGCATAGGCGCTGGCACCTGCCAAAATCAACTTGGGTTTATGGGTGAGGGCCAGACGGCGAACCTCATCATAATCAATGCGATGGGTTACATCATCCACCCCATAGGGAACTACATTGAAATATTTACCGGAAATATTCACAGGAGAACCATGGCTTAAATGACCGCCATGGGCAAGGTTCATGCCAAGATAAGTGTCTCCGGGTTCCATGGTAGCAAAGAATACTGCCAAATTCGCCGACGCACCGGAGTGGGGCTGTACATTGGCAAACTCTGCACCAAAAAGTTCCTTGGCTCTTTCTCTTGCCAAGTCTTCCACGATATCTACATATTCACAACCGCCGTAGTAACGTTTGCCGGGATAACCCTCTGCATATTTATTGGTCAGGGGAGTTCCCATGGCCTCCATCACTGCGGGGCTGACAAAATTCTCTGATGCAATCAGTTCAATTTTGCCCCGCTGTCTGCCAATTTCCAGTTCAATGGCTTTGGCAACTTCGGGGTCAACTTTTCTCACTTGTTCCAATTCAAACATGATAATCCTCCAATTGTTTCTACTGCTCTTTTGAGAATATTTGCATTCTTTCGACACTTGAACATTCTCACATTTTATATTATAATATGAATATCGACAATTTGCAAGGGGGAATTTTCAATGGCAGAAAGTATGGCATCCAAAAAGCAACGGGTGCTTGGAATGTTAGAGATTTTTCATCAGGTTTATCAGGATGCAGCCTGTACCCTGGACTATCAAAATGCCCTGGAACTACTGATTGCCACCCAATTAGCCGCCCAATGTACCGATGCCCGAGTGAACTTAGTGACCCCGGCACTCTTTGCCAAATATCCGGACGTTTACGCCTTTGCCAATGCCGACGAACTGGAACTGCAAGAGGATATTCGTTCCACCGGCTTTTTCCGAAACAAAGCCAGAAATATCATCGGCTGTTGCCAGATGCTGATTCAAGATTATCACGGGGAAGTCCCTAATAAGATGGAGGACCTGCTCCGTCTCCCCGGTGTGGGTCGCAAAACTGCCAACCTGGTATTGGGAGACTTTTTCGACATCCCCGGCGTGGTGGTTGACACCCATGCCACCCGGCTTTCCAACCGGATGGGATTGACCTGCCAAAAGGACCCTTATAAAATTGAATTAGACTTACAGAAAGTCATCCCTCAGGCGTCTTGGGCAGATTTCTGTCACCAGTTGGTTTATCACGGTAGAGCCTACTGTGATGCCCGGTCCCCCAAGTGTGACACCTGCCCGGTGGCACACCTTTGCCCCAAACAGGGGGTATGATTTTAGATAACACAAAACCCTGTGGCAACGCCACAGGGTTTTCTTATTATTGTCCTTGAACTTGTGCGTACATGGTTTGGAATTCTGCGGTATCTTCCGCCACCTGCTTCATAATGTCTGCTACAGACATTTTTGCAATTTTGCGTCCTTTGATATTAATCTTGGCTTGATTTTTCCAGTAGTTAAGCAGTTCAAACTTACCGGGAATTCTCTTAATAACATGATAGCCGTATTCGGTCTTCACCGGGTCGCTGATCTCTCCAATCTTCATGGCAAAAGAAGTGGTTTCAAACGCCTCTACCATTTCACCGGGGCCAAAGGTGTAACCCTTTTTGGTAGCACCGGGGTCTTCATTAAACTCGGCAACCAGGGCGTCAAAGTCTTCGCCGCTTTTCGCGCGATTTGCAATATCTGTTGCCTTAGCCAGGGCCTCTTCATCGGAGAGTCCTTCCTCTGATTCTTCCGTCTTGGTCTTAATCAAAATATGCTTCACAGACGCTTTATCCGTTGCCTCTAATCCAGAGAGAACACTCAAATCTTTCGGATAGTATTGGTCCGGGTTTTCTTCCATATCGGTTTCCACCGCACTGATGTGCTGGGACTGCACAATCTTTCTCTGATACTGCTTGGTTGTCAGCAAACCTTGTGCCCTTGCATTCAGTTCCACCAATTCTTCCCCATATACTTTCGTCATCTGGTCAATCTGCATGGTCGCAGTATTTTTCGCTTCTTCTTCATCCCACTCTACATCATATTTCTTGGTAGCACCCATCAAAAGGGCTTCCTCGGTAGCCGTTTCGATTGCCTTTTCTTTGACAATATCTCCTGCGGTCTTACCGTCGCCAACATCCTGCTGCCAATCATACTCTGCCGGATCGGTGGCATCACCTTTATTCTCTCTAAAGTAATCCATCGCCGCCGCATAGATATAGTAATTCATATCCATATCAGTGACCTCAACGCCATCCACCGACATCACCGTCTTGCCCTCCGGGATTGCGGCAATCCAACCGGGAATCTGCAAGCAGAGCAGAAGCACCAATGCACCGGCAATTGCAGTACCAACAAGAGAGAGAATCCAATCTCTTACCTTTAAGG
The DNA here is from genome assembly GCA_045534975.1 of Ructibacterium sp. Classification (GTDB taxonomy): domain Bacteria; phylum Bacillota; class Clostridia; order Monoglobales; family Monoglobaceae; genus Ructibacterium. The sequence continues at coordinate 1,163 of JAZSKV010000095.1, read as the reverse complement.
TAATCTTCTTGGGTTCCGGCTTAGGAAGTTCCATCTCTTCCGCAACCTCAAACTCTTCTCCAGCAAATTCATCTGCGATTTCTTCCAGGATTTCCTCTGCGGCACCTTCTACCACTTCTTCTGCCTGCGCAGTTGCCTCCGCAATTTCTTCTTGCAGTTCTGCTGCCGCTTCGGCAATCTTTTCGCTGACATCCTGACGGACTTTCTCCTGCATCTCGTCTTGCAGGTTTTTATTTTCGTTATCCATCTTCAACTCTCCTTTCCATGTACATCTCACCCAAAAGGAACGGGCATATTTTTCTTCATTATATACTACTTCGTTTCTTTTTTCCAGTCTTTTTTGTTGTTTTCTTAAAATATTTAAAATTTATTCACATTTCTCCTGAGAAAACACTGCCAAAACCTCACGAATCGCCTCAAAATACGGCATCTCTTTCCCCGGCAGGGGTTTTTCTATTTTATAATGGAGTTTGGGTGTTTGAGAACCCGGCAGGAAGAACTCTTTCGGTCTTTGGTTGACCAGTTCCAGCATTCCGGTAAAGTCCGGCAGATTTTCAGTGTCAAAACGGAAAATGATTTGCGCACCACTGCCAATGATTTCTGCCACACCGCATCCCTCTGCCATGGCTTTCACAAGGGCAACTTCCATCAAATTATGAACCGTTTGCGGTACCGTGCCGTAGCGATCTTCGATTTCGTCATAGGCGTCATACAGTTCTTCCTGGCTGCCAATGGCGGCAATCCGCTTATAGGCTGCAATCCGCTGGTTATGGCTACTGATATACTCTTCGGGAATATATGCCGATACCGGCAAATCAATCATGGTTTCTGTCTTTTTCTCCTCTGCCTTGCCCTGTTGCTGGCGGACCGCTTGTTCCAACAGGCGACAATACATTTCATAACCCACCGATTCCATATGCCCATGCTGCTCTGCCCCAATCAGGTTGCCAGTGCCCCGGATTTCCAAATCCTGCATAGCGATCTTGAAACCGGACCCAAACTCGGTAAACTCCTTGATAGCAAGGAGCCGTTTCTCCGCATCCTGGGTGAGCACCTTGTTCCGCCGGAATGTAAGATAGGCATACGCCAAGCGGTAGGAACATGCCACTCGACCCCTTAGCTCGTAGAGTTGAGCAAGACCCAGCCGGTCTGCGTCCTCAATA
>JAZSKV010000113.1:0-6676 GCA_045534975.1 Ructibacterium sp. | reverse complement strand
GTTGTGTAAAAATAGGCACTAAACATCACTCCCTGTCATAAATTCCCGGACAAATGACCGAATCGTACATTCCCCTTTGCCACGGAGCCGTATGGCAATACTGTCGCATCTGGTCGGTATAATGGGGATGCTGACCGTCTTCGCCTTGCTATCCACGCTATGGGTTGTATAGACCTGGTTCCACGTTGTGTCGTTGTCAGCCTTGATATCCACCGCCACCCACGCTCCGGCAGATAAGTCCATCCGCAAATGGAATTTCGAATAGCCTTTTCGCTCATGGATGGTCTCGTTGATGGTGCAGAATGTTGCACCCCACTCGATATCACTCCGGGGGGCAGTTTGGTCTATGTAATACAAACCTCCGGAATCATCAATAAAATATATCTTACCGTCATGGAATGTCATATCAACGGCATGAGTATCATCTTCCCGGAGCCATATATCCCGAAGAACATCATAAACAAACAAAGTCCATGCACCATTTCCATCTTTCATAGAAACATAGTACCTGGTACCGTCACAAGCAGCCACCGCCTCGAAAAATCGCTTGACGCCAAACTTCTCGCTGATGAGTTCCGGTACACCGCCCGCATAAGCGTAGATACCGTCTACACCTTTGTATAATAACTGCTCATTGACAATGTGCATACTCCTCTCACAACCGCTTTGCACACCGTAGACATTTGCCGTTGTAATTTGAAAGTTGCTGGGCTTGGTGCCGTAGAGTTTATGCAAGGTGTTTTCTTTGAAAAAACAAAGATGAGAGGAATACGGAATACACCCGGTAAAAGCCCCGTCACTGCCTACCTCAATATAGTAACTATCGCTGGAAAGTCCATCAAAAACGCTGAAATTCAACGGGTCAGAAAACTTACTGGAATAAATAGTATTGCCCTTAGTCCCCCATAACCTGTAATTGCTCTCGCAAATAAATTCAAGGTCAGGCACGCTCCGCTTGATGGTAACCTCTCCGCTTTCTGTGACCTTGGTAAAACTGTTCTCAGCAAAGGTAAGTTTCTTTGCCTCTACTTCCCGTATGACAAGGGTTTTATTGTTTCCATTCTCATCACAGCCCGAAATTTCAACAGCATCTCCCTCTTTGAATTGAAAATCTTCACCCGTTGTGGTAATCGTCTTTTCATCAAAGACAAGCCCCTCTGCCGTGTAGGTTTCTTCCATCTTCCCCAACTTTTTATCCGCTACATTGTAATAAAGTTTATCCGGGAAAATTACGATATAGTTGCCTACCGTTGCTGTTTGCTTCTTCCCTTCCGTTACCGTTCCCTCGCCGCCAACCTCGACGCCATTATAAAAAACCTTAGTCCCATCTATCACAAGTAAGCCTTCCTTGGCATGTATGGTGGTGGCATCCTTTGTATATTCCTCGCTTTTAATTCTTGCGGCTCTCTGAGTGATACAAGGATATTTATCAGTAGAAAGGTTATAGGTTTCCGCAAACTCCCCCTCTTGGTTTCCCTCTCCTAAGTTCAGCCCGCGAAATGTTACGCTGTATTTCTTGGACGGGTTCTGCACCTCGGAAAGAAAAGGTAATAACATAACCTCACCTCCTCGTTCCATGCTCCCTGATATATGCTTTCTTATACTCACTGAACCGATTTTCAAACATTGCAGCCGAGTTATTATAATTTCCATACTCCCGGTTGTAGTAATCAATCATGGATTCTAAGTATAAAGCGTACACATTCTCAAAGGGCGGCGGTATCAGAAGTTCTTTATCCATATCATCTGGATAAATATACGGCGTGCATTCTTCTTCCTGGAATACCAACCGCTGTACCATGGAATCTAATTCGCTAATCCAGCGTAATTTGACCTCTTCCTCGTATGCATTAGGTCTTAATCCATCCACATACTCAATCGCTTTATTTGGTGTCATTTTGTACCTCCTATTCCTTGTAATGGGATGCCGTCTCCGTTGTTTCGTCTATGTTAAACTTTTCTTTGAGATACTTTTTGGTTTCTCCATTACCCCCGGCCTCAAGATACTTAATTCCTGCACCGATGCGTTCTCCAATGGGCATATCATTAGAAAATATCGTAAGCCGTAGAGTGTTTATATAATTTTCGGTGGAATGCTCTGTCAGTTTGTCGATAGATTCGTTGATATTTTCTGCCTTTTTTACCAGAGCAAAAATAATACCGAATATAGCACCAAGAGCGGTAATCACCGCCCCTGCTTTAATGATAAATTCATACCATGGCATTATGACTTCACCTCCGGCAAACCTTTGATACAAAGCAATACTGTAATCACTCCGGAGAGTAAACATGCACTGCCTACGCCAATCCAGTCTACCTCTGTGATACCAATATAGTTGGTACCCACCAAAGAAAGTGCCGTTTCTGCCATTGTTTTTAATACTCTGATTCCAAGTGCTTTTAAAAATTTCATCTTCATTTCCTCCTTATTACCAGCATCCGTAAACCCCGGCTCTGTCATTGATAACCAACATCCGGAGCATGTTTTCATCAAGGTTAAGCCGTCCCTCTTCATCACCTTTGAGATAACCCTTGTCCATTAATTTGGTAATGGTAGGTCTTGCCCACTCCGGCATATTCTCGTCCACATAGTTGTAAATCATAGGATTCTTCAAGTTATGTAATTCCGTTGCCAGAACCTTTATGGTTTCCGTCAAATCCTTGATTTCCTGTTTCAGTTCTTCGTATTGCTGCATAGTTAATTCCCCACTTTCTGTAACTAAATTTTCGAACTCCTTCCACAACGCCCAGCCGTTTCCGGACATCGATGCCGGGCAATTCTTTCTGCTTGCATCATAGTGCCGTACAACGCGCTCAACGGGGATATCAATTTCTTCCATAAGTTTCCTGGTAACCTCAACCGTATTGGCAAAAGCCTTCTGATAGTCCCCGTCTGCATTGATGCACATCTCAATACCGATGGAATTTGCATTTGTGATTCCATATTTCCCTTTACCGTCACCACAATGGTAGGTGTAATACTTTTTATAGTCGTTAACCTGTATTACCTGTGTGCTGTCCACAAAAAAATCAGCACTCGAATTTCTGTTTCCACCATCAAAGTAGTTAAAATGAGCCAAAGCATCGGCACCTTTCCCTCTGTTGCCTGTATCGTGAATCACTATGTATTGAATTCTTTCTTTTCGCACACCTCTGTTGTACGCTATTTGCTTTTTAATCATATTCATTGCTGCACCATCCTATTTTTTGGCAAATTTCACATCCCGGCCCATTCACGGTCTGTCCGCAGTTAATTCCAATTCTCACAAGACCGCCTCCCAGCCAGCCGGATATTCAACAGGCGAATATGCATTGCCATCAATAAGCGATTTATAAAGAATGCCATTGTAATCAACAATATCTCCTGCATTATAAGCATCATGCGCACCGCTCGGTCTGCTCCAAACTGGATAACCCGTTTCATTAAGTCCAATAGACTCGTATAAAGACGGGGTTGCATCTGGTTCCCAATCGTCTTGCGATGTATGCGCCTGCAATACTTTATAAAGTTGCGGGTCACCTACCCCGTTTTCACCGTAGGAAAAGTATTCACCCTCCGCATATGCTTTGCCAATCTCATATTTTGGATATACTGTTGCAATCTCCAAGGCTTGCTCCGTTGATAAACTTGCTGCGAACATCTGTATTGCTTTTCTTAATTGTTCTGCTGCTTGCACTTTATTCATTCAATCACCCCCAAAAGAGCATTTATTACAAGTGAAGAACTTGAATTAATCGCATTTGTTGACATAATTGGCAACCCATCGCTATCCACAAGATTCTCTCCGCCACGGGTGCAGTAATTCAAATTCCGGCTAAACCAAAGACTTGCCCCGCTTTGTATAATGAATTTGTTGTTACCATAAACAACACCACCGACTGCTCCGCTTATTCGAAGCGCTGAGTACACCCACGTTTTGCCATCAATACTATAAATAAAAGCATTTTTTCCTTCGCTGTCCGTACACGGCGCAACGAAACAATTATGCACATACAAAATAGAATTGACCGCCTTCGAAAAAACAGAACCCGAATTTGTCCAACTTGTCCCCGTTGTAGAATAGGCATAGTAAATATCGGTGGCTCCCGCTTCGCCCGTTTGAAATACACAAACAAAACGATCTTTAATATAAGCAAGTTTCATCCGTCCAAAGCCCGGCGCATAAGAAAGTTGCAGTGTCGTAGCAGACCCCCATGTGATTCCATCTGTGCTCGTTAAAAACCTTATGGATTTATTGAACTTGTGAGCCAAAACAAACACTCCATTTCCATAGGCAATGTCAATGGGGTCAGCTGAAAAATCTTGATTCACTTTTGTCCATTCTATTCCGCCTTCGCTTACTGACACATGTCTATACGCTGAGGGGCCCAACCATACTGCAAAAAATTTACCGCCGCAAAAAGTAAGAGAGACCATAGTATCAGTTGTTCCTTCATATAAAGCATCTGGTGCTATAAGTTCAGCGGTGACCCCATCTTCTGTGTACCACTCTTTTCCGTCCGTGCTATACCGAATAGGATCTTGGATGTTTTGCCCTAATGCTACAAACTTCCCGTTTCCGTAGGAAATAAAAGAAGCATTAAAGGTTGCCCCCTTCGTCCACTCGATTCCGTCCATGCTATACTGCATATTCGTTCCATCCGATGCGACAAACACGCCGCCCCCATAACACATGCACTTTGCCGTTCCGCCGCCGCTAAGCGCTGCATAAGGATATGTTTTCAGCAAAACCAGTTCGTCAGTTGAAATTTCGACCTCCGATTCCTGCATCGCCACAATTGCATCGTTGACCGCTTTCAATGCTGCGGCACTTGCTGCTGTGCCCGCTTCTGTACTGGTCAATGAATCAGTAATTTTAAGATGTCCATAGTCCGTGGCTGTTCCCACACCGTAGATGGTTTCGGTAGATGCATGTGATATGGGTGCGGCATTGCCACCTATGGAGGTCTTAACATCATCCGCAAGTTTATCAAATCCAATAGCACCGTCCTTAACTTCTGCGGAGATAATGCCACGCCTCTCCTTAACAATCGTAAAGGCAGAGCGACCTCTAGGGCAATAAATTGAAACCGCATGAACAGTTCCGTATTCAGAACTGCATGATGAGAAATCAATATCAACTGAATCGTTAAACAGTCCAAGCATTTCATCATCCCAACCATCACCAACCTGCACCGCCACACGCGTATCCACTGAGCCTTCTTCAAAAGTGATATGCCATATTGCGTCTGCATCCGTAACAGGAAGTGCAAGGTAATAGTTGGATTCGGTCAGTTCGTATGTTTCCGTCACCTCATCTGCACCATCAACTGTTACATCAACGGTGTCGCTGCTTGCGCCGATATACTCTGTCACTGCGTCAATCTTTTTTACAACATCATCCGCAAGTTTATCCACACCAATAGATGCATTCTTAACTTCTGCTTTGATTATAGATTTCGTTATGGTGACAGTGTTATCTGCGACACTGTAGAAACTAACCTCCAAGGGTTTGCCATATTGCGTTGCAATCTCTCGAAAATCAATCGTTGCTGTATTGTTAGCGTCCACATTGAGGCCTTTAGCATCAGTCGATTCATATATCAGAGTAATAGGCATTTCATCATTTGGCTCTGTAGTATATGTAACATTCCACACTACGTCATTTTCAGAAACAGGAATGTAAACCGGCACCCCAGCAATAATCTCATGAACCTCTGTTTCGCCCTGCGACACCGTCACGTCCACAGTTCTACTACTAACAACACTGCAGTAGACACTCTCTCCATTTTCGCCTCGTATTGCATCGATACCAACCCATTTCCCGTTGGCATTTTTTACTTTTAATATGTTATTCATTACTCCCATCACCTCTATTCTTCAACTTCCGGAATTTGATTCACCGTCCAAACCTGTGTAATCACATCCCCATCCTGATAGGTCAAAGACAGATATTCCTTCTCCGGGTCAAATGCAGGCTGTTCAACTTCTACCAGTTCTTTATATCCGGCTTTTTTGATAATCTCCTCCGTCGGGTTCGTGTAAATTCTGTTATCCAGAACCACAAAACCGCCGTTGTACGGCTGAATCTCGTTCTCATTAATAAACTTATATAACATAAAATCACCCCTTTTGGTTGCTGTAATACGTTACTTCCATGTTTGACGGTTGCACCGCTGTTTCTACTGTGTATATCGTTGTGCCTTGTACTGTGGGAAGCGCAGGCAGATTATCTTCTTTGTAGTTGATAACATCGCCATCTTCCAAAGGTGCATCAAGGTAAATGTTGGTTGTGGTTGGTACTACCCATTGTTCATAAGGGGTTTTTGTTGAACCACGCTCTAACTGTAAGTTTGTAATGGTAACCGTTCCTACTGTCGCAGAATAAGTAAGATAGCCTTTTATCCACACATAATCGCCAGTTGGCGTAAACACCAATGTTTTACTACTTTGTGCTAGTCTCCCATAAGATGAATCATCGGGATGATATTGATTACTAATAAAAATGTTGGTAACGGCTCCTGTAATAGAACTTATAGAAACTGTGTGCTTTACACCTTTGGCAACTGGTATTTTGTAACAATAACCAGCCAGACCCGTACCATTACTTTTTATTGTTGTCACGCCATCATCGAATGTTACAGAAGACACTCTATTAATTAGGCTGCTTTGTGTTTTATCCATTTCTGCAAGAGG
>JAZSKV010000041.1:0-20510 GCA_045534975.1 Ructibacterium sp. | reverse complement strand
AGTCTCTGTATTAGATAAGTATTGGTATGCATAAATCACCTTTTTATTCATTTTTGGTGAATACCCAATAAAAAGGAGCAAGGTATATTTCAACCTTGCTCCTATAGGATATATGCTATTTAGTTCAACAAATTGGAATTTATTTCTTGGTTAGTTTTTTGCACCAAGTCCATTTTCCACATTTAGTACACTTCAACAATCTTCTGGTTGGCGTTTGCATCAACAAGGCAATCTCTTTATAGTTAGGAACAAACATATGTTGACAGTTCTTACATTCATAATACCCTGTCTCTACCTTAAATTTAAGAGCAATAATGCAAGGAATTATAAATAGTATAACAGACACTATTATCAAAAAGTCTTGAAATCCACATTCAGGGATAAGGAGTGATATTAAAGTCATCAGACAAATAAGTGCTACCAGGCTGGTTGCGACAATCACATATGCGGAATGCAGCAGTCGTTTATGATATCTTTCCTCATTTTTTGCCATCTGAAAAATCAGTTCATTTAATTGTTCATCCTTTTGTTCCATATCAATTATCTCCCCGCATAATAATTCATTTACATTTATTCCAAGAATATAACAAAGGTCGAGCATAATATCGGAATCGGGCATTGCTTTGCCTGTCTCCCATTTTGATATTGCTCTGTCGGTTATATTCAATTTTTCTGCCAACTGTGCTTGTGTAAGATTTTTCTTTTTTCTGCACTCGGCAATAAACTTTCCTATTTTGATTTGGTCCATAGTCTACCTCCTTTCACTTTAATTGTAGCACCTTTTAAGAAAAATAACACAAACTAATGGTTGAAAGGGGAGAAATCAACCATTAGTAGAGTGAAAATTGAACGTCAAATTCTTATTTGTCTAACTGTTTTATTATCTATATAGACTGATAAATTAGAAAAAAGTTTCAATCTATGACTATATTATATCATACTTTTGCTCATTTGTCACGTTACAGAGATAAAATCAACAAAATTGTTAACTTAACATACCTTTTAAGTCAAAGGATATAGGCTTGTCCTTAAACTTGTTAAGTGGTATCTTTTTAGCCTGATTGGATAACAGAGTAATTATATCATAGGCTTGTTCAAGATAGGATTTGTGCTTGTTCTTCTCAACCCAATAGAATAGTGCAAGGTAGTAGTCAAGAAATTTGGAAGATACACCATGATACAGATACATAAAATCACTTATATTGTGGTGATAACCATTGATATGACCAAGACTATATCCACCACTTGTATGCTTTCCGCTTGGAATTTGCTTTAATGGTATCTTGTGCTTGTTTGCTACCGTCTTATATGCTCTGTGGCTGTCTGTAATCAAAACAGTATCTTCCGTAAAGTGTGGTAAAAGTGTTTTTTCAATATGACTTGCCCATATTCTGCCAACACAAACAGTTTGCAAGAAATGGTTATTATTTCTATCAACACAAGACAAACTACATACTTGCTGATTGCTGATACCTCTCTTTTTCTTCTGCTGTTCATTCAATGTCTTCAAGACCTGAATAATTTTCTCTGTATCCATACCATTTAGGGCATTGGAGAACTTTTCTTGTGATTTTAAATCATCGTCATTGACGTAGTTAAGCAACTCATTTCTAACCTGTTCTTCATTTTTAATGAGAGATTGTAGGAAAGCATTGTCAAATCCTTGTTTCTCAATATATTCGAGTTTTTGTTTGTAATTTCTATGAGTATATGGCATTCTGCCAAGTGTATTCAAGAAAAACATTGGGGCTTTTATGTCCTTGAAAGACAAAGGATAGTAATACTCGTCACTCTCTGCTAAACTCTTGAAATCGTCTTGATTGCACCCAAACTGATGAAGAACAGAACATATCCTATGTCTGTTGTGTAATACTGTCTGCTTGTTGATACCAAGTTCTTTTGCTATGGTACGGCAACTCTCCCCTTGTAAAGTTAACTTGATAAACTCAATCCACTTTACAATAGATAATTTGGAGCGAAAAGCAACAGTACCAAAGGTATCCCCAAAAGTTCTTGCACAGTCTTTACATTTGTATCTCTGTCTGCCATTTTTTGTGCCATTCTTAATAATCTTGATTGAACCACAAATAGGACAAACAACAGTATCTAAATCCTTATTTGCAGAATAACTCCTACGTTCTCTGCAACATTGAAGAAAGACCTTTTCTTCCTTTGTTAGTTTGGATTGTTCACTTCTCTTTGTTTGCAAAATGGATAGCAACTCCAAAATTTGCTCGTCAGTAAGATTTGCAAAAGAGATTTGCTTTTGAATATCATTGAAATTAGAATTAAAACCAGTCATAAAATAGTTCCTCCACAAAATGTACTTGTAAAGGAACGTAATTTTTTATGTTAGTAACAATTCTATTAATGCATAATTATATTTAAAATTGTATATTTTTTGTTCATCAACACTCATATAGGACAGAGACAAGAATAAAAGAAAAAGACGTTGTGTGTGAACAACGTCTTTTTTGTTTTTATTAGGCTGTGGGTTCGTTGGCGTTTTCTTGGTTTTCCCGAATTTTATCCAAAATTTCCTGTTTTAACCGTTCCTCTTCCTCAGGGGATATCGGTGCGGTGGTTACCGGAGTTTCCGGGTCTTCCTCATGGGGAACTGGTGCACCGGTGATGGCGGGGGAAGAAGTTTGGGGAACTGGTTTTGCCGGGGTAGGCGTTGCGGTGGTCGTAATTTTGGTCAAGTCTTCCTCGGTCCAATCCGGGTCATAAACCACAACTTGATTCAGTTTCAATCCGGAAAGAATCTGGACATTGGTGCCGTCGCAAACACCGTACCGTACTGTAACCAAACGACAACCCTTGGGAACTTTGATTTCCGGGGATGCCGGTGTGTTAGTCTCCTGTCCATTGGCGGATTGGGTAGCGGTGGGCCTTGGCGTTGCCGTAGAGCCGGTGGCTTCATCCTCCCGTACCAGAACCTTTGCGGTCTTTCCGTCTGCCTGTAACAGGGCTTTTCTGGGCAAGTAGAGAACATTGGTGGCAGACTCTAAAATAACTTTTGCCGTGACGTCCATGCCGGCTTTCAGTTCGCCGGGGTTTTCTACTACCACGTCAACATCAAACATTAAGGTTCCGTCTTCACTCCGGACACCTTCATGAGAAATTCGACTAACTTTGCCGGAGAAGGTTTCGTCCGGAACAGAATCGGTATTGACAATGACGTTCTGGTCAACTTTTACATCGGCAACCGCCTTTTCATCCACTTGGAAGGTGAATTTCATGGAATCGGTATCCACCATCACCATCAGGGGGTGTTCCATGGTGGTAACGCCCACATTGTCGCCTGCTTTGGCGATTTTCTCGGTAATCACACCACTGACCGGTGCTTTGATGGTATAGTTGGCAAGTTGCGCTTTGGCAACCTCTAAATCATATTCATAACCTTTCTGGTCATAGACGCCGGCTTTTTGGCTATCTTCTGCTTGGGTGTCTGTTACTGTGGCGAGTAAACTGCCGGCAGAAACGGTCCCGCCTTTTCTGATATTCACAGAAGAAACCCTGCCGGAAACCATGGAAGTTATGGAAACCACAGAGTCATCGCTCCGTTTGATGGTAGCCACAACTTGTCCGGCAGAAACAGTACTGCCTGAGGCAATACTCATGCTCTGCACCGTACCGGATTCGGTAGAATAAATTTTCAGGGAAGCCGGTGTGGATGTGTTTGTCGCTCTGGCTTTTTCCAATCGATTCTCTGCCTGTTTCACTGCCAGTTGTGCTTCGGTATCATCCAAACGATAGAGCACCGTGCCAGCGGTAACATACTCGCCGACCTCCGGGAAAGATTCCACAACATTGCCGGATACCAAAGAGGTGATGGCGTAGGTGGCATTGGTCTCCAGCGTACCCTCGGTTTCCATGGAATGAATGACATTACCCTTGGTTACCACCGCTTGATGATAACCCCGCAGGGGATTTATGAACATCATCAAAAAGGTAGCGATTACCGTGATTAAAATCAATCCGCTGATGGTAATGCCGATACCCAGAAGGAGGGAACGGTGTTTCTGGAAAAATCCGCCGAGGGAGCCTTCCCTTTTCTCGGAAGGGAGGTTCTTCAGGTCCAGTCGTCCCGTTTCGTCGAGAACGGTTGTGTCCTCCTTAGAATCTGTATCATCATAGAGGATATGATCCGTCTCGGTCTCCGGAGTATCCTCTTTTTTAGAAAATTTTCGTAACCAATCTGCCATGGTAGTACCTCCTAAAACACACGATCTCATGCTAATTCATAATAATATATCATAATACACTTTGCTCATTATAGCAAGGGGTTATGAAACAAATGTTAAGGAAATGTTAAACTTTTTATCTTTTGAGGAAAATTTTGCGGAAGATTGGAATAGATTGACAAATAATTACTGAAAATTCGCTATTTTACGGCCTGTTTTTGTCATTTTCTACGAAAAGCAAGGAGAGGGTTAAAAAATAACGAAATTAACTTGCAAAAAAGCCATAAATATTGTAAACTAAAACTTACTGTGGGGTTTTTTATCCGCAGGGTAAATAAGAAATCAAGAGTGTGGACAAACTAAAGGGAGAAAATTCCTGGTTTGTTTATGAAAAGATGTAAGAAGATTCCTGTATATGGGAATGGAATACCTAAGGAGGTTATTACAATGAGTGAAATTAAGAGAATTGGTGTTATGACTGCTGGCGGCGATTGCCCCGGATTGAATGCGGTCATTCGTGCCGTAACCAAAACCGCTATCCAGAAATACGGTCTGGAAGTTGTTGGTATTAAGCACGGTTACCGCGGCCTGTTCCTCGGCGGTGATGAGTTTGTTAAATTGGATTTAAAAACTGTTTCCGGCAGTATCAGCAAGGGCGGTACCATGCTCTACAGCTCCAATAAAGACAATTTGTTTGATTACACTTATACCGATGAAAACGGTCAGGAACATCATGGCGATATGTCTGATGTAGGTGTAGAAAACCTGAAAAAAGCAGGCATCGATGCCCTGGTTGTGATTGGCGGTGACGGGACTTTAACCTCCGGCCGTGATTTTTCCAGAAAGGGTGTTAAGGTAATTGGTGTGCCTAAGACGATTGACAACGATCTGGCATCCACCGATACCACCTTTGGCTTTGATACCGCAGTTGCAACGGCGACCGAAGCCATTGATAAACTGCGTACCACTGCAGAATCCCACAACCGTGTGATTGTAGTTGAGGTTATGGGCCGTTATGCAGGATTTATTGCCATTGCTGCTGCCATTGCCGGCGGCTGTGATGCGGCATTGATTCCGGAGATTCCTTATGACATCAATAAGGTGGCAGATGCCATCAAGGCAAATCGTGCCCGTGGTAAGGATTTTGGTATTGTAGTTGTTGCAGAGGGCGCAAAACCTCTGGGCGGTGACGTTGTGGTTTCCAAAGTAGTGGAAGACAGCCCCGACCCTATCCGTTTGGGAGGTATTGGCGAAGTAGTTTCTGAACAGCTGGAAAAATTGGTTGGCTTAGAGAGCCGTGCAACTATCTTAGGTCACACCCAACGTGGTGGTACTCCTACTGCCAATGACCGGATTCTTTCTACCAGATACGGTTCTTATGCCGTAGACCTTTTGATGGAAGGCAAGTTTGGCAACATGGTTGTATTAGATGGTGCAGACTTGAGTTATGATTCTTTAGAGAATGTCATCGGTAAAAATAAGGCAGTAGAAGAAGATGGTTACTGGGTACAGACGGCCCGTCGTATCGGTATGTGCTTGGGTGACTAATTCTAAGTTAAAGAATTTTGAAAAAACACTTGCATTTTTGAAAAAAATGTGCTATAATATTCCACGCTTGTGAAAAACGCAACCGATTGGTTGATATTGATTTAGTGATTGAAAGAGGTGAAAATCATGAAACAGGGTATTCATCCCGATTATAAAGAAACCACCATTAAGTGTGCATGCGGTAACGTGATCGAGACTGGTTCTACCAAGGAAGACATCCGTATCGAAATTTGTTCCGCTTGTCATCCTTTCTATACTGGTAAACAAAAACTGGTTGACACCGGTGGCCGTGTAGACAAGTTCAGAAAGCGTTTTGGTCTGGACAAATAAGTTGTTATCTAAAAAGCCGACTCCAAAAGAGTCGGCTTTTTGTTTTATATGAAGTTATATGACCAATCCGCCGTTGGGACTTAAAACCTGACCGGTAATGAAAGAATCTGGTTTTGCCAAAAAGTAGATGCTGTCTGCAATTTCTTCCGGCGTTCCCAGCCTGCCAAGGGGGGTTTCTTCCCGGAGTTCTGCCAGGGTTTCTTCCGAGAGAGTTTGATTCATGGCGGTATCAATGACTCCGGGCGCCACGCAGTTGACAGAAATACCGGAGGGACCCACCTCTTTGGCAAGGGCGCGGGTCATACCGATTAATCCTGCCTTTGCAGTAGAATAAGCCACCTCGCAGGCGGCACCGGTGATGCCCCAGATGGAGGAAACATTGATGATAGCACCCTTTTTCTGGTGAATCATATGGGGCAGGACCCCTTGGATACAATAAAAGGCACCGGATAGAGTAACGTCTAACATTCTTTGCCAATCCTCATGGCTTAGGGTATCAAAAAATGCGAATTGGGAAAAGCCGGCATTGTTCACCAGAACATCGATGCCGGGTAGTTGGTTGAGCATTACTTCAACCTGCAAAGGGTTTGCCACATCGGCACAAAGGGCAACGCCGCCGATTTCGGCAGCCAGGCGCTGGGCGGCTTCTTTTTCAGTACGATAGTTGATATAAACCTTATCTCCCATTTGGGCAAAGAGCCGGGCGGTTGCCGCCCCAATCCCCCTGGAAGCACCGGTAATCAGTACATTTCTCATCAGGAATTCCTCCTTCGATTGTTCTTTGTTTAGTATAGCATAAAACTTTTTGGGATACAAGCAGGAAAAACGCAATATTTCATAAAAATCCAAAGGACAGTATTGCTTTTGTCGAAGTTTTGGAATATAATCGTATTTAAGAGAAACACCGATTGATACACTTATCATGGAGGGGAAATTATGAAGAGACAGGAATTAATGAAACATATCGGTTCGGTAGAACAGATTGGCGGTGTCAAGGATTACACCATCAATGACGGCAAGGGAAAAGGTGTTCGTGTGATTGAGGTCAACACGGGAAATCTGTGTTTTTCCATTTTGCCGGATCGGTGTATGGATATTGCCCAGGCTTCTTACAAAGGTACGGCAGTCAGTTGGATTTCTAAGACAGGAATTACCGCACCGAGTTTTTATGAAAAAGACGGATTTGGATGGTTGCGGGGTTTTTACGGCGGATTAATCACAACCTGCGGTCTTAGAAACATTGGCGGACCTGTGGGCGAACATGGAATACACGGCAGAATTGCAAACATTCCGGCATCGAAGGTATGTGTCTATGCAGACTGGGAGGGCGATGACTATGTCATGCGTATCTCCGGTGAAATGCGGGAAAGCGTTGTTTTTGGTGAAAACCTTGTTTTAAAGAGAACCATTACAACCAAACTCTTTGCTGATGAATTTACCGTAGAAGATATCGTTGTCAACGAAGGATTTGATGTGGAAAATATGGCCCTTTGTTATCACTGTAATTTCGGCTATCCTCTTGTACGGGAAGGTGCAAGAATGATCAATGTTCCCGCTGAGATTGCTCAAATCGGTGCACCTGTCCACGGTATTGAGGAAGAGTGTGTTGCAGTAGAACATACCGGTGAAGTTGCAACCGCTGGCATTGAGAATGGTGAAATCGGTGCCTATATTACCTATAAGCGTGATACCATGCCGGATTTCCTTGTCTGGAAAATGCTTGGCGAAAGTGAGTACGTCGTTGGCTTAGAACCCAGAACCACAGCCCTTGGAGGAGAAGATATAGGGGAAAATAATAAGTATGTACCCCTCAAGCCTTTTGAAGAGTATCCGGTACACTTAAAGTTTAGTTTTAAAACTTTATCATGAGTGATCGGATTGTCAAGAAATATAACGGAATGGCGCTCAGACAAAAACCAGGGACGGATCAGTTATCCGTCCCTGGTTTTTATTTGGATTATATTCTGTAGATATCTTTTGCTTCTGCTGTGCTTATGCTGGCCTTGTCTAAAGCCTGTGATGCAGTTTTGGCATCGGATACTTTTACAACCATGAGTGCCTTTTTATTCACGGTTCCCACAAAAGCATACATATAATCAACATTAATATCGTTCTTTACAAAAATTTCTAAAACCTTAGAAAGACCGCCGGGCGTATCATCCATTGCAATAGCAAGGACATCAGTTATCTTAACGATAATGCCTGTTTCCCGAAGTACGGACACTGCAAGGTTAGGGTCGTTGACGATAAGGCGAAGGATACCATATTCAGAAGTATCTGCCAGTGATAGTGCGCTGATATCAATGTTGTTTTTTCCAAGGGTTTCTATAATCGGCGCAAGTCCGCCCGGCCTATTTTCGGTAAAAACAGAAAGCTGTTTAATTAACATCATATCACTCCTTTTATGAAAGTTTGCGGTTATCAATCACTCTTTTTGCCTTGCCTTCACTACGCTGAATGGTTTTAGGGTTAACAAGGTGGACTTTTGCCCCAATTCCCAAAACATCACGAAGTTTGCTTGTAATGGCACGTTCCAGATTCTCGATAGATTTCACATCATCGGCAAAGAGATGTTCGCTCATTTCGACATTAATGTCAAAGGTATCGTTGTTATTCACTCGGTCAACGATAATCTGGTAATTCGGCGTAATATCTCCACCTACACTCATCAACACTTCTTCAATCTGAGATGGGAATACATTGACGCCACGGATGATAAGCATATCATCACTTCTGCCGCAAGGCTTTTTCATACGGATATGTGTTCTTCCGCATTTGCACGGTTCCACAATCAGTTGGCAGATATCTCGGGTCCGGTAACGGATTAGAGGGAAACCTTCCTTTGTGATGGTTGTAAATACCAGTTCGCCCTGTTCGCCGTAAGGAAGAACTTCGCAGGTATCAGGGTCGATGATTTCCGGAATAAACATATCCTCCCAAACGTGCATACCTTCCTGATATTCACACTCGCAAGCAACACCCGGTCCCATAATTTCAGAAAGACCATAGATGTCATAAGCCTTAAGCCCTAATTTATCTTCAATGGCATGCCGCATATCTTCGGTCCAAGGCTCAGCGCCGAAAATTCCCACTTTGAGTTTTAGCTCATCCGTAATGCCTAGTTCCTCAGCGGCCTCTCCCAGATACAGAGCATAAGAGGGGGTACAACAAAGTGCTGTTGAGCCAAAGTCAACCATGGTTTGGATTTGGTTATGGGTGTTTCCTGATGAAATCGGGATGGTGGTAGCACCGATTTTTTGGGAACCGCCGTGGGCACCAAGGCCGCCTGTAAATAAGCCGTAGCCATAGGAAACCTGAATAAAATCGTCTTTCCCAAGGCCTATGGCAGTCATCATTCTGGCGACACAATTATCCCAGTTTTCAATATCTTTTGGGGTATAGCCTACCACAATTTTCTTTCCTGTTGTACCGCTGGATGCGTGGACTCTCACAATTTCATCCATAGGCACTGCGAAAAGCCCGTAGGGATAGTAGTCCCGCAGGTCTTGCTTGTAGGAAAAAGGAAGTTTGGATAGGTCATCAACAGATTTTATGTCAGATGGTTTTAGGCCCATCTCGTCCATGCGGGTTCTGAAAAGTTCTACATTTTCATACATTCTGTTGACTTGCCATATCAGTCTTTCGCTCTGGAGTTTTTTCAGTTCCTCACGGGGCATGGTTTCAATTTCTTTTTGCCACATTGCCATTTTTTTGCCTCCTAAATACGATACCCTGCTTCAAATGCTTTTACATTCACATCAAGGAATTTTGGCGGAACGGTTGTTTTGATGGTTTCCAACCATTTTTCGTAAGGGATATCGGTGCTCTTCGCCATAACGCCGATTAATACCACATTTACCGCTTTGAAATTTCCGGCTTTCTCTGCCAAAGAAAGTGCATCAACCAAAGTAACATCCGCTTTCTCACACAGTTTTTGGTCAATGTTTTCAGGATATTGCATCGTGCCGGTAATAACGGGCATCGGGTCGATTTCCTGGGTGTTGACAATCAGTTTTCCGCCCTCTTTTAAATAGGGAAGAGCCCGGTAGGCTTCCAACATTTCAAAGGCGAGAATGATATCTGCTTCGCCTCTGTCGATGATGGGAGAAAAAACTTCCTCTCCATACTTCACATAGGTAACAACGCTGCCGCCTCTTTGGCTCATACCATGAACCTCAGATACTTTAACGTCATAGCCTTCGTTAATTACGGTATTTCCCAGGATACGGCTTGCAAGGAGAGTTCCCTGACCGCCTACGCCGACTATCATGATTTTTTTGGTCATAGCATTAATCCTCCTTTACGATTGCGTCAAACGGACATACATTGATACATAAGCCGCAACCATTACATTGGGTAAGGTCGATTTTTACGCCGCCATTTGCATCTTCTGAGATAGCAGGACAACCCAGTTTCATACACATTTTACATTTTTTACAGTTTTCTGTGATTTTGCAATGACCTATGTATTTTACGGTTTTTAAAAGTGCACAAGGACGCTGTGCGATAATGACGGAAGGCTCGTCACGGTCCACTTCTTCTTTGACTACTTTTTCAAAATTCTTAACATCAAAGGGGTCAGCAACAACAATGTGTTCAACACCGACAGCTTTGCAAAGGGATAAAAGGTTTACCTGCTTTGTTTCTTCACCGCGAATGGTAAATCCAGTTGTGGGATTGTCCTGATGTCCTGTCATACCGGTAATGGAGTTATCGAGAATAATGACGGTGTTATTTCCTTTGTTGTATACAATATCAATAAGACCTGTAATGCCGGAATGCATAAAGGTAGAGTCACCAATGACAGAAACCAATTTTTTGTTAAACTCCTCACCTCTTGCTTTTGCCATACCCAGTGCCGCAGAAACCGAGGCACCCATACAAATGGTGGTGTCAACACTTGCAAGAGGAGGAATAGCACCTAACGTGTAGCAGCCAATGTCACCGGAAACCACAAGACCGAGTTTTTTCAAGACATAGAAAACGCCTCTGTGGGGACAACCCGGACAAAGGACAGGAGGGCGCATAGGAATGGCCTCGCCGATTTCTGCCTGCTTTGGTGCATCTTCGCCCAAAATGACTTTTTTAATCATGGTTGGGGTGTATTCACCCAAAAGGGTGAAACGATCTTTTCCGATGACCTCAATGCCCAGGGCTTTACAATGGTCTTCTATCACAGGGTCAAGTTCCTCGATGACATAAAGTTTATCAACCTTTTGGGCAAAATCCCGAATCAGTTTTTCAGGCATGGGATAGACCATGCCCAGTTTTAAGTAACTGGCTTTTTCTCCCAGGGCTTCTTTGGCATACATATAAGAAATGCCGGAGGTGATAACGCCAATCTTGGTATCGTTGATTTCTACTTTGTTGAAATCAGAAGTTTCGGCAAATTCCTTTAATTTGGCAATTCTGTCTTCCACAACCACATGACGATGGATGGCATTTGCCGGCATCATCACATACTTGCCAATGTTCTTTTCGTAGGGCTTTAATGCGGCGGCTTCTCGATTCCCGATTTCTACAAGACTCTGGGAATGGGAAACCCGGGTGGAAAGCCGGATGAATACCGGGGTATCAAAATCCTCGGAAAGGTCAAATGCACGGCGTGTAAATTCTTTACACTCCTGGGAATCAGACGGCTCTAACATGACGATTTTGGATGCCTTGGCATAGTGGCGGGAATCCTGCTCGTTTTGGGAGGAGTGCATACCGGGGTCATCCGCTACACAGAACACAAGTCCTCCGTTCACCCCTGTATAACTAACAGTAAAGACGGGGTCTGCCATTACGTTTAAGCCAACGTGTTTCATACAAGACATACTGCGTGCCCCGCCGATGGATGCTCCGATTGCAACCTCTGCGGCAACCTTCTCGTTCGGTGACCATTCAGCATAGATTTCTTCGTATTGAACAATATTTTCTGTGATTTCGGTACTGGGTGTGCCGGGGTAAGAGGCTACAACCCGTACGCCGGCTTCATAAGCACCTTGTGCAACAGCGGCGTTGCCTAATAATAATTTTTTCATATTGCTTTCCTTTCTGTTGCCATAGATTAACATATTTCGTTTTCGTGGGCAACAACCGATTTTACACCATACATTTCACGAAGTTTCGGTTTTTCAATTTTTCCGGTAGGATTTCTCGGTACGTCTGCAAAGATAACCTTTTTCGGTCTTTTGTACCGGGGGAGGTCATAGCAGAAGTCTTCCAGTTCCTCTTCGGTAAGGGTCATATCGGGTTTTACTTCAATGATTGCTGCGGCAATCTCTCCAAGACGTTTGTCCGGAAGACCAATCACAGCAACATCTTTGATTTTGTCGTTTTTACGGAGGAAGTCCTCAATCTGAACGGGATAGAGGTTTTCCCCGCCGGAAATGATGACATCCTTTTTTCTGTCAACCAAGAAGATAAATCCGTCTGCATCTTCTTGTGCCATATCTCCGGTAAAGAGCCAGCCGTCTGATAAAACCTCGGCGGTTGCCTTTTCGTCTTTGTAGTAACCATTCATCACGCCGGGGCCTTTTACTGCAAGTTCCCCAACCTCACCTTTGGGAACGGTGTTTTTGTGTTCATCTACAATTTTCACTTCCCAACCGTAGCCGGCTTTGCCGATAGCACCCACTTTATGGATGTTCTCAACGCCAAGATGGACACAGCCCGGTCCAATGGATTCAGAAAGACCGTAGTTGGTATCATATTGATGATTGGGGAATACCTTTTTCCAACGATTGATCAGGCTTGGGGGAACAGGCTGTGCGCCAATATGCATCAGTCGCCATTGGGACAGTTGATATTCATCCAGTTGGATTTTTCCACTGTCAATGGCATCTAAAATTTCCTGTGCCCACGGTACCAAGAGCCATACAATGGTACACTTTTCCTCTGATATAGCATTTAAAATCCATTCCGGTTGGACACCTTTTAAGAGAATTGCTTTTCCGCCCACCAGAAAACTTCCGAACCAATGCATCTTTGCACCAGTATGGTAAAGAGGAGGGATACAGAGAAAAACATCATCCTTGGTTTGTGCGTGATGATTTTGTTCGGTCATAGCGGCGTGCATCAGGCTCTGGTGATTGTGGATGATAGCCTTGGGAAAACCTGTTGTGCCGGATGAGAAGTAGATGGCTGCCTCGTCATCGTCACAGAGTTTGATGTCCGGTGCCTTAGAGGAGCAGTAGGGAACCAACCTGTCATAACTTTCTGCAAAAGTGGGACAATCTTCCCCTGCATAGAGCCACATTTTTACTCTTGGTGCTCTTGTGCAAATCTCCTCCACACGTCCCGTAAATTCAGGACCAAAGATGATGGCATCGGCGTCAGAAAGATGGAGACAGTATTTGATTTCATCTGCCGTATAGCGGTAGTTCAGCGGTACAGCAAGGGCCCCCGTTTTCAGAATGCCAAAATAAATGGGAAGCCATTCCAAACAATTCATTAATAAAATGGCAACCTTATCCCCCTTTTTGATGCCTCTTGAGAGTAAAAGGTTCGCAAAGCGGTTGGCTTTTTTGTCAAAGTCAATCCAAGTAAGTTCTTTCCTATAATCCTCGGTTGCTTTTGCTTCAATGAGCGAATATTCCCGCCAGGTTGTGCGGGCTTGATTTTCTAATTTTGGGTTGATTTCTACAAGAGCAACATCGTTGGGATAGAAATCTGAATTTTTCTTTAAGATTTCAGTAATAGGCATGATTGTTCTCTCCTTCTATAAACATCTTATGTTCTGCAGAAATAAAAAAGCCTCTGCAAAAAGAACAGAGGGCGAAAAATTCGCGATACTACACTTTTTAATAAGTATATCATAAATTACGAAAAAGTCAATATTTTTGTCGAAAATAAAGGGTATAAAGTGAAAGCAAAGATTGTTATTAGCAAGACATAAAAAAAGAAGTGACCCCTGACTGCGATTTCTTCTGCAATCAAGGGTCACTTCTGTTCATTCTTGATATCTAACATCTTTTGTTATCCTCTCTTTCCTAGTCTACCTCATGCCACATATCCTGCTTTTCTTTTAACACACTTTCCTTCACTTTCTTTAAGAAGAATCACTTTTGTTTCGACAAACTTCCATGCAGCAAAAGGTGAAAAACGATTTCTTTCACAAAAATTTGGATTTGAACCTAATCTCATCTTCCTAAACTTTCATCTATATGAAGCGTAACACCGCCGTGTTTTTTGAAAGTTCAAATCTTATTTTTTTATGAAAGGTGGAGAGTTATTTGTACATTGGCTTGTACCTTCCTTTCTTTCCTCTCTTCGATTATAGAATAGCATAAAATTTCCTTTTTTTCAATTGATATTTACTATAAAAATAGCAATAGGTTTTTGGTGAAAGGGGAGAAAAGAGGCAAAAGGTATTTACAAATAAGAGAAACTTATGATATAATAGTTATGTTGTAGTTTTATCAAATGACCCTAAGCAGAAACGTGGCACATGATTTGTGCCACGTTTTTTATTAAGTTAGGAAACTTATGCTTTTAACGGTTGCGATTTTCCTGATCTTGTTATATAATGTCATTATATTGTCGCTTCGGGGAAACAGGTGCAAAGCCTGTGCGAGCCCGTCGCCGTAAAATGCAGAAACTGTCTTTTTACCCAATGCCGCAAATTGGGCTAAGCCATTGGGAGAGCATCCTGAGAAGGCAAAAAGGCAGGCGTTGAGCCGGAATACCTGGGTGGCAAAGCCTTATGAACACAACTGCGAAAGCCGGTTGGAAGGCAATCTTTTACAAGGAGAAGAAAGACAATGCAAAGAAAACAATGGAAGAAAACAACAAAATGTTTGTCTTTCATCCTTTGTCTGGTGCTGATTGCGGCGATGGCATTTGGAACAACAGGATGCGGAGACAGTCCAAAAGAGATAACGGTGACCCTGGAGGGTGGCACCATAGGAGAAGGGGAACAGACCTTCCATTTTACCGTGGTGGTAAAAGGGGAAGAAACGGCCTTTGATGTTCACACCGACCAGGAAACCGTGGGTGCAGCCTTGCAGGAGTTGGGGCTGATTGCCGGTGAGGAAGGTCCGTATGGTTTGTATGTGAAAACCGTCAACGGTATCACTTTGGATTATGACAAAGACGGGTGGTACTGGGCATTTTATCAAGATGGCGTCTATGCCACAAGCGGTGTAGATAAGACAAAAATTATCCAAGGTGTTACATATACCTTGCAGGCGGAGCAATCATGAAACTGACAGCGAGAGAAATTGTGGTTTTTGGGGTGTTGGGCGCCCTGATGTATGCCAGTAAAATGATGATGGAGATACTTCCGAATATCCATTTGGTGGGCGTTTTTGTTGTAGCCATTACCATTGTTTATAGGAAAAAAGCCCTCTATCCTATTTACGTCTATGTTTTTTTGACCGGATTATTTTCCGGCTTTGCCACATGGTGGCTTCCCTATCTGTATATCTGGACGGCCCTTTGGGGAATGACCATGTTATTGCCCCAAAAGATGAAAAGCAAAATTCGGCCCATTGTATACATGGGGGTCTGTGCCTTACATGGATTGTTTTACGGAACGCTCTGGGCGCCGGTGCAGGCACTCCTTTATGGCTTAAATGTTCAAGGGATGATGGCGTGGATTATGGCGGGACTTCCCTGGGATTTGACCCATGGTATCAGTAATTTTATCTGTGGTTTGCTGATTTGTCCCATCATAAAAGTTTTAAAACTTGTCAATGCCGAGAAATAGGGAATACGGTTTTCCTGTAAAATTGTAGAAAAACGAAGAAAGATATTGACAAATATCAAAATAAGTAGTATACTATTGGAAATTTAATATTTGTGCTAAGTGAAGGATGCAGGAAAAGGCGATGATAGCCTACCGAAGGAGTAACACTCTCAGGTACAACATGTAAAGACTGCAGACGGATAGCGCTCCGGAGAAGTCCAGTTCTATTTAGAGCACAGGATGCCGAAGGTGCAAGGCCCAACCGGGCTAATCTCTCAGGCAAAAGGACGGAGTTACAGGCTGTAAAGGCTATGTTTACGTTACGGAGTTTTTGTGTGCAAAAAACTCCGTTTTTTTCTTTCATTTAGCCGGAAAGAGGGAGTTTTATGGAAAACTTTTTTACTTGGTTGACAAATTTCAACAATGACATCAATGGCTTTGTTTGGGGCAAAGGTTTGTATTTGCTTCTTGCTACCGGTGTTTTGATGACCATTCTGACCGGGGTATTTCAGATTACCCATATCGGTCATTGGTTCTCAGAAACCTTGGGCAGTCTTTTTAAGAAAGACGTATCTGGTCATGTAAAGGGTAAGTCTATTTCTCAGTTCCAGGCACTTTGCACGGCTCTTGCAGCGACCATTGGCGTTGGTAACATCGCCGGTGTTGCGGCTGCGATTGTAGGCGGTGGTCCCGGTGCGGTATTCTGGATGTGGATAGCAGCGTTTTTTGGTATGATGACCAACTATGCTGAAAACGTGCTGGGTATCTATTACAGAAGAAAGAATGTTGACGGTGAATGGTCCGGCGGCGCTATGTACTATCTGGAAAAAGGTCTGGGTGGCTACAAGAACTGCAAATGGATTGGTAAAATCCTGGCTGTTTTATTCTCCATCTTTGCTATCCTCGCTTCCTTTGGTATCGGTGCCATGGGTCAAATTAACAAAATCGTTGTGAACATGGTATCTGCCTTTGATATTCCGGCGTTGTCTTCTAATATTGTGTATGGTGAGATTTCCATGTATCACATCATCATCGGTGTAATTTTGACCGTTATTGCTGCTTTGATTATCCTGGGCGGACTTAAGAGAATTGCAAACTTTGCAGAAAAAGTAGTACCGGTTATGGTTGTCCTCTTTGTACTGGGCAGTTTGCTTATTATCGGTGTGAATTATGCGAGTGTTGGTGCAGCCTTCGGTACAATCTTTAAATATGCCTTTACCGGCCCGGCTATCTGGGGCGGTGTTACAGGTATCGCTGTGAAAGAGATTGTGACCTTGGGTTGTAAGCGCGGTGTGTTCTCTAACGAAGCGGGTCTTGGTTCTTCGGTTATGGTACACGCTAATTCCAATGTAGTAGAGCCGGTTCGTCAGGGTTTGTGGGGTATCTTTGAAGTATTTGCCGACACTATGGTTGTATGTACCATGACCGCATTGGTGGTCTTAACCTCCGGCGCTTTGGATTTGAATACCGGTGTCTTGATGGCAGGTGCAACCGATGCCAACCTGGTTGGTAAGGCATTCTCTATCCTCTTTGGTGTATGGGGTGAAAGATTTATCGCCATTGCGATTTTGCTCTTTGCATTCACCACCGTCCTTGGTTGGGACCACTACGGAACCAAGGCGTGGGAATATCTCTTTGGTACCAAAGCAACCAAAGGTTATAAGGTGATTCACTTGGTGATGATTCTCTGCGGTGCCTTGCTCACATCCTCTCTGGCATGGGATATTTCCGATACCTTTAATGGTTTGATGATGGTTCCCAACTTGATTGGTGTTCTGGCACTTTCCGGTCTGGTTATGAAGATTACCAAAAACTATGTGGACAGAAAATTAAAAGGCAAAGATATCAAACCTATGATTTCTGCCTTCCCTGATGTTCAGGAAGAACAGGAAAAGAAACTGTAAAACAAAAAAAGGAGTGATTTTGAAAATCACTCCTTTTCTGCGATCAAGAGGAAAAAGAGAAAAGCAGTTGCATAAACTGAGAAAAGGGGTTATCCAAGGATAACTCCTTTTTTATAAAAATATTTTGTCAAATCTTGTTTTTTTGTTGCTAAATTTATCACATTATGTTAAAATATCTAAAATGGTCGAATGATAATGAGAGCCAGGCTCTTTGGAAAATAATATGAGGTGATAACCATGAAAAAATCTAAGTATTCCTACATTTCTACCGTCAAAAAGTTTGATACCATCAAAGAGATGGTGAAGATGGCAGCAGACGAAGCGGGGGAAAAGATAGGATTCAAGTTCCGGGAAAACGGAGAAATCCGGGATGTTTCTTATACCGAATTCAGAAACACCACCCTCTACATAGGAACTGCACTTTACAACATGGGTTTGGCAGATAAACATATTGCTATGCTGGGCGAGAATAGTTACCAGTGGATTTGTGTCTACTTAACGGTTCTGCAAAGTAACGGCGTTTTTGTTCCGGTGGATAAAGAACTGGCGGCAGAGCAGATGTGCTTTGTTCTCAGTGAAAGTGATACCGAGGTATTGTTCTATACCAAGCGTTTTGAAACATTCATCCAGGAAAACAGAGAGAAACTTCCTAATATCAAAACCTTCATTGCCATTGATGGTGAAGAAGATACCGAAACTACATATTCTTTCCAAAAGTTAATCGCCAAGGGCAAGGAACTCTATGACGGCGGCGAACGTGGCTTTGAGAACATTGAGGGAGATTCCATGGCAATGCGGATGCTGGTCTATACCTCCGGCACTACCGGAATTGCCAAAGGTGTTATGCTCAGCGAACATAACCTTTGCAGCAGTGTTTATTACGGTCTGCAGGTTTCTACTATTTATGAGAGAGGTCTATCGGTTCTGCCTTATCACCATACTTATGAAGCTGTGCCGGGAATCCTGGTTTCCATTCACCATCATTCCACCCTTTGTATTAACGAGAATTTAAAGACGGTTCTGAAAAACATGACGGTATATCAGCCGGAGCATATTTATCTGGTACCGGCTTTTGTGGAAGTATTCTATAAAAAGATTTGGGCAAATGCCAAAAGCACCGGCAAAGAAAAGATCCTGAAAGTGATGATTAAGGTCAGCAATGCCCTGCGAAAAGTGGGTATTGACCTAAGACGGAAACTATTTGCTTCGGTTCATGAGGCATTTGGCGGAAAACTTTTAAAGATTGTCTGTGGCGGTGCACCGTTGAGAAGAGAATTGGGTGAATTCTTTGATGCCATCGGCATCAGTCTGACCAACGGCTACGGTATTACCGAGTGTTCTCCTCTGGTGAGTGTAAACCATGATACCTTTAACGATTGCACCACGGTAGGTATGCCTCTGCCCTGTTGTGAACTGAAGATTGATGACCCGGCAGAAGACGGCACTGGCGAGATTTGTGTCAAAGGTGATGTGGTCATGATGGGCTACTACAAACAGCCGGAACTGACCAAAGAGGTCCTCAGCGAAGACGGTTGGTTCAGAACCGGTGACTATGGTAAGATTACCGAATTAGGACAGTTGGCAATCACAGGAAGAAAGAAGAATATTATCATTTTGGACAACGGCAAAAACATATTCCCAGAGGAGATTGAAGAATGCATTATGGGAATTCCTTATATGCAAGAGGTCATTGTCTACGGTGTGAAGAACGAAGAGGGAATTGAAACCAAACTTGCCTGCCAGGTATTTTTGTCAGAAGAAAAGTTGCAGGAAATGGGTATTGAAGACGCAGAAGCCCAGGTGAAGAAAGATGTAGCAGAAATTTGCAGCAGTTTGGTTTCCTATAAGCGTGTGAATCATGTGGTGGTTCGGGATAAAGAATTTGAAAAGACAACCACCAACAAAATCAAGAGAGATAAGATTGATACCACCTTATGCTAAACAATACGAAACGGTTTCACTTTGTGGAGCCGTTTTCGGCGTTTTCTAAGACACAAATCGGGAGGGAAAAACATTGAAAAAATGGGGAGACCGATACGATGCTTATCGTATCCGGGATATTGACGGCGTACACTTTTATATGGCATATCTCATGCCTAAGAGAACCGATGCCGAAGTTTATATTAACGAGAAAATTGACGTAACAGAACTCTTAGAATACATCAAGGAGAAGAATGCAACCGGCGAGCGGAAGGTCACCATGTTCCACTGTATGATTGCGGCAGTGGCACGGACCATCCGGATGCGACCGCTACTCAACCGGTATATTTCCGGTAAGCGTTATTATATGCGCCATGAGATTTCCATGGGGTTTACCATCAAGAAAAAGTTTGCTGACCATGCAGAGGAATCTTTGATGATTTATCGTCCCAAAGACGAGGAAAATCTTTGTGCCATTACTGACCGATTGACGCCGAAAGTCCAGGAGGCAAAGGACGAGAAAAAGAGCCAGAGTGTAGATGATATTCTCAACATTGTGAAAAAACTTCCCAAGCCGATTATGACACTCTTTATGGCATTTATGAATTTTGTGGATGTTCACGGCTGGATGCCCAAATCTTTCAGCAGTGTGGACACCAATTATTGCACAGTGCTGCTTTCTAACCTTGGCAGTATCAAATGTGATGCGGTCTATCATCACCTCAATAATATGGGAACCAACGGGATTGTCATTACCATTGGTGAAATCCATAAAGAAATTCTGCTGGACGAAAACGAAAATCCGGTCATTCGGGACGTGATGAACATCGGGGTAACGCTGGACGAACGGATTGCAGACGGATTTTACTTTGCACGGTCCTTGAAACTGATTAAGTATCTGTTCAAGAACCCGGCACTGCTTGATAAAACATTAGGGGAGGAAATTGA
>JAZSKV010000082.1:0-47033 GCA_045534975.1 Ructibacterium sp. | reverse complement strand
CGCACCCTTGCCCGCAACATCACCTACATTGTCTCTTACCTTATCCGCGATAACTGCGGGGTTTCGGGGGTCACCCTCGGGAATACCAGCCTCAACCTTGCCCACAAGGTCAGCGCCTACATCGGCCGCTTTTGTAAAGATACCACCGCCAACTCTGGCGAACAGAGCCATAGAAGACGCGCCCATACCAAAAGTTAGCATTGCACTTGTAATTGCCTCATTGGAAAGGTTAAATACAAATTTTAACAGGAAAAACCATACAGCAATATCCAAAAGTCCGAGTCCTACCACAGTAAAACCCATAACGCTTCCGGAAGAAAAGGCCACACGAAGTCCTCTGTTTAACCCCTGCTGACATGCATTTGCAGTTCTGGCATTAGCAAGTGTTGCTATTTTCATTCCCACAAATCCCGATAGTGCTGAAAAGAAACCTCCTGTAATGAAAGCGAAGGGAACATAAGGGGTAAGAAGTCCCTTAAATGCCATTGCTCCCAGTATCACAAACATAATTCCAAAAAATATCAATACAATTTTATACTGACGCTTAAGATATGCGTCGGCACCACGTCTGATTGATGAAGATATTTTTTTCATCAATTCCGTTCCCTCTGAAAAACTCATTACTTTGCGGGCCGTAAGCCATGCAAATATCAGTGCGAGCAACGAACCTGTAAATGTTAAAACCACAAGTAACATATCCATTTTTTGAACACTCCTAAAATAAAAATTTCACAGAAACCTATGATTCTTTTCCAACGTCTTCGAATAAATTTCTATGTGCAACAATTATAACACATTTTTCCAGAAAATCAAACCTTATAAGAAAAAAATTTTTGTCTTTTTTTAGTAAAACATGTACAAATTGATTGACAAAGCATTTCTCTTATTATATATTTTATATGAGTACAAGTTGTCTATGGGTTCTCTCCCATGGGACAACAGAAAAAAATGGGAGGTTTTACAAATGAAACTGGTTTACGGAGTCAACGACAAACCAAAATTCGGGCAACTGATTATCTATGCCATTCAGCAGTTACTGGCAATTATGACTGCTACTTTGGTTGTTCCGGTCATCATCAACGGAGCTTGTGGCACTAACATGAGTTCTGCTGCCGCTCTTTTTGGCGCAGGCATCGGCACCCTGGTTTATGTGGCTTTCACCAAAAAGAAGTCACCGGTATTTTTAGGTTCTTCTTTTGCCTTCATCGGTTCTATGATGGCGGCATTTGCTGGCGGTGTTTCCATGTCTTTGGGCCTTTTAGGCTTGATTATTGGTGCAATCTTTGCCGGTCTTGTTTATGTAGTCATTGCCATCATCGTGAAATTTGCAGGGGTTAACTGGGTAAACAAAATCATGCCGGCAGTGGTCATCGGTCCTACCGTTGCCATCATCGGTCTTTCCTTAGCAGCAAACGCCATCGGTGATATGTCTAAGGGCAGCATCCCGGATGTGGCTACTTCTCCTTTGATTACCGTTCTTTGCGGCGTTATCACCCTTTTGATTACCATTATCTGTTCTACTTACGGCAAAAAGACCTTAAAGTTGATTCCCTTTATTATGGGTATCCTGGGTGGCTATGCGGCCGCTGGTATCTTTACCATCATTGGCTATGCCTGTGATATTGATGCCATTAAAGTTTTGAACGTTGCTCCGTTTTTAGCATTGGTAGAGAACGGCGTTACCTTAAACACCTTCTTCTCTGTTCCGGACTTTACCTTTATGACTGCATGGAAAGGTGTTGGCGAATTAAACGGTGCTTATATCAGTACCATTGCTGTGGCTTACACTCCCGTTGCCTTTGTGGTGTTTGCAGAACATATTGCAGACCACAAGAACATTTCTTCCATTATTGTAACAGACCTCTTAGAGCAACCGGGTCTTCACAGAACCCTTTTGGGTGACGGTATTGGTTCTATCGTTGGTGCAATCTTTGGCGGCTGTCCCAACACCACTTACGGCGAATCCGTAGGCTGTGTTGCTATCACCAGAAATGCATCGGTTTTGACCATTATCACCGCTGCCATTCTGGCAATCCTGATTGCCTTTATTTCTCCGTTTATCGCATTTGTAAACTCCATCCCCTCTTGTGTTATGGGCGGCGTTTGTATGGCACTTTACGGCTTTATTGCAGTATCCGGTCTTAAAATGGTACAGCAGGTAAACCTGAACCTTAATAAAAACCTCTTTGTGGTTTCTGTTATTTTGATTGCAGGTATTGGCGGTCTGACCCTCACCTTTGGACAAATCACCATCACTTCTATCGCTTCTGCTTTGATTCTGGGTATCATCACCAACCTAATTGTATCCAAAGCCAGTGACCAAGAATAAGACAGGAGAACATTATGAAAAACATTACCATTTTTGATCATCCTTTGATTCAGCATAAGACTACGATTTTGCGTCAAAAATCCACTACCAACAAAGAGTTCCGGGAACTGGTAGAAGAAATCACCATGCTGATGTGTTATGAATCTCTGCGGGATTTACCTTTAGAAGATGTGAAGATTGAAACACCCATTCAAAAAACTACCCAGAAAATGATTAAGGGTAAGAAATTAGCGGTGGTTCCCATTCTTCGGGCAGGTCTGGGCATGGTAAATGGTTTATTAAAGCTAGTTCCCTCTGCCAAGGTTGGCCATATTGGTATGTACCGGGATGAGGAAACTATGCAACCCCAGGAATACTACTGCAAACTTCCAGCGGATATTGACAAGCGGTTGATTGTTGTGGTTGACCCCATGCTGGCAACTGGCGGTTCTGCCATTGATGCCATTGGGCAAATCAAGTCTTACGGCGGTAGCAACATTAAGTTCCTTTGTTTGATTGCAGCACCGGAGGGGATTGAGGCGTTATCCAAAGCCCATCCCGATGTGGAAATTTACTGTGCCAACGTAGACGAGGGTCTAAACGAAAAATGTTATATCGTTCCCGGTCTCGGCGATGCGGGCGACAGAATTTTCGGCACAAAATAAACAAATACAAAAAACCCGAAATACTTTTGGTATTTCGGGTTTTTTCTCTTAGTATCGCACTACAACACAATCAGGACTCTTGACAATGGAATCTGCCGGGAAAACACCCCTGAGAGAAGTTAAAGGATACACCGAGGTGTTTCTGCCAATGACAGTACCGGGATTTAAAACACATCCACAACCGATATCGGCACCGTCTGCCAAAATCCCGCCGATTTTTCGGAGTCCCGTTTCATAGTCGATATCTCCGTGAATCACCACCGGCTTTCCATCGGATTTCAGATTAGAGCAAATGGATCCCGCTCCCATATGGGCACGATTTCCCAAGATAGAATCCCCCACATAATTGTAGTGGGGAACCTGTACATGCTCAAGCAAAATACAATTTTTTAATTCGCTGGAATTGCCAATCACACAATCCGGTCCGGTAATGACATTCCCCCGCAGGAACGCCCCCGGTCTGATTTCGCAACCATCACCAATAATCGCCGGAGCCTCAATGATGGCTGTGGGATAAATCTTCACATTTTCTCCCACCCAGACACCCTCTTGCATTTCGGTAAACCCAGGAAGTCCCTTTTCTATTAATTCGCCGATATATCCCTTGATTTTAGAGAGCATTTCCCATGGGTATTCCGCACCATCAAAAAGTTTTTTAAGCATGGGTATTCGGCAATCAAATAATTCTTTGGTCTTTACTTTCTTACACATCAGCGTGCCCACCTTTTTTGATTGCTTCAACAATTCTATCTGCATATGCAATACATTGTTCCTCACTCTCACTCTCAATCATAACCCGAATGACAGGTTCCGTACCGCTCTGACGAAGCAAGGCTCTGCCTTTGCCGTCAATCAACTTTTCTACCTCTTTCAGTTCCGCCTGAACTGTTTTATCCGCCACAACGGCTGCTTTATCTTTTACCCGGATATTCTTGGTGTATTGGGGATAGAGCATAATGTTCTCTGTCAATTCCGCAAGTCCGCACTTGGTATCACAGATTTCTTCGCACATCATGATTGCCGTCAACAAACCATCCCCGGTGGTAGCATACTTTTTCAAGATAATATGTCCGGACTGTTCCCCGCCCAAACTATAATCATTCTCCTGCATACATTCGTAAACAAACCGGTCACCCACTGTCGTCTGAACGCAGGAAATCCCCACTTTGGAAAGGCTGTTAATCAGTCCGCTGTTTGACATAATGGTTGCAACCACGGTGTTTTTATTGAGCATACCTCTGGATTTCAAACGCTTGCCCAAGACATAGAGCATGGCATCACCGTCTACCACCTGCCCATTTTCATCCACCGCAATACAACGGTCGGTATCTCCATCAAAGGCAAAGCCCACATCCAAATGTTTTTCTTTTACCAGTTTGCAAAGATTTTCAATATGGGTAGAGCCGCAACCGTTGTTAATATTGAGCCCATCCGGCTCTGCACCGATGATCTCCATTTTCGCGCCCAAAGCACCAAATACATGTTTGGCAATCATCCAGGAGGCGCCGTTGGCACAATCCAGTCCGATTTTAAGATTTTTATAAGAATTGGATGCTAATGAAATTAAGTAACCCACATACCGGTTTCTGCCGGAAACATAGTCCACAATACGACCGATACGTTCCCCTTGCACCAAGGGCAAATCTTTTTGGGTAATACCCAAAGTTTTTAAATCACCGTCAATATATGCCTCAATCAGTGCCGTGGTTTTATCGTCTAACTTTTCACCATATCGGTTAATAACTTTAATACCATTATCGCTAAAAGGATTGTGTGACGCTGTAATCATGATACCGCAATCAAATTCTTCCTGTCTTGTGACATATGAAACACTGGGTGTTGTGGTAACGTGGAGCATATAGGCATCTGCCCCGGAGGCAGTGAGACCTGCTACGATGGAATATTCCAGCATATAACTGGAACGCCGGGTGTCCTTTCCGATTACGATACGGGGTCGATATCCCGCTTTCTCGCATCCGGAAAGTTTCGAACCGTAATACCATCCTAAGAATCTACCCACCTTGTATGCATGCATCGAGGTCAATCCTGCATTGGCTTCCCCGCGAAATCCGTCTGTTCCAAAATATTTATTCTTACAGACTTCTCCCTGATTTGCATCCTCGATTTCTATCTGGTCATGCAGTAACTCGTCTGTGGAAACCCCAAATAAATCACAAAGAAGCAACACTTTATCAATTTGCGGAAGCGACTGATCTATTTCCCATTTTGAAACTGACTGACGGGAAACACCCACTTTTTCCGCAAGTTGCTCCTGGGAAAGGGCTGCCATCATACGAAATTTTGCAATCTTTTCACCTATTGTCATTGAAATCCTCCTATCCCAAACTTCATGTTTTCATTCTATCAAACACCATTCGCTTATGCAAGCAATTTTAGTTTGATTTTTGTCGCAACCTCAGGTTGCATCTTAATATGTTTTTGATAAACTTTTCTTTGTTTCCGGATGAATATTCTTGGTTTTCGCAAGGAAAACTTGTCTATTGGGTAATAGAAAACATTTTCTTCTGTTTTTTATTTTATACATCCCAACGGCGTTTCATCCCAAAAGATTTGTTTTGATTCGCAGATGCCACACCTTGACTTTCCCTAAAAAATGGGATATAATCAAATTTAATCTTTTTATCAAGAAATTCTAAGAGAGGTGATTCCTTTGACACAAAACGAAGCAAACAAACAAAAGGACAACTCCATGCAATCTTATATCGATTTGATTCATGAGCAAAACGCGGTTTGGAATTCGATTCCTGCCCACTATTACAGTGACTATAACGTCAAGCGAGGTCTCCGTAACGCAGACGGTAGTGGCGTCCTGGCTGGTCTTACCACGGTAGGTGAAGTTCACGGTTACGTTATGGACGAAGGTAACAAAGCACCCATTCATGGTACGCTCCGGTATCGAGGTATTGATATCAAAGATATTGTTGAAAACTGCCAAAGAGAAAAGCGATTTGGTTTTGAAGAAACCGCCTTTTTGTTGTTGCTTGGTTTTCTTCCCGATAAAGAAACCCTGGAGGACTTCGGCAAGATTCTGGCAAGTCGTCGGGATCTCCCTCACGGATTCACCGAAGATATGATTTTTAAAGCACCCAGCAAAAACATTATGAATAAATTGAGCCGTGCTGTGCTGGCCCTCTATTCTTATGATGATAACCCAGATGATATTTCCGTTTCTAATCTACTCCGGCAGAGTCTTGATTTAATTGCCCGGTTCCCTGTTCTGGTGGCAAACGCTTATAGTTGTAAACGCCACTACTTTGACGGAAAAAGTCTGGTTCTCCATAACCCGAACCCCGAACTTTCTGCAGCGGAGAACTTTTTGTATATGATTCGACCCAACAAGAAATATACTCCCTTGGAAGCAGAGATTCTCGACCTTGCCTTGGTTCTTCAAGCAGAACACGGCGGTGGTAACAACTCCGCTTTCACCGTTCACGTTCTCTCCTCTACCGGAACCGATAGTTATTCCGCCATTTCCGCAGCCGTTGGTTCTCTGAAAGGTCCCAAGCACGGCGGTGCCAACGCTAAGATGATGGCACAGATGACAGAAATCAAAGAAAAGGTAAAAGATTGGACAGACGAAAACGAGGTTTTAGAATACCTAAAGAAAATCATCCGCAAGGAAGCCGGTGACGGCAAAGGTTTGATTTATGGTATCGGCCACGCCGTCTACACCCTTTCTGACCCCAGAACCGTTATCTTGAAAGAACGTGCTGAAGAACTTGCCAAAGTAACAGGCCGCGAAAAAGAATTTGCCCTTTATGATTTGGTGCAGAGATTGGCACCCCGGGCATTCCGGGAAGAAAAGGGCCTGGAAAAAGAAGTTTGTGCCAATGTGGATTTTTATTCCGGCTTTGTCTTTGATATGCTCGGTATTGCTCCGGAACTGCATACTCCTCTCTTTGCTATGTCCCGGATTGTGGGTTGGTGTGCACACCGGATTGAAGAAATCACCACCAGTAATAAAATTCTTCGCCCGGCTTATAAAACCATCGCCAAGCGACTTCCCTATACCCCCATTGCAGAACGTGAAACTCTCGGTGTAAAGCACTTAATTGACAGCGCCATCAACAGTCCTGATGTTGATATGTTAGAGCCCTGATAAACGGAGGTTTTCTATGCGTACATTTTTATACGGTAGTGCTTTGGTTTTCCAAACCATTTACAGCATCGCCCTTTATCTGGCGGCGGCTGTTAGTTTGTTTGTGATTGCAAAAAAGAATGGTGTTCCCCACAAATGGCTTGCCTTTGTGCCGGTATTCCAATTTTATATCATTGGCTCCTTATGTGAAGAATACCTTTTAATGGGACATCGGATTCGCCATTTACAATGGATTATGATATTATTGGAATTTCTCCAAATTTATCTAAGTTTCTTCTCTGGTTTCTTCTTTGCACCGGCACGGTTAGTGGTCAATGTTTTAACCGCTTTATTCCTGCACAAATTCTTCTATCTCTTTGTGCCAGAACGTGCCACCATCTATGCGATTTTCGCTACACTGGGAAGAATCCCATTGGTAATCCTACTGTTTTTCCTGAAAGACAAACCTATGCGAATGTCCGCAGGAGCATATCCCTATCCCTTTGGAAATCGATATTGAAAAATAATCCCCGTATGCTTTACATCCGGGGATTTCTTTTTTTCTTACTTTAAGTTGTTCTCTAAATTGTCCAACTGCTCTTTGATTGCAGCAGGGAGTCTGTCGCCGAACTGGCTGAAGTATTCTTTCTGGTTTTCTACATCTTCCATCCAGATATCCTTATCTACGCTGAGCAATTCTTTCAGTTGCTCTGCGGAAATGTCCAGATCGGTGGTGTCGATAGCACCCTCGGTAGGAAGCAGACCAATAGGACTTTCTACGGCTTCTGCTTGACCTGCACAACGGTCCAGAATCCAGAGGAGAACTCTCATATTGTCACCGAATCCCGGCCAGAGGAAGTTATCGTCCTCGTCCTTACGGAACCAGTTAACATGGAAGATTTTCGGAGCCTTGTCAGCATCCATCTTCTTACCCATATCAAGCCAGTGGCCAAAGTAATCAGCCATATTGTAACCAACAAAGGGTTTCATTGCCATGGGGTCACGTCTTACCACACCAACAGCGCCGGCAGCGGCTGCGGTGGTCTCAGATGCCATGGTAGCACCTACGAATACACCGTGTTCCCAATCTCTTGCCTGGTATACCAGGGGAGCAGTCTTGGCACGACGGCCGCCGAATACGATAGCAGAAATCGGAACACCCTGGGGATTCTCAAATTCCGGAGAGATGCAGGGGCAGTTGATTGCCGGAGCAGTAAACCGGGAGTTGGGATGTGCCAATTTACCCTCAAAGGTCTTCCCGTTCACTTGCTTTCCGGTCCACTCGGTGCAGTTTTCAGGCGGGTTCTTATCCAGACCTTCCCACCAAACGGTCATATCGTCATTGTTGATAGCAACATTAGTGAAAATGGTGTTTTTCTTGGTGGATTCCAAAGCGTTAAAGTTAGTCTTTACGCTGGTACCCGGTGCAACGCCAAAGAAACCTGCTTCCGGATTGATTGCGTAAAGTCTACCGTCTTCGCCAATTCTCAGCCAAGCGATATCGTCACCGACAGTCCATACTTTATAGCCTTTTTCCTTTAAATATTCCGGCGGAATCAACATAGCCAGGTTGGTCTTACCACAAGCGCTGGGGAATGCTGCAGCAATATACTTCACTTCGCCTTGGGGATTCTCCAGACCCAGAATCAGCATATGCTCAGCCATCCAGCCCTCTTGCTTACCAAGGTAAGAAGCGATACGCAGAGCAAAACACTTTTTGCCAAGCAGTACGTTACCGCCGTAAGCAGAGTTCACAGACATAATGGTATTATCCTGGGGGAAATGTACAATGTATCTTTCGTCAGGATTTACATCTTTCTTGGCATGCAAACACTTGGTAAAATCATCGCCATCGATAATATCCAGAACGGCTTTGCCAATTCTGGTCATGATAGCCATGTTCAGAACAACGTAGATGCTATCGGTCAACTCAATACCAATCTTAGAAAAGGGAGAGCCGATGGGACCCATGGAATAAGGAATCACATACATGGTTCTGCCTTTCATGGAACCGTCATACAAAGCGTTAAGTTTTGCATACATTTCATCCGGTGCCATCCAGTTGTTGATGGGACCTGCTTCTTCTTTGGTGGGGGTACAGATAAAGGTTCTGTCTTCCACACGGGCAACATCGTTTTCTGCGGTTCTATGATAATAACAGCCCGGCAGTTTTTCTTGATTTAATTGAATCATCTCGCCGGTTGCAACGGATTCTGCCCGCAAGGCTTCTAATTGTTCCTCACTGCCGTCAATCCATACCATCTCATCCGGCTGGCAAAGTGCTTTCATTTCGTCAAGCCACTTTAATACAAACTTGTTCTCTGTCATACTGTTTCCTCCTTATATTTAGGTTTAGAAAAAACCATTTCTCTCTATTTTATAATATACCCTAAAATGGTTTTTTTTGCAATATCTATTTTAGACATTTTTTCCACAAACTCTCAATTCCGTTTGGTAGAATTGCTAAGAACCGCTTTTATACCAATAAATTGGATAACTGGGCAAACTCCTCCACAGAAAGACGCTCTCCTCGGATCCCGGCATCCAAGCCCATGGTTTCCAAGGCTTTCTGCACCTTTTCCTTTTCCAAAGAGAGATAAGGGCTGTTGACCAACGCATTGCAAAGGGTCTTTCTCCTCTGCCCAAACGCCGATTTTACAATCCGGAAAAACTGCTTTTCGTCTGCCACTTCTGCCAAAGGCTGAGAGAGTACTTCCAGCGAAATCACCGCAGAGGCTACTTTGGGCTGGGGCATAAAACAATGGGGTTCTGCTTTACAAACCAATTTGGGGTTAGTATGATACTGCACCGCAACCGATAGAGCCCCGTACTCCTTACTGCCGGGTTTGGCAATCATCCGGTCCGCCACCTCTTTCTGTACCATGACGGTCATGGTTTTCACCGGAAGATTACTCTCTAAAAGCCCCATAATAATCGGGGTAGTAATATAATAGGGAAGATTGGCAACCACACAAAAGGGCGCATCTCCAAAGGTTTCTTGGGTCAATGCCGGTAAATCCACTTCCATCACATCCTGATTTACCAGAGTAACATTCGTAAAGTCAGCAAGACTTTCTGCTAAGACCGGAATCAAAGCGCGGTCAATTTCTATAGCAAGTGCCTTTTTCGCATGTTCTGCTAATTTTCGGGTCAGGGTTCCCGCTCCCGGACCGATTTCCAAAGCACAGGTATCGTTATCAAGATTGGCGGCATCTAAGATTTTATTTAAAACATTTTCATCAATCAAAAAATTCTGTCCCAAACTCTTGCTGAATGCAAAACCGTGCCGTTCTAACAATCCTTTGAGTTCAGACGGATGGGTCAAATTCATAAAAAGGATCCTCCTTTTTCCAATCATAACTTATTCATTTTATCACATCTTTTTTCCCCTTGTAAAGAAAAAAATCCCTCTTTCGGCATTTTCTCCTATGATTTCTGTTTTTTTATTACATTTGTTACAAATTTCTTAAATTTGATCCTTGGGGTATAGACAAAATTTCCCTGTTATAGTATGATGAAAATAACTTTGGATTATGAAAATCCGGAAAAGAAAAGGAGAGGTATTTATGGAAAAACTGTTCCACCTGAAAGAAAAGGGTACCACGGTAAAGACCGAGATTATCGCCGGTATCACTACGTTTTTAGCTATGGCTTACATCCTTGCCGTAAACCCCAGCTACCTGGGCGGTATTGAGGGCGCAACCCCCGGTGCTATCTTCTCTGCAACGGCTATTTCCGCCGCAATCGCTACTTTGTGTATGGCGTTCTTTGCCAACTACCCCGTAGCACTGGCATCCGGTATGGGTCTTAACGCATTCTTCGCATTCACCGTTTGCGGTGCCATGGGTTGTTCTTATGCCGTTGCTTTAACTGCAATCTTAGTGGAAGGCATCATCTTTATCCTGCTTTCCCTCTGTAACTTCAGAGAAGCCTTGGTGAACCAGATCCCGAAGAACTTGAAGTTTGGTATTACCGCAGGTATTGGTTTGTTTATCACCATCATCGCCCTGATCAACTCCGGCGTTGTTGTTGCAAACGATGCTACCGTTCTTGGTATCGGCACTTTCTCCCGTCCGGAATTTGTCCTTTCTCTGGTAGGACTTTTAATTATCGGCGTTCTGCACCACTTCAAAGTTCCGGGTAGCATCCTGCTTGGTATTCTGGCAACTTGGCTTTTGGGCATCATTGCTGAACTGACCGGCTGGTATGTGGTTGATGTAGAAAACGGTGTTTACTCCCTGATTCCTTCTCTCAAAGATTTCAAATGGTTTGAAGCACCGGTTTTCTTCCATTTTGATTTCAGTTATATGATGCAAAATATTGCTTCCTTCCTGGTAATCACCTTTACCTTCCTCTTCACCGATATTTTTGATACCGTTGGTACCTTAATCGGTGTTGCTGAAAAAGGTAACCTCTTAAACGAAAAAGGCGAACTTCCCAACGCCAAGGGTGCTTTGCTGGCAGATGCAGTTGGTACTGTTGCAGGTGCTTGTCTTGGTACCTCTACCGTTACCAGTTATGTAGAATCCAGTGCTGGTGTTTCTGCCGGCGGCAGAACCGGTTTGACCGCGGTTACCACCGCTGTTCTCTTTATCGTTGCTTTGGTATTGTCCCCCATTTTCCTGGCTATTCCTTCCTTTGCAACCACCCCGGCTATGCTCTTTGTTGGTCTGTTGATGTTCAGCGCAGTTAAGAATATGGATTTTGACGGTGATGTTGCAGATAGCATTGGCGGCTTTGTTGCAGCAGTATTTATGCCTTTGACCTACTCTATCGCAAATGGCATTATGTTTGGTATGCTCTCTTGGGTTATCCTGAAACTTGCTACCGGCAAAATCAAGGATATTAAGCCTGTTATGTGGGTATCCACCGCTTTGTTTGTTCTTTACTTCGTTCTGAAGTTCATGGGCATCATCGCATAAGTTGATTCAAACAATCAAAAAGGCAGTTGCATTGCAACTGCCTTTTTTGTTGGTTTTTTATCTTGCGTAGGTCCGGTTTAACTTTCGGAACCGTTCTTTGTCAATGCTGTCTAATTGCTCCTTGGTGATCCGGAATTGCCAGTTACCGTCGGCTTTCCCGGGGATATTGAGTCTTGTATCCGAACCATAACCCAGCAAATCCTGAATGGGTAGTATCGCGAGGTTTGCATGGCTGGCAAAAACCGTTCGAATCACCGCCTCGCAACCGCTTTCCCAATGTCCGGTATGACCGCAATAACGAAGCATCTCTGCGCGGTGATGGTCATCCAGTTCCCACAGATATCCCAAAAGGGTATTATTATCGTGGGTTCCGGTATAGGCGACACAGTTTGCCGGATAGTGATGGGGTTTATGCGTGCTGTCTCCGTCAGATAAAAAGCCAAACTGGAAAACACGCATACCCGGAAATCCGCTTTCTTGTAGCAAATCCATGACCTCTTGGGTAATGTCCCCCAAATCCTCGGCAATGATTTCTGTTTCCCCTGCCGCCTCTTGGATAGCAGCAATCAATTCCATACCCGGACCCATCTCCCAATGCCCTTTTTTTGCAGTTTCTGCTTCTGCCGGAACTGCCCAATAGGATTCAATGGCTCTAAAATGGTCAATCCGCACGGCATCAAACATCTTTGCCATATGAGAGATACGATCACGCCACCAACGGTATCCGTCTTGTTTCATTTCCTCCCAATCGTAAATGGGATTTCCCCAAAGTTGCCCATCTTCACAGAAATAATCCGGTGGAACTCCCGCAACCCAGGCAGGGCGACCATCTTCTTCTAACCGATATTGTTTTTGATTGCTCCACACATCACAACTATCCTGCGCCACATAAATAGGAATATCGCCAATGATACGAATTCCCCGTTGGTTGGCATATTCCTTAATTGCCGACCATTGTGCAAAAAATTCATATTGGATAAACTTCCACATAAAAAGGATGGTTTCGTCGATTTCATCCGTTTCCCATTCCCACCAGGGTAATTGATGGTTGGCATCTTTCTTTGCCATAAACTCGCAAAACTTTGTAAGATAAGGGTCTTTAGCAATAAAATTCTCAATCTCATCCCTGTTTTTGACCCGTGCTGACGCCTTTTTCAAAAGTTCCAACCTGGTAT
This sequence comes from Ructibacterium sp., assembly GCA_045534975.1. Taxonomy (GTDB): domain Bacteria; phylum Bacillota; class Clostridia; order Monoglobales; family Monoglobaceae; genus Ructibacterium. The sequence continues at coordinate 33,864 of JAZSKV010000082.1, read as the reverse complement.
GATAAAGACGAACAAACTCACAGACATAGGGATTTTGCTGGCGGTACTCAGCAAGTTCTTCTTCGGTAACCAATCCCTTTTTTAAGAGAAGATTCAAATCTACAAAGTAGGGGTTTCCACCAAAGGTAGAATAAGATTTGTAGGGAGAATTACATTCATCTACCATACAAAAAGGAAGTACCTGCCAATAGGAAAATCCGCAATCTTTTAAAAAGTCAATAAAATATCTGGCTTCTTCCCCAAAACTTCCAACGGAAAAATCACCAAACATAGAAGATATGTGCATCAGTACACCGCTTTTTCTTTCCATATACTCACTCCTTTATTTGGTATTCCTATCTACATATTCTTCATCTAATTTAGAATAAATAATTTCCTGACTCTTATAGAGCCCAAAATATCCGGACATCATATAACTGACTCCGCATGCAATGGCAAAGAATAACATACCCTCAGCACCAAACAACTCCATGGCAAGCAAGATAGAGGCAATGGGACAATTCACCACACCGCAGAACAGAGCAACAGTCCAACAGCCGCCGCAAATCCCGGGTCTAAACCAAGCATCCCGCCGGCTACACATCCAAAGGTAGAACCGATAAAAAAGGTGGGTACAATTTCTCCGCCCCGAAAACCCGCCGCAATGGTAATGGCAGTAAAGACGATTTTTAAGAGAAACGCCTCCACCTTTGCCTGACCGCCAACCGCTTCTGTAATGATATTCATACCGGCACCATTGTAATCATGATTTCCTACCAAAAGGGTCAGCAAAACAAGGATAGCACCGCCCACAAACCCACGGAAATACCGATTGGGCATGATTTTTTTGCCATAATTCTCGCATTGTTTAATGGCAGTGCAAAACAGGATGCTGACCAGGGCACAAAGGAGGGCAAGTGCCATCACTCTCCATAAGATATCAGCGGAAAGTTCCGGGAACGTTACATTGGTAAAACGAACCGATGAAACACCAAACCCCAGAGAAACGCCATAGGCAACAATGGCAGCCAGGATACAAGGCACCAATCCTGCATAATACATAACCCCGACACGCACCACTTCAAGGGCAAAAAATGCTGCTGTGATCGGTGTCCCAAACAAGGCAGCAAAGACAGCACTCATCCCGGACATCACAATAATATGTTTATCTTTTTGATTCAAACGGAACGCTTTTCCAATATTATAACCAATACTTCCGCCCAACTGCAAAGCCGCTCCCTCTCGGCCGGCAGAGCCACCGAGAAAATGGGTGATTACCGTACTGATAAAGATCAGCGGCGTCAGAATTAAGGGTACTTTTTCTTCGGTTTTCACCGCCTCCAAAACCCGGTTAGTATCCAATTTTCCTTTGGATTTAAAAATCCGGTACATGGCAGCAATCACAAGACCACCTACGGGCAAAAGATAAATAACCCAGGGGTTTTCCCCACGGAGTTCGGTCACATAGTCCACGCTGATATGAAAAATACTTCCCACAACACCGCCAGCAAGTCCAACCACCATGGCCACCAGAATCCACTTCAGCAAACTTTTTAGGTAACAAAAAGAATTTTTGAAAACACCCATTCTACATCCCCCTCGTTATTTAGAAAAATCCGAACACGCAGGTGTTCGGATTTTTTCTTACTCCTCCGTGGTTTTTTTCGCCAAGGCAAGTTTGTGCTGACGACGCATCTTAACCTCTTCGCTCATAGGTTGAATATCTCCTGCTGCCTGCAATGCCTGTCGGGTCAAGAGGGGACCAAACAATTCATAGATCAAGACAGCAAACAGGGTAATGTTTCGAATCAGTATACCCTCGCTGGGCCACTGGGCTGCAGCAATGGTACACATACCCAAAGCAACACCTGCCTGAGGCAAAAGGGTGATGCCTAAGTATTTACAAATTGCCGGCGCACACTGAGTAGCCTTGGCACTGGCGTAGGTACCATAGTACTTACCCAAGGAACGGAAAAGAATATAGACCATGCCAATCACCACAATCGCCCAATCGGCAAAGACATTTAATTCCAGTTCTGCACCACTGATGACAAAGAAGATTGCCAGAAGCGGCGAGGTCCATTTTTCTGTTCTCTCCATAATATCGTGGGAGAGAGGACAGATATTACAAAAGACGGTACCCAGCATCATGCAAACAAGCAGAGAAGAAAAACCAACATGTACCGAACCGATTTCAAACTGAAGCATAGAAAGAGCAACGGTGACAAAGACAAAGGCAATGGACATATTCAAACGGTTGGTATTAGAATTAAACAGTTTTTCCATCTGGGTCAGCACCCAACCCATGATAGCACCAAGGCCTAAGGAACAAACGATCTCCAAAAGAGGATTTACCATAATGGAAACCATATCCACCTGTCCACTTGTCAGGGTCTTTGCAATACCAAAAGACACAGCAAAAACAATCAAACCCACTGCGTCATCCAAGGCAACAATCGGTAAGAGCAGATCTGTCAGGGGACCTTTTGCCTTATACTGACGAACTACCATCAAGGTTGCTGCCGGCGCCGTTGCCGTTGCGATAGCGCCTAAGGTAATCAACTGAGGTACTGTTAATTTATCCGGCATCATCATATGGACCACAAACAGCGCAAGATCCACGAACAAGGTTGCAACCAACGCCTGAAAGATACCAATCACAAACGCCTGTTTCCCGATTTTTTTGAGATCTTCCATCCGGAACTCACTGCCGATGGAGAAAGCAATGAAACCCAGAGCAACATCCGCAACCAAACCGAGGGCATGGACCGCTTCTGCATTTTCAAATCCAAACCCATGGACACCAAGTCTGCCAAGGCAGTATGGACCGATTAACACACCGGCAATCAGGTACGCCGTTACACTGGGTAACTTTAAGGGCTTAAATAGTCTTGTCATCAAAAGACCACCCAAAAGTGCAATAGAAACCGATAATAAAGTGCTCATAACGATACTCCCTTTCTCCCAACCGAAAAACTTCACAGAAAAGCGGCTTGCTAAAACAAGCCGCTTTGTCTTTTGTAAATGGAAAGTATGGTTTGTTTTCTTTAATCAAAATCTCTTTTATTGTAGCACTCTTTCTCCTTTTTGTCAATGGTGAAAACAGCTCTACACAATGAATTACAATAAAATTCTTGACAAACCAAGAGATTGATGCTATAATAATTGAAAATTTATTATCATAAACCGTTGAGGCAGAAAAAAGGCAGAATCGGTCTTTCTGAGCGAGTGGATGGCGGTGTGAGTTCCACAAAGATTCTCTGCGTAATATGGACTGCTGAGGGCAGTGTTAAATGCACTGACGTTGGGCTCACGTTAGACGCCAGGAGTATGTTGGTACTCTGCAAAGGGCACGGCTTGTACCGTGAAACAAGGTGGCACCGCGGATAAGGTTTTATTCGTCCTTGACAGAATATCTCTCTGTCAAGGACTTTTTCTTTTTGGCAGAGCCAAAGGAGTTTTCCTATGTCTTTATTAACCAAACGATGGTGACCCTTTCTTATCATCTAAAAACAAATCATTATTTTATGGAGGAATACTACTATGAAATATCAGGATATTGATTTTACGACATACTTTAAAAATTACCCGGACAGCAAAGGCTTTTTTGGCAAATACGGCGGTGCCTATATTGCGCCGGAACTTCAAAAGGCTATGGAGGAAATTACCCAGGCTTACTACACCATCTGTAAATCCAGTAAATTTATCAGCGAACTCCGGAGAATCCGTAAAGAATTCCAGGGCAGACCTACTCCTATTTCTCACCTGGAGAGACTGTCTGACAATATTGGTACCGGCGTTCAGCTCTATGTAAAACGGGAAGACTTGAACCACACCGGCGCCCATAAACTCAATCACTGTATGGGCGAGGCACTTCTCGCCAAGTACATGGGCAAGAAAAAGGTCATTGCAGAAACCGGTGCCGGTCAGCACGGTGTAGCGTTGGCTACCGCTGCTGCTTATTTTGGCTTAGAATGTGATATCTATATGGGTTCTGTGGATATTCAAAAACAGGCCCCCAATGTTGCCAGAATGAAGATTTTAGGTGCCAATGTAGTGGAAGTCACCCATGGTCTGGCTACCTTAAAAGAAGCGGTAGACGCTGCCTTTGCAGCCTATGCCAAAGAATATAAAGATGCCATCTATTGTATTGGTTCGGTTTTGGGTCCTCACCCCTTCCCCATGATGGTTCGGGACTTTCAAAGCGTGGTTGGCATCGAGGCAAGAGAGCAGTTTTTGGGAATGACCGGCGAACTTCCTGACGCCGTTGTGGCTTGTGTGGGCGGCGGCTCCAACGCCATGGGTATCTTCTCCGGATTCTTAAATGACCCGGTAGAAATCTACGGCATTGAACCCCTGGGCCGTGGTACTGATTTGGGCGACCATGCTGCAAGTCTTGCCTATGGCACCGAGGGAATTATGCATGGCTTTAACAGCATTATGTTAAAAGACGAAAACGGCGAACCGGCTCCCGTTTACTCGGTAGCCAGCGGTCTGGACTATCCATCCAGCGGTCCGGAACATGCCTTTTTGCACGACCTTGGCAGAGTGAAATATGATGTTATCAATGACGAAGAAACCATTGATGCATTCTTCACCCTCTCCCGGATGGAAGGTATCATCCCGGCAATTGAAAGTTCTCACGCCGTGGCATATGGCATCAAACTTGCCAAGACCATGGGCAAAGGTTCTGTCTTAATTAACCTATCCGGCAGAGGCGATAAAGATATGGACTATATCATTGAAAACTATGGTATCCGATAAAAAAATAGCCACCCTACGGGTGGTTATTTTTTATTGATAGGATTATTCCTTATCATACATTTTCATGGCCTCGCAAATGTCCTCAAAACTATTGCATTTGCCATTCTTTACATATAGGTAAGAGGTGGTCATACCACTGATCAGGCAGTCCTCTACATCCAGTTCTGCCAAAAGCCCTGCACAGAAACCGGAATTAAAGTTATCACCGCCACCGGTGGTTTTTTTCGGGTTCTCACACAGGATTCCCGGTATCTCTAATTCTCCGCCGTCAAAAACTGCCGCAGAACTATCAACCGGATGAATCACAACCGTACCGATACCGGAATATTCCTTAATGGCTCTTGCCGTAGCCAAAGAACCGCCATATTCCCCTTCGCACAAGACGGAGTGCATCACCATAGCCTCACTCTTATTGAGCCCCAGATAGGTGGGTGCATAGGCGCTGTAACGACCAAACATTTTAAGAGCGGCCTTAATTTCATCAGGCTGGCGTTTCGCGCAATCTGCAATATCAATATAGATTTTTCTGTCTTTTTTGCTTAGTTTGGGCATCACAATTTCCAAAAACTTTTCATAGATTTCATGGAAGTGTACCAAGTAACTCCAATTCACCAAAGTAATGATATCCGCAGCATCAAAGTAGGCAACCATGTCATCAATGCTGATGCGGGAAATCAAATCATCCCACCGCATTTGACTGATTTTCTCAATATCGCTCATAATTACCTTGCCATCGCCAAACTCAAACACATAGGAATAGCCAGGCTCGCAGATACTGATGGTTTTACAATTTTCATTCAAATCAAAAACAGGGCTCTTTTCCGGATAGCCCATAGCACCAATACAGGTACAAGCAACGCCCATGTTGGCAAGACCGTTTGCATAGTGAGGACCACATCCCCCAAAATCGGTGCTGTTTACAATCAGTTCGATATTTCCGCTTCTACCTGCCAGGCTGGTGATTTTATCCCCAAACTGGTCAATGGTGGGAAAATAGGTGCAGGTTTTCTCATCGGTACGAGTTTTCACAGGGCGGATTACTAAATCAATAAATCCGTCAAAACCAACGCACACTTTTTTCTTTTGCAGCAAATCTTTTCTTGCTTTAAATTGTTCCGAGTACTTCATTTTCTTCCTCCATATGTAAAATATAATAATTTACTATCCCTCATACGCCATTTTGGCATAGTCCACAATCAAATCAGCCGCCTGGTCAAGGGTGATTTTCGATGTATCAATGGACAGGTGGTAATTGCCCACGTTTCCCCACACCCTGCTGGTATAAAAATTATAGAAAGATGCTCGGCGTTTATCCGTCTTATTCATCATGTTTTCCGCATCCCGCTCCTTGAGATTGTAAACCTCCATAATTCTCTTTACTCGCCACGGAGCATCTGCATGAACAAAAACATTAACAAGTCTGGGATGTTCCCGCAAAACATCGTCAGAACAACGGCCCACAATGACACAAGAACCTTTCTCCGCCAGATTGCGAATGACCTGAGATTGAATTCTGAAGAGTCCGTCTGCGTTGAGGGTATCGCCGTACCGGTAATAGGCACCGTTACTGGACTGGATTCCCATAACCAGAGAATACAAAAGACTGCTGGTGGCTTTTTCTTCTATTCCATCAAACATGGCTTCCGAAAGACCGCTTTCTTTCGCGGCTAAGCCAATCAACTCTTTGTCATAAAATGCAATTCCCATCTTCTCTGCAACTTTCTTTGCAACCTCTCGGCCGCCGGAACCAAATTGCCGTGCAATGGTAATAATCGTATTTCCCGCCATGAAAACCCCTCCTATTACAAATTCTTTCTTACCCATTATTATACTATAATTTTACATCAAAGTCAATATTTTAAAACGTTAATTATATTTTCCAATAATGTAGGTTGTTAATGATGTGTTACAAAATTAATTGAAAAACTTCGCCATCTTCGAGGAAAGCTTTAATATAATCAGCAGGAGCTTTCCAATTTAGGGGACACATCGGAAACTTGTTGTAGTTATAGTTATGCACTTTTAATTGTTTTGCAAAATCATCAAACGAATAAAATCTATGTGTAACATAGAAATATTCATTATCTTTACGGTGCGAGCGTTCAACTTTGCCATATCTTGAATATTCGTCGATAGCGGTATATTGATAAAACTTCTCACCTTGAGCTTCGCCGACAATACAAGCAGTAGGTACAACTTTAACATCAACCTGAACTCGTTGTCCCGGATAAAGCATTTTCTCGTAAGGTTTTGGTATATATTTAGGATTGGGCGGTTTAACAGCCATTTGTCCTTGCCTGCGCAAAACACGATAAAGACCTGTTATGGAGCGAGAATATCCTCTCTGACGAAGTTTTACCCAAAAGACGACTAAACCTGCATGTGAGTTTCGTTTGCGCATATCAGAAATTAATTTTAGTTCTTCAGGTGTATATTGGTTTGGATGATGGTGAGGTCTATGCGATTTATCGGCTAAGGATTGCAGAGTTCCATCATACCTTTTACGCCAACGATAAACATATTGACGGTTAACTTTATAGCGAATGGCAACTTTGGTTACTCCGTTTTTAAAAGAATATTCAATTAATGCTTGCCTAAATCTCATAGTTTGTGTTATGGTTTTCATATACGGAAACCTTTCTTTGTATAGTTTGGTGTGGTAACTTAACTATAACATATTTTGGAAAGTTTCCGTATTCTTTTTTGAACACAATATTTTGTTAGGATTGAAAATCATACCAAAATATTGTGCAGTGTAACACATCTATTGTAAACCTACATTAAAACGTTAAGGATACCCCTTGTTATCACAACTGTTTGAGAGAAACACCCTGGTAATAATGCAATAGGATTTCCTGATAATCTTTTCCCTCTTCCGCCATCTTTTTGGCGCCAAACTGGCTCATTCCAACTCCGTGCCCGTAACCTTTCACATCAAAGACTGCCTGCTCCTCCGAAAAGGAGAGAGAAAAAGCCCTGCTGCGCAATCGAAATGCCTCTTGCAATTCTTTCCCGGTAAATTTTTCACCAAAAATGGTGATAGATTCTAACCCGCCCCCTTGAAAATATTTTCCCGTAAAACTGATATTTTCTAATGTTTCCGGCAGTTGGAGGTTGGGGCGAAGTCCCCGCATCACACTATAAAAGGCGGCTTTGGGATAAAACACCCGGCTGCGATACCCGTCCGCCCGAACATCTTCCGGACTTTCCACCGACCGGAGATAAGGAATGGAAACACCCCAGACATCTTCCACATTTTCCGTTTTGCCATTGCTGATTTTATGGAAATACGCCTTGATAACTTCCCCCTCATAGGCAAGATACTCTCCGTGGGTTTCCTCGACTGCCTGGAGGATTTTTTCTTCCTCTAAAGGCTTCCAACTTCTGCAATGATAAAAGTCATCACAAAGCATTGCCCCCTGGTGGCTTTCTGGCTTTTCTTTTTGATAGTCCCGGAGTTTACTTAACATGTAACTCCTCACCGCCACGGCTTGTGCTTTTAACGCCTCCTTGTGATATTCCCCTGTCATTTCTTGTTCTACCATGCCGGCTATGTAATTTTCAAAGTTGATGGTTTCTATCTTTCCCGTGGCTGTGCGATATAGGGTAATCGTTCCCTCTTCCGGCAGAAGATTAGAAACCTCCGTTACTTCCGGCTCTGCGGATACCGGAACCGGCTCTTTTTCTAAAATTGCCACCAAGATTGGTTCCATCATAAGGGGAATCAAAAAAATCATCATACACACCAAAAAAATACCAAGAACCATTCGTTTCATGTTACTTCCTCCTTTTTTCTTAGGCTTGTCTAATACCTATGAGAAATTTTTAGAATTATGCTTGACATTTCCAAAAATTTATACTATAATATCAAAGTTATTGAACAAATCCTTACTCTTGCATAAGGCAAGGGTCAAAGTCCAAAAGGAGGTGACTAAATCATGGCAGAAGCAATCAACAAGTATGAAACCATTTTTGTGGTGGATGCAACAAAGACTGAAGAAGAAATTACGTCTTTGGTTGAGAAGTTCAAGTCATTGATTGAGAAGCACGGTGAGATCGAAAGCGTTGACGAATGGGGCAAACGCAGACTCGCTTACCCGATCAATGATCTGACAGAAGGCTATTATGTTTTGGTTAACTTTAAATCAAAACCTGATTTCCCTGTTGAACTGGAGCGTGTCTACGGTATTACCGACGGTATTATCCGTGACATCGTGATCAGACGTGAGGAGGACTAGTCTATGATTAACAAAGCAATTATTATGGGCAGACTCACACGGGACCCGGAGTTGCGCCACACTGGTGCAGGAACTCCTGTTTGCAGTTTTTCTGTTGCCGTAGATAACGGTTACGGGGAAAGACGGCAGACTGACTTTATCAACTGCGTTGCTTGGAATAAGACTGCTGAATTCATCAGCAATTATTTCGAGAAGGGCAAGATGATTATTGTCGTTGGTCGTATCGCGACCAGAACCTGGGAAGGTCAGGACGGAAAGAAAAATTATGCAACCGAGGTTGTAGTAAACGAGGTAAGTTTCGGCGAGAGCAAGCGTGCCCAAGATGGTTCTTCCTCTTTTGGAGGCGGAGCATCCTCTGGCGCCCCTGTAGCGGCACCTGCAGTTCCTGCGTTTCCGGATAGTCCGGCAGACGACGCCTTTACTCCCCTTCTTGATACTGACGATGACCTTCCGTTTTAATTTGATTTAAAGGAGGCGAACCGAAATGGCTGAAGAAAGAAGAAATGACAGACCCAGAGCAAGAAGACCCAAGCGTAAGGTTTGTGCTTTTTGTGTAGACAAGGTTGATCATATCGATTATAAGGACGTTGCAAAACTGAGAAGATACGTGACCGAGCGTGCTAAGATTCTTCCCAGAAGAATCAGCGGTTGTTGTGCGAAACATCAAAGACAACTTACGGTTGCTATCAAGAGAGCAAGACAGGTTGCATTGATGCCTTATACCGCAGACTAAGATTTCAAAAAAATCCGCAATCCAAATGGATTGCGGATTTTTTATCTATCATATTCTTTCCCGATTTGTATATATATTAATTAGAACAACGCGGGAGGGAATCCAATGATAATTCATATTGTAACACCGGGAGATACCATGACGGCACTTGCTACAAGGTACGGCGTACCGTTTCCTAATCTTCTTGCTGATAACGGTCTTTCCTCTGATGATTCTCTGGTCGTAGGACAGGCGATTGTCGTCGGTCAACCGGAAACCATACACAGAGTACAACCCGGAGAAACCCTGTATGATATTGCAACCACTTATGGAACATCAGTCTATCAGTTGTTTCGGAATAATTATATTTTAGGCGGGGTTGCAAATATCCCGCCGGGTCTGGAACTGGTCATCCGCTATCAAAACCAGGGCTCAAAGGGAACTTTTATTACCAACAGTTATGCTTATCCCTACATAGAGCCTGACTTACTGCGGGAACAGCTGCCCTATCTCTCTTATTTTACCCCTTTTAGTTATGGTATTACCGCTGCCGGAAATTTGTTGGACCTACAAGATGAAGAATTACTGTCCATTACTTCGGAATACGAGGCAAAACCCCTGCTTCATCTTTCCACCCTCACAGAAGCAGGGAATTTCAGCAACGAACGCGCCAGTTTGATTTTTAATGACCAAGCAAAACAAGAACAACTCATCAACGAGATTTTACAAACCATAGAAGCCAAAGGCTATCAGGGCATGGACGTAGATTTTGAATTCATCTATCCGGAAGAACGCTATGATTACATTGCCTTTCTGCAAAATCTCCGGCTACGCCTGAATCCCCTGGGTTATCCTCTTCTCTCTGCATTGGCACCCAAAACCAGCGACAACCAACAGGGTGTTTTATACGAGGGTCACGACTATCCCGGCATTGGCGCCGCTGCCAACGCCGTACTTTTGATGACTTATGAATGGGGATATACTTTCGGGCCGCCCTTGGCAGTTGCTCCCATTCAGAATGTCCGGCGGGTGGTGGATTATGCCCTGACACGGGTTTCCCGGGATAAAATTTTCTTAGGGATTCCTACCTATGGCTATGATTGGACTCTGCCCTATGAGCGAGGAAATCCCGGTGCCCCCTCTCTTTCTCCTGTTGAGGCGGTGAGTCTGGCACGACAGTATGGCGCAGAAATTCAGTTTGACGAAACTTCCAAATCCCCCTGGTTTCGCTACACCGATGACAATGGTAATCTTCATGAAGTCTGGTTTGAGGATGCCCGAAGCATTCAGGCAAAACTGGACTTGGCACGAGAGTATGGGTTACTTGGTCTTGGCTACTGGAATTCCATGCGGGAATTCCCCCAAAACTGGGTGGTACTGAGCAATGAGTATAATATCAATTTTAATCCACAACTGATTCAATGATGACTTAGACAGGGAAATTTCCCTGTCTATTTTTTTCTTTACAACCGCAATATTTTGTGGTAGAATATGAAATGATAGGCATTTTCTTGTGGAATTGCCTGATTCTTACGATACTTAACCGGGTTTCCCGGTTTTCGGAGGTTGAATCCATGGCTGTAAAAACATACGATAATACCAGTATTTCCTCCCTCAAAGGAGCAGACCGTGTCCGGAAGCGCCCAGCGGTTATCTTTGGTTCCGATGGCATTGAGGGATGTCAACATTCCATGTTTGAAATCCTTTCCAACTCCATTGACGAAGCCAGAGAGGGTTATGGTACTGCCATCCATGTAACCCGATACTTAGATATGTCTATCGAGGTAGAGGATTTTGGCCGCGGCATTCCGGTAGAATATAACGAAAAAGAAAAGAAATATAACTGGGAACTGGTCTTTTGTGAATTATATGCCGGCGGCAAATATAAGAACAATGCCGGCGGTGATTATGAATATTCCTTAGGTTTAAACGGTCTTGGTGCTTGTGCCACCCAGTACAGTTCTGAGTTTATGGATGTGGAGATTCTTCGGGACAACCACAAATTCAACCTGCATTTTGAAAAGGGCGAAAACAAAGGTGGTCTTACCAAGACCCCTTTCCGCCACCGTCATACCGGCAGCCGGATTCATTGGAAACCGGACTTAAAAGTTTTCACCGATATCAATATTTCTCTGGAATTTTATCAGGACATTTTAAAAAGACAGGCAGTAGTCAACTCCGGTCTTAAATTCACTTTGAAGAATGAAACCTCCCCCGGGGTTTTTGAAACCTTTGAATATTACTACGAAAATGGTATTGTTGACTATGTGAGCGAACTTGCCGGCGAAAGAGCCTTAACCTCTGTTTATAGTATCGAGGCAGAGCGCAAGGGTCGTGACCGGGAAGACATGGCAGATTACAAGGTAAAAATGCAGTTTGCTTTTTGCTTTAATAATGCTTATAACACTTTGGAATACTACCACAATTCCAGCCACTTGGAACACGGCGGTTCTCCGGACAAGGCTGTCAGAAACGCCTTTGTCTATGCCATTGATCAGTATTTAAAACAAAACAATAAATACACCAAAAACGAATCGAAAATACAATTTGCCGACGTAGAAGACAGTTTGGTTCTGGTGAGCAACTCTTTCTCTACGGCAACCAGTTATGCCAACCAGACCAAAAAAGCCATTACCAACAAGTTCATCCAGGATGCCATGACCGATTTTCTTCGGGAACAGTTAAATATTTACTTTATTGAAAACAAACTGGACGCGGAAAAAATCTGTGATCAGGTTTTAGTAAACAAACGGAGCCGGGAAACGGCTGAAAAAACCAGAATCAATGTAAAAAAGAAACTGGGGGGAACCTTAGACGTTGCCAACCGGGTGAAAAAGTTTGTGGACTGCCGCAGCAAAGATGTAACCCGTCGAGAAGTCTATATCGTAGAGGGTGATTCGGCGTTGGGTGCTTGTAAGTTGGGTCGGGATAGTGAATTCCAGGCTATCATTCCCATCCGGGGCAAAATCCTCAACTGTCTGAAAGCAGAATACGATAAAATCTTTAAAAGTGACGTTATTGTGGACCTTTTAAAGGTTTTAGGCTGCGGTGTTGAAATTAACAACAAGCATAATAAGGAACTGAATTCCTTTGACCTCAACAACCTTCGTTGGAGCAAAATTATCATCTGTACCGATGCCGATGTGGATGGATACCAGATTCGAACTCTTATTTTGACCATGATTTATCGGCTGACCCCTACCTTGATTGATAAAGGCTATGTTTATATTGCAGAATCTCCCCTTTATGAGATTACTTGTAAGGACAAGTCCTACTTTGCCTTTAACGAAGCAGAGAAAGCGGAAATTATGGGCAAATTAGAGGGGCAGAAGTACACCATTCAAAGAAGCAAAGGTCTTGGTGAAAACCAACCGGAAATGATGTGGGAAACCACCATGAACCCGGAAACCCGGCGGCTGATTAAAGTGATGCCGGACGATGTGGTAAAGACCCAGGAGATGTTTGACCTGTTACTTGGTGATAATCTTGCCGGCAGAAAAGAACATATTGCCAACTTTGGTCATGAATTCATTGACCTGACCGATGTGATGTAAAGGAGTTGATAACCCATGAAAAATCCAATCATTGCAGAGCAACAGATTACCGAAACTCTGGAAAAAAACTATATGCCCTATGCCATGAGCGTTATCATTTCCCGTGCCATTCCGGAGATTGACGGTTTTAAACCCTCTCACCGGAAACTGCTCTATACCATGTATAAGATGGGTCTACTTTCCGGCAACCGCACCAAATCTGCCAACGTGGTGGGACAGACTATGCGCTTAAACCCCCATGGTGACCAGGCTATTTACGAAACCATGATTCGTCTGACCGAAGGCAACGGTTCTCTGCTTCTTCCTTTGGTAGATTCTAAGGGTAACTTTGGTCGGCAGTATTCCAGGGATATGGCGTATGCTGCGTCCCGGTATACCGAGGTAAAACTTTCCAAAGTTTGCAGCGAAATTTTCCGGGATATGGATAAAGACACCATTGACTTTGTGGACAACTATGACGGCACCATGCAAGAGCCAGTACTTCTTCCTACCACTTTCCCCAATGTATTGGCAAACCCCAATCAGGGTATTGCGGTAGGTATGGCATCTAACATTTGCAGTTTTAATTTAAAGGAACTGTGCGAGGCTACCTGCCTTGTGATGAAAGACCCGGAATGTGACTTATCTGAAGTTATGCCGGCGCCGGACTTCCCCTTTGGGGGTGCTCTGTTATATAATAAAGAAGAAATGCAGGAAATTTATAAAACCGGTCGGGGAAGTTTCAAACTCCGGGCAAGATATGAATATGACAAAAAGCAAAACTGCATTGATATCAAGGAAATCCCCTACACCACCACGGTAGAAGCCATTGTGGAAAAAATTGTGGATTTGGTGAAAGCCGGAAAACTCAAAGAAATTTCTGATATCCGTGACGAAACCGATAAAAAGGGTTTGAAACTTACCATTGATTTAAAACGGGGCACTGACCCGGACAAACTGATGAACAAACTCTTTAAGATGACACCCCTCCAGGATAGTTTTGGCTGTAACTTTAATATTCTGGTGGAGGGTTCTCCGCTGGTTTTGGGCGTCAACGATATTTTATCGGAATGGCTCCGGTTCCGCCGTCGTTGCGTTCTTAGAAGCGTTGCCTATGATATTGCCAAGAAGAAAGAAAAACTCCATCTCTTAGAGGGTCTGGAACTGATTTTATTGGACATTGACAAAGCCATCAAAATTGTTCGGGAGACCGAGGAAGATGCACAAGTTGTTCCCAACTTGATGAAAGGTTTTGGCATTGACGAGATTCAGGCGGAATATGTGGCAGAAATCAAGTTGAGAAACTTAAACAAAGACTACATTTTAAAGCGGACTGCAGAGATTGAAAAATTAAAAGAAGAAATTGCTGAACTGGAATCCATCCAAAACAGCAAGGCAAAGGTGAATAAAATCATCGAAAAGCAACTGCGGGAAGCCGCCAAAAAATATGGCACTGATCGACGAACTGTCCTGATTGCTGATGAAGATGTAGAACTTCCTGATGAATCTCAAATGATCGAAGATTATAACATTCATCTTTTCAGAACCAAAGACGGCTATATCAAGAAGATTTCTCTGGTTTCTCTTCGTTCTGCCGGCGAACAGCGCTTGAAAGATGATGATGTGATGGTTCAGGAAGAAGAAACCACCAATCGGGCGGAGATTCTCTTCTTTGCCGGAAACGGCGATGTGTATAAGATACACGCCTATGATATCCCTGACGGCAAAGCCAGCCAGTTGGGTGAGTTTATACCTAATATTATTGGCATGACAGAAAAAGAAGATATCATTGGTATGATACTGAGTAAAGATTACAGCGGTCACCTCCTCTTCTGCTTTGAAAATGGAAAGTGTGCTAAGATTCCTCTTTCCAGTTATGCAACCAAGTCCAACCGGAAAAAGTTGACCAATGGTTTCTCTACCAAATCCCCCCTTGTGAAGATTCTCTTCCTGCCACAAGATTCTGATATTATTTTAATCAGCAACAACGACAAGGCTCTGGCAGTCAATACCGAGAAGATTCCGGAAAAGACCACCCGGAGCAGTCAGGGCGTCCAGGTCATGACCCTACGGAAGAATGCGAAGATTCAATCGGCAGCATTTGTCACAGACGGCATTGCCGATAACGGTCGGTACCGGAGCCGGAACATTCCTGCCGCCGGCACCTTAATGCGTGATGAGGATAAAGGCATTGAACAAATCGGCTTTGCCTTTACTGAGGAAGAATAACCGAAAAGCCGCCCTTGGGCGGCTTTTTACAAGGTTTCTCCTCGACTTCAATGTTACCTAAAAAATAACCAAACCACAACGGTCCGTCGAGGACGCCGGACCCTACAATTTTTTCGGGTGATTAAGTGTAGGGGCGATTCACGAATCGCCCGCAATATTTTAAATTTTTTTTAAATTTGTTGGAACTTTTTGAAACACATCACGTCTAACCTATATGTAAAGCACAAAAATAATAAATCTTTCAAATAAAAAGGAGAAAAAAAGATGAAAAACGTTTTAAAAAAAATCGTAGTACCTATGACCGTAGTTAGCCTTTTGGCAACCGGTGCTGTTTTTGCTACCGAGGTTGCTGTTGATGAAGCACCTGTTCTCATCAGTGCTCCGGCAGAAACCGATGCATTACCTGTTATCAATGGCGCAACCGTAGACGGCGTTGCCGTTGTTACTGAGGGTGAGTTGGTTTTAATCCCCCTCCGTGCTGTTGCAGAAGGTCTTGGTTATACCGTAACCTGGATTGAAGAAGGTCAGGCAATTACCTTGGAAAAGGGTGCTCAGTTCATTCAGATGGCAATCGGCGAAGATGCTTACACGTTCAGCCGTCGTGCTCCCCAATCTTTGGGTACCGCTCCGGTTCTGGTCAATGATAGTGTTACCCACGTTCCTGCTTCCTTTATCACCGACATCATCGGCGGTTACTATAGCGTGAACGAAGACGGCACTTACAAAATCGTAAACCCCAGCATCGTTACTGTAACCGAAGTTACCGAGGACGGTATCTTAGTATCTGACAGTTATCTTGGAGATGTTCTGGTTAAGATTGACGAGAACACCGAAATCGTAAACAACGAAGGTAATGTTGAAGACGCTTCCTTGATTGCAAAGGATATGACTCTTGGCGTAGAATACAGCCCGGCAATGACCGCAAGTATTCCTGCACAGACCACCGCTATCAAAATCATCATCCAAAACCTCCCGGTAGATATGCCTGAATTAGAGGCTGGCAGCGATGGTGAGATTGAAGCAGAAGAAGCCGTTGCTTTCTCCGGTGTTATCACTGAGATTGACGGCGAGAGCGTTCTGGTTGGTGAAGCACAGGAAGAGGGCGCTGTTCGTTTAATCGTAAGCGAAGAAACCGAAATCAAGCACGAAATGAACAGAAGAATCTATCGCTTAGAGGATTTGGAAGTTGGCATGACCATCTCCGGCACCCATAGCGCTGCTTCCACTTTCAGCATTCCTCCCCAGAGTGCAGCACTCACCATTGTGATTGCAAAATAAGAAATGAACAAAAAAAAGAACCGCAACTGCGGTTCTTTTTTTGTTGCTAAAATCGAAAATCTCTGCGGTTGGAATTTTTAATATCAAAGATATTCTGTTCTGCAATGCCACGGACTTTCTCTTTGGGGATTTTAGTAAGTTCCTCTTCTATCATCTGATAGCCAACCTTTTTGGTTTCCTCGCTGGCGTAGTCTTCTAAAAACTCAGACAAAGTCATCAGGGCATTAGGATGGCAACAATTTAAGATCTGGCCGCTTTTACAAAGGCTCATAAACCGGTCACCGGTTCTGCCCTCCCGATAACATGCCGTACAGAACGACGGAATAAAACCCATTTCCATCAGCCAACGTACCACTTCGTCTAAGGTTCTCTGGTCGGACACATCAAACTGTTCGGTATCGGTAGGTCTTACCTCCTCGGTATAACCACCAACCGACGTTCTGGATGCGCCGCTGATTTGAGAAATACCTACCTGCAGGGCCTTTCTTCTTACCTCTTCCGATTCTCTGGTAGAGATAATTATGCCGGTATAGGGAACTGCCAAACGAATACAAGCAATCAACTTGGTAAAGATTTCATCGGAGATGCCATTATCAAATACCGATGGGTCAATATCGTCTGCCTTTTTGATTCTGGGTACCGAAATGGTATGGGGCCCCACTCCATGCACCGCCTCTAAATGCTCGGTGTGCATCAGGAGACCTGCGAATTCATAGCGATAGAGTTCCAATCCAAAGAGAACGCCCAGACCCACATCATCAATTCCGCCCTCCATGGCTCTGTCCATCGCCTCGGTATGATAGGCATAATTATGTTTCGGTCCTGTGGGGTGCAGGGTTTCATAACTTTCTTTATGATAGGTTTCCTGGAACAAGATATAGGTGCCGATACCGGCATCTTTTAATTTCCGGTAGTTCTCTACGGTAGTTGCCGCAATATTCACATTCACACGGCGGATATCGCCGTTTTTATGGTGAACACTATAAATGGTCTTGATACATTCTAAGATATATTCAATGGGGTTATTCACCGGGTCTTCCCCGGCCTCAATCGCCAATCTCTTATGACCCATATCCTGGAGGGCAATGACCTCGGCTCTCACTTCTTCCTGGGTCAGTTTCTTTCGGGGAATTGTCTTATTCTTTGCATGGTAAGGGCAGTACACGCAGCCATTAACACAATAATTAGACAAATAAAGAGGCGCAAACATGACAATCCGGTTGCCGTAAAATGCCATCTTGATTTCTTCGGCAAGGCGGAAAATTTCTTCATTTTTTTCCGGGATTTCACAGGCTAAAAGCACCGATGCCTCCCTGTGGTTGAGTCCCTCACAATGCACGCCGGTTTCTGTCTTTTTCGGCCGTGCCTTTTCCAAAAGGCTGTCGATCAGTTCTACATTATTTTTGTTTTCCTCTGCATAGCGCAGAGTTTCGAGGATTTCTTCGTGACTGATGAATTCCTCTGCTTTTAAGGATTTTGGGTTATATTGTGCCATAGTTTTCATCCTTTCTTTAAAGTCAGACCTGGGTCTTTCTTTTTAGATTGAATTTGTTTTTATACTTTAGAATAAGCTGCCTTGGCGGTAATACCCTCTAATTTACCAAGGCTGCCGGTCAGGGAATTGATGGTATCTTGCGGTGCATCTACCGCTACACTGATGATATTCATTTCTTTTTGCCGATAGGGGATTCCCATTCTGCCAATAATCCATTCGCTATATGTGTGCAAAAGGTCATTGACCTGGCCGACAGAATCCGGGTTTTCTACAATAATACTAATCACTGCAACACGGGTATCCATACCATCACTCCTTTCTTTTATCATAACAGGGATTTCACGTTGGGTCAAGAATTTAATCGCCTAAAATCAAAGCAATAAATTCCAGAGGTTCTGTGCCGATATTTTTAATGCCATGGCTGCAACCAGAGGGGGTGAATGTGGCAGTTCCTGCCTCAATTTCTCTCTCGATTCCGCCGTCATTATAGATGCCTCTGCCGGAGATAATATAATAACTCTCGGATTCTCCCTCGTGGATGTGGTATTCTACTTCCTCCCCCGGCTTTAAGGATACTTTCACAAACAGCCGGATGTCAGGACAGATACCCTCAAAATCTCCCAAGTGAGAAAAGAGCATCTGGGTGCCGCCCTTTTGGTTTTTATAGGTGGTTACCCGAATTTCACTTTTTGTTTTAATCATATCAACAACTCCTATTCTTTGATTAAAAACTCTTTGATTTCATCAAGCCGCTCTAAGGCTGTTTCCCGTCCTAAATCATAGGCAGCCTGCAGCTTATCCGGATTTTTTTCGGTCCGGGAAAGGTCCAGTTTTGTCTTTGGCCGAAGCACTAAAATTTCTCCCGTTGCCTCTCGCTTTGCCACATAATCTGCCTGCTCGTTATACATAAGATGTCGGTTTTCCATGGCTTCGATAACCTTGGGATATTTCTTTAAGAAAAATCGAATCAAAGGCATTGCCCCATTGGTTTTCTTCCGGTATTCCGCAGGTTGGGTAAGAACCACGATATTTCTGTCATAGCCCATCTCTTCAAAGTATCTAAGAGGAATGGAATCACAGATACCGCCATCTAATAGTTTGTGTCCGTCAATCTCCACGATTCTGGAAACCAAAGGCATAGACGCTGATGCCTGTAACCAATCTAAAAGGCCCTCTCTGACTTTATTACATTTTTTATAGATAGGTTTCCCTGTTTCCACATCACAGGCTACAACATGAAACTCCATGGGGTTTTGGTCATAGGCATCGTTATCAAAGATATCTAACTCTTCCGGAAGTTCCCGATAACAAAAGTCTACCCCATACATATCTCCGGTCTTAATCAGTGACCAAAGACTGCAATACCGTTTATCACCACAGTATTTTTTGTTATAGCGTATGGTTCTGCCAATCTGTCTGGACTTGAAACTACAACCAAATGCCGCACCGGCAGATACCCCCACCGCTCCGTCAAACTCAATTCCGTTTTCCATAAAGACATCTAAAATACCGGCGGTAAACATACCCCGCATGGCTCCGCCTTCCAGTACCAATCCGGTTTTCATTTCTATCACCTCATGATATCATAACGCCGCACCCATTCCGGTTGCGGCGTTTTGGTTATTCTTCTTCCGTTTGCTCTTTGATTTCTTTCAAGCAAACCACCGCTTCTTCAATACGATGTTCTGCCACCGATGTTACCCGAATCTGCATATTCTCAATTTCCGTTTCCACGGTCTCGCCGTCTTCCGGCAAGGTTTCTATGGCGTCCAGAATCAGTCCGGCAAAGGTGTTATAATCCCCCTCCGGAATTTCAATATCCAATTCCTTTTCCACATCATCAATCTCAGCAGAACCTCGAATTTTCCAAGTATTTTCTCCGATTAAAGTAATATCCTGTTCCAGTTCCGGTTCTTCGTCCTCGCTGTAGAGTTCACCTACAATTTCTTCCAACAAATCTTTCTGGGTTACAACCCCCTGAAAACCGCCGTACTCATCCATCACTACAACCATGTGGGTGTTTTCTTCCTGCATTCGGGAGAAAAGTTCATCGGCTTTCATGCTCTCCGGAACAAAATGGGGTTTTCTGAAAATGCTTTCTAACTCTTCCCTCTTACCGCCGTTTAATAAAAACCGGTAAAAATCACGGCTGTTGACGGTACCAACCACATTGTCAATCTCATCATCGCAAACCGGGTATCTGGTATGGGCAGTTTCGTCAATATACTGTTTCCAATCTTCTAAACTGTCCTCTTTCCATAAAAGACAGACCTCGGTCCGGTGGGTCATAATATCCTTGACCGGCTTATCATCCATTTCAAAGATGTTATGAATCATCTCTTTTTCATCGTCATCAATGGCGCCGCTTTCCGAACCAATATCCACCAGCATACGGATTTCTTCCTCGGTAATTTCCTCTTCTAAATCATGAGGATTGATCCCAAAAATCCGTGCGATTACATTAGAAACCAAAGTCGGTATCCACAAAAACGGTTTTCCTATCTTTGCAACCAGGATACTATAACTTGCAAAGAAAACCGCCGCCGCATCCGCAAACTTCGCCGCAAATCGCTCAGGCAGTTGTTTCCAGAATACCAGATAGAAAAATACGACAATGAGAGTAAATATCAAAATTACCAAACTATTGGCACCAAAGACAGAGTCTAATCCCCACGTTTGAAACTGTGCTACCGTCTTTCCTGCAAAACCCAGCACTAAAATTACCGAGAATAAACACGCTAAGGCGTATTCCAGCAGTTCCATCACACCAACCAATCCGGAAGAATCCTTTTCCAAATATTGATGTAACCGTGCCGCTTTTCTGTTGTTCTCAGCCAACTGTGCCAGTTTCTTATCATTGATGGCGATACTGGCCTCTCTTGCAAAGGCAGTTAGAAAACCCCAAAGCAAGAAAGCACCCAAAATCAACACCAACGATCGCGGAGGCAATGTATCCAAAATCAATCATCCTTTCCAAAGTACCACTTTTCGCGTGTATGACTTCCTATATAGTATAACAGATCGTTCATCATTTGTCAAAACCTATTTCCCCCTTGGTTTTTAAGAAAAACACCTTGATTTTTTCCTTTTTTTCACATATTTTTATCAAAAATCGAAAATGTTAACAATTTGTTCACAATTTCCGCAATCCTTGATGCCACGGGGTTTTCCACAGGTCTCTTTTTCTCAAAAATGGCGTTTTTAGGGGCTTTTTCCGCCTTAAAGGTTGACTTTTCCACAGAAAGGGTATATAATATCCTCGAGTTTGTTTGAGATTTAACAAACAAACATCAAAAGAATATGTGCTGGAAGGAAGTGAAGTTGGAAAACTAAGCATAACTTTTTTAAAAATTTTGGAGGTTTTATTTTGAGTTTAAAAAAAGGTAATATCAAGAGAATGATGGCAGCAATCTGCGCATTCGTCGTAGTATCTACTTTTGCAATAATGCCGGCTTCCGCTACAGAAGAGCCCTGTGACTTTGGTCAACTCTACTGTGTGGTTAATGCTAGCAACCTAAACGTAAGAGCATCTGCTTCTGTGGATGCAGAAATTCTCGCCACTTTGCCGATTGGTACATATTTCAGAGTGAATTGGGTTGAGCCTGGTTGGGTCAATATCGCTTATAACGGTGATGGTCTTATGGGTTTTGTTTCTGACGAATATGTTACCGTTCACATGGGTCCCTTACCGGAATTTGACAACACCGGTGCTCTGGGTGTTGTAGAAATTGCAAAGCAGTATTTGGGCGTTCCCTATGTTTATGGTGGAACCTCTCCCAGAGGTTTTGATTGTAGCGGGTTTGTACAGTATGTTTACAAGCAGATGGGCTATAGCCTCTACCGTGTAGCTGCAGACCAAATGAAAAACGGTGTTGCTATTTCCAAAGATAATTTGGTTCCTGGTGATATCATTGGTTTTTACAGTAGTCCCGGCGGCGGTTATGTCGGTCATATCGGCATTTACGTTGGCGATGGCATGATGATTCATGCTCCTCGTACCGGTGATGTTGTCAAGTACACCAGCGTTGCAGACGATACTTACCACGGTCAGCGTTTCGCCGGTGCAAGAAGAATTATTTATTAATCAAAAGATGAAAAGACTCATATGATAGAAATCATATGAGTCTTTTTTTGTTTCCTAGATTTTATTTATCTACAACCGCAGTCGCAATCATCCTTTTCCTTCTTCCGCTGGGGCGGGAAGAACTCATCGATGGGGAATCGAATATCATGGAAAAGGGAACAGGGATTTTCTTCGGTTGCAGAAGAACATTCCTGGGTGGGGATACAGAAATCTACGGCATCTACCAGAAGTTGCGTGTCACGTTCTAACCGTACGATAAAGAACAGACCATAGGTTACCAACACCTTCCTGGCAGAATCGTCTACCACCAAATCTCCTCCAATACAACTGCAGATATTTGCCGGGAAGAGATTACTTGCATATCCGTAGCCGCAACCGCAATCATTGTTGCAGTCGCAACCGCAGTCACAACAATCTTCTTCCACGATTTTGGCAGTGAGTGCCACCGGCTCTACCACCTCAACGGTGACCGTGGGCATATTGACTTTCTGCCAGGTTTCTGCGATCTCGCTGTTTTCGTTGGGATTGAACTTGGAACTGAACTGTTTGGAGTTTCCTTCCGAACCAAACAGAATAATCCGCTTGTCAAAGGTGGTTAAACCGCGAACAATGGTGGGGTTGGAAACACCGCAGAAAACCTCTAAGGTTGCGCAAACAAAGAATTTCAGGTCAACGGAAAAATAGCCCCGCTGGAATGCCAGAGGTTCTACATCGGTAAATACCCAGATAACCTCTGCCTTTTTGAGTTTTACATTGATGGCTCTGTCCAGAAGCGCCTGTCCTTCTTCGGTAAGGTAAACCCTCTGGTCTGCCACGCAGTCCCGATCCCGGCAGGAATCATAGATTTGGCTAACATTGATGCAAACCGGCTCAGAAAACTCATTGGCACGTCGCTGTCTGGTATCACATAATTCCTCAGCAGCATCCGCGAGAACGGCTTGGGCCTGACCGGTATCAACCGTATCATTTTGGGGACAGCAAACGAAACAGTCATCGGTAGTCGTTGTCCGGTTCCGTCTGTCATTTCTCTCGCTCATATTGATTTCCTCCTTTTTAAGATAGCAGTCTAAAAGACCGCCTCAATACCATCATATGAGTTTCTTTTTATTTGGTTCTCTTTTTTCCCCGTTATGTAAACTCCCTCCATCTTTCCTCTCTATTAATTGTGCAAATTGACTATTTTTAGTGATAAAGATTGTTTATTTTTCGGTTGAAATATCAAATAAAATCAAGTAGAATAAAAGAGAAGTCTTAAATTTTTGCTAAGGCTTGGATATTATGATTTTTTAGGAGGGCTGTCGTTTGAAACTTTATGACACATCGAACATCAAAAACTTTTGTTTATTAGGCCATGGTAATGCAGGTAAAACCTCGCTGGCAGAGGCCATGCTTTATACCTCCGGCAACATTGACCGGATGGGAAAAACTACCGATGGTAATACCGTCATGGATTTTGATCCGGAAGAAATCAAGCGGAAGTTCTCGATTAGTACCGCTATGGCTTCTTGCGAATGGAATGGCGTGAAACTAAATATCATTGACACCCCCGGATACTTTGACTTTGTAGGTGAAGTCCAAAGTGCCGTTCGGGTTGCTGACGCCGCCATTATTGTCCTAAGCGGTAAATCTGGTTTGACCGTTGGTGCAGAAAAGGCTTGGAAATACTGTGAAGAACAGGGGATTCCTCGTATCTTCTTTATCAATAAAGTGGATGACGAACGAGTGAATTATCAAGGCGTACTGCAACAGTTAAAAGATAAATATGGCAAGAAAATTGCGCCTTTCCAATTACCCATCCGTGAAGGGGAAAAGATTACCGGTTTTGTGAATGTAGTGGAACAAGAGGCAAGAAAATTTGACGGAAACAGAACCATCACGGCGGAAATGCCTGCCGGTATGGAAGACGAACTGGCACCTCTCCGGGACATGATTAACGAAGCGGTTGCAGAAACTTCGGAAGAATTGATGGACAAATATTTTGCCGGCGAAGCCTTTACCCTGCCAGAAATGTACGAAGCGCTCCGGAGCGGTGTTGCCGCCTGCGACATAGTTCCGGTTCTCTGTGGTAGTGCCACCAACAAACTGGGTATTTCTTCTTTGATGAACGCAATCCATGCATACTTCCCTGCACCGGATCATCGTGAGGGCTTTATTACCGGAACCAAGAAGGATGGTTCCTCCTCTCGGTTAAAGATTGACGTAGCAGATCCGCTCTCCGCTTTGGTATTTAAAACCGTTGCTGACCCTTATGTAGGTAAACTCTCCTACTTTAAGGTTTACTCCGGACAGATGACCCCTGATACCACGGTTTATAACATGAACAAAGATATCAACGAGAAAATCGGCAAAATTTATGTGGTACAGGGGAAGAAACAGGTTGAGGTAGAACGTCTGAATGCCGGCGATATCGGTGCAGTTGCGAAACTGACCAAGACCGGTACCGGCGATACCTTGAGTGGTCTTAACCATCCTTTGCAATTAGAGGGTATTCACTTCTCCAAGCCCAATATGAGTCTGGCAGTGGTTCCCAAGGCTAAGGGCGAAGAAGAAAAAATCGCCCAGGGTCTGGTGAAACTGATGGAGGAAGACAAGACCTTTGTTCTGGAAAATAACAAAGAGACCCGGCAGCAGATTCTAAAGGGTCTTGGTGACCAGCATATTGATGTGATTGTCAGCAAACTGAAAAACAAGTTTGGTGTGGAAATCTCTTTTGAAAAGCCGAAGGTTGCTTATCGTGAAGCCATCCGGAAAAAGGTGAAAGTTGAGGGTAAACATAAGAAACAATCCGGCGGTCACGGTCAATACGGTCATGTATGGATTGAGTTTGAACCGGGTGAAGTAGACGGCCTGACCTTTGAAGAAAAGGTATTCGGCGGTAGCGTTCCCAAGGGTTACTTCCCTGCGGTAGAAAAAGGTCTTTTAGAATCCATGCAGCAGGGCGTTCTTGCCGGCTATCCCATGGTATCCTTAAAAGCCACCCTGGTCGATGGTTCTTACCATGATGTAGATTCTTCGGAAATGGCATTTAAGATTGCCGCAAACCTTGCTTATAAGGCAGGTATGGAACAGGCATCACCGGTACTCTTAGAACCCATCGGTCACTTATCCGTTACCGTTCCTGATAGTTACACCGGCGATATTATCGGCGACATCAATAAACGCCGTGGTCAGATGCTGGGTATGTCACCCCAGGGCGAGGGCATGACCTTAATCGAGGGAGAAGTTCCCATGGCAGAGATGCACACTTATGCATCCGATCTACGGAGTATCACCCAGGCTCGTGGCTCCTTTACCTTTGAGTTTGACCGGTATCAGGACGCGCCCCAAAACATCGTTGACAAAATTATCGCAGAAAGTAAAAAAGACTAAGCATTTAAAACCTCGTGGTTATGCCACGAGGTTTTTGCATGTTTCTCTTGTCCTTTTGCATATACTAAATGGAAAAGGACGGTGTTTGGTATGCAGAAACGAATTTTCCCTTTGCTTCTTCTTTTTGTCCTCTCCCTCTTTCCCACTGTCATCTTTGCAGAACCCTCGGTTTCTGCCCAAGCAGCCGTGGTAATGGAGTTGACATCCGGACGGGTTTTATATCAAAAAAATGCCGACTCTAAACTGCCGATTGCCAGCACCACCAAGATTATAACTGCCCTGGTTGCTCTGGAAAATGCGGAAGAATTAGACGAACCTTTCAAAATTTCCGCTACTGCCGCCGGGGTAGAGGGGTCCAGCATGTATTTGGAAGCCGGAGAAACCATGACCCTTAGGGAACTTCTTTATGGTCTAATGCTCGCCTCCGGCAACGATGCTGCTGTTGCCATTGCCGAACGCTTTGGCGGTATCGAACCCTTTGTCGCTTTGATGAACCAAAAGGCAAAAGAATTAGGGGCAACCAGCACCCATTTTACCAATCCAAACGGGTTGCCGGACGACGCCCATTATTCCTCTGCCCGGGACATGGCTGTCATCACCGCCCATGCCCTTAACAATCCCGCCTTCTCTGAGATTGTATCCACCAAAACCTTTACCGTATCCGGCGAGGGAAAATCCTATCCCCGCACCCTTTCTAACCACAATAAGTTATTACGGCTTTGTGAGGGATGCATTGGCGTCAAAACCGGCTTTACCAAGGCTGCCGGACGATGCCTTGTTTCCGCAACCAGGCGGGAAAATATGACTTTAATTTGTGTTACGCTAAATGCACCGGATGACTGGAATGACCATCAAAAACTCTATAACAATTTGTTTGACCGTTATCATTTGACCCCCATTCTCCACAGCGGTCTTTGTCTGGACAGTGTTTCAATAGAAAATTCCGAAACCACCTCCCTGCCTGTCACCCCCAAAGAGAATTTTTCCTATCCCTTAACTAGCCAGGAAACCTGCACCACCGAACTTTCCCTATCTCCTCCTCTTTCTGCCCCGGTGGAAAATGGTGTAGAATCCGGTTCTGTCACCATTCGGCTTGGTGAGAATACTTTAAAAACCATCCCCTTAATTACCGTTGGTGACGCCCCCCGTACCCCGCTATTTTCTTCGGCATACGGAGGTTTCTTTCATCGGCTGATGAACTTTGTGGGGCAAATGTTTGGACTGTCTTTTTAAACAATCAAACTGCACAATCCCTATCCCCAAAAAGCACCTGGGATTGGTCATGAATCTTGCAAAATATTATTGCATTCTTTTCCATTTTAGGATATAATAGAGTCATATAGCATCTTTTGCTATATGACTTTTTTAAAGGAGTGATGCACCTTGATGCGACTACAAAAATTCCTTGCAAACTGTGGGGTTTCTTCCCGCCGTGGTGCAGAAGAACTCATCAAACAGGGTCGGGTTCAGATAAACGGCGTTACCGTGACCGAAATGGGGGTCCAGGTTGATGAAGAAAAGGACCATATCACCTTTGACGGACAAGCCGTACAGCCGGAAAAAAAGATGGTTTATATCCTCTTAAACAAACCGGTGGGTTATGTTACCACTGTTTCTGACGACAAAGGCAGAAACACCGTTATGGATTTGGTGGCAGATATCCCGGTTCGTATCTATCCGGTAGGCAGACTGGACTATGACACTGAGGGTCTTCTTCTCATGACTAACGATGGGGATTTGACTTATCGGGTCACCCATCCCAAAAACCAGGTAGAAAAAACCTATGTTGCTGAAGTTACCGGGAACATCACCATGAATACCCTGACCCAACTGCGAAACGGCATAATCTTAGATGGGGTCAAAACCAGACCGGCTAAGGTGGAGGTCATTGGTGCTACCCAGTTTGGGACAAAGTTAGAAATCACCATTCATGAAGGGAAAAACCGTCAGGTACGGCGAATGTTTGAATCCGTTGGCTGTATTGTAAAACGGTTGAAACGAACCAAAGAGGCAGGTTTGATTTTAGGGCATGTTCCCCTTGGCCATTGGCGGCGGCTGACGGATTCCGAAGTCAATATGCTGAAAAAGTTGGGCACAGGCAAAAAGTCTTCTGCCCAATATCGCCAGAGCATACAGGCTCGCAACAAACGTAAATAGGATGAACTTAACATATACAAAGGAGGCAAAATGAATGAGTAAGTTGGACGATTTGCAAACCCGGCGTGCTGTCATTGAACAGGGCGGCGGTAAAGACAAAATCGAAAAACAACACCAAAGCGGCAAAAAAACCGCCAGAGAACGTCTTGCTCTACTCTTTGACGAGGGAAGTTTTGTGGAAATCGATGCTTTTGTAACCCACAGATGCACCGAGTTTGGCATGGCTGATACCAAAGCCCCCGGCGAAGGCGTTGTCACCGGTTACGGCACCGTAGAGGGCCGTCTGGTTTATGCCTATGCCCAGGACTTTACCGTGATCGGCGGTTCTTTGGGTGAAATGCATGCTGCAAAAATCTGTAAAGTCATGGACATGGCAATGAAAATGGGCGCTCCCATTGTTGGCATCAACGATTCCGGCGGTGCAAGAATCCAGGAGGGCATTGACGCCTTAAAAGGCTTTGGTGATATTTTCTACCGCAACACCTTGGCATCCGGCGTGATTCCTCAAATTTGCATGATTTTAGGTCCTTGTGCCGGCGGTGCTGTTTATTCTCCCGCCATCTGTGACTTTGTCTTTATGGTAGACCAGACCAGCCAGATGTTTATTACCGGTCCGTCGGTGGTAAAATCTGTCACCGGCGAGGATGTTACCTTTGACGAACTGGGCGGTGCAAAAACCCATGCCACCAAAAGCGGCGTAGCCACCATGGCATGTGCCACCGAGGAAGAATGTTTTAAGCAGGTTAAAGAACTGCTTTCCATGCTCCCTGCAAACAATCTGGAAATGGCACCGGTTTACGAATGTGATGATGATTTGAACCGGCTGTCCCAGACCCTTTCTTCCATTATTCCGGAAGATGCCGGCAAGTCTTACGATATCCGTGATGTGATTCGGGAAGTGGTTGATAACGGTGAATTCGCAGAAATGTTTGGAGCCTTTGCCCAAAATCTGGTGACCGGTTTTGCCAGAATGAATGGCGCAACCGTTGGTATTGTAGCCAACCAGCCCAAGGTGATGGCAGGTTCTCTGGATTGTAATTCTTCGGACAAGGGTGCAAGATTCGTCCGCTTCTGTGACAGTTTCAACATTCCGCTGATTACCTTTACCGATGTTCCCGGTTATCTCCCGGGCGTTACCCAAGAACATAATGGCATTATCCGCCACGGTGCAAAACTTTTATATGCCTTTTCTGAGGCCACCGTACCGAAAATCAATGTGATTGTGAGAAAGGCATACGGCGGTGCTTACATTGCCATGAACAGCAAGCATTTGGGTGCTGACATGGTCTTTGCTTGGCCCACAGCAGAAATTGCAGTCATGGGTCCTTCCGGGGCGGCAAATATCATTTTCCGCAAGGATATTGCTGAATCTGCTGACCCGATTGCTGCCCGCCAAGAAAAGATTGACGAATACACCGAAAAATTCGCCAATCCTTATGTGGCGGCTTCCCGTGGGTATGTGGATGATGTGATTGAACCGGATTCCACCCGCCCCCGTCTCATTAGCGCTTTAGAAATGCTGATGAGCAAGCGGGAAACAAGACCTAGCAAAAAACACGGAAATATTCCGCTGTAACCTATTGCAAAAAGGAGAATCCCTATGACACTTGTTCAAGCCTTAACCCAAGGTCTGCAAGTTACCGTGATTGGTCTTTTGATTGTCTTTTCCGTTTTAATCACCCTGATGCTTGTGATGATGCTGATGAAAGTGGTATTTTATAATCCCACCCAGCCCAAAAAAGATAAGGCAAAAAAGGCTTCTGCTCCCAAAGGGAAGAAATCTTCCCAAACACCGGATGATGAACTGATGGCAGTGATCTCTGCCGCAGTTGCCAGCACCATGGACGAGAGCGAACTGATTGCGGTTCTGACAGCCGCTGTGGCTGCCAGTTTGAACACGTCGACCTACAATTTAAAAATTAAATCCTATCGTAGAGTAGAAAACGCCGCACCTGCTTGGAACAAAGCCGGATTGCGAGATGTCATTGATGCAAGATTTTAAGGAGGAATAAAACAATGAGAAAGTTTATAATTAATGTAAATGGTAATTCTTACGAAGTTGAAGTTGAAGAAGTTGGCGGTGCTCCTACCGCAGTTGCTCCCGTTACGACACCTGCTCCGGTTGCTGCTCCTGCACCTGCTCCTGCACCTGCTCCTGCTGCGGCTCCTAAGGCTGCACCGGCACCTGTTGCGGCTCCCCCGGCTGGCGCAACCAATGTAAACGCTCCCATGCCCGGCAGCATTGTATCGGTAAAAGTTGCTGTTGGTGATACGGTAAACGAAGGCGACGTTCTCTGCATCTTAGAGGCTATGAAGATGGAGAACGAAATCATGGCACCAAAAGCCGGCAAGGTTGTTGCTGTCAGCGCAACCCAGGGTGCTTCTGTAAACACCGGTGATATCCTGGTATCCTTGGGCTAATCAACATCTTGGCTCATTACATTAGGAAAGGATGATATTGTGTTACAGAGTATCTTAGACTTTATGGGTAACACAGGCATTGCTGCTATGATTCAAAACGCCAAAGATGCTTTGGCTGCCGGCGCATCCGGTTTTAGCGGTTTTGTGGCGGTGATTGGTACTCCACTCATGATTATCATTGCCTGTGTTCTGCTCTACTTAGCAATTGTGAAAAAATTTGAGCCCCTTCTGCTCCTTCCCATTGCTTTTGGTATGCTCTTATCCAACCTGCCCATGTTTGCAAACTCCAGTGCCATTATGATGCACCCGGAATATTTTACAGACCCTGCTTATATGGTAGACGGGCATTTGGATATGCAGTTAATTTTTTCAGAGGGTGGTCTTTTAGACCTTTTATACCTTGGTGTTAAACTGGGTATCTATCCCCCTTTGATTTTCCTTGGGATCGGTGTTATGACCGATTTCGGCCCCCTGATTGCCAACCCCAAAAGCATCATTTTAGGTGCGGCGGCGCAACTTGGTGTTTTCCTTACTTTCTTGGGAGCGCTGACACTGAGTGCTTTGGTCCCCGGCATCAACTTTGGTGTTGAGGAAGCGGCTTCCATTGGTATCATTGGTGGTGCAGACGGTCCTACTGCCATTTATGTTACCAAGACCCTGGCTCCGGCTCTGCTGCCTGCTATTGCCATTGCGGCTTATTCTTATATGGCATTGATTCCGGTGATTCAGCCGCCCATTATGAAAGCCCTGACCACCAAAAAGGAACGCCAGATTGTGATGGAACAATTACGTCCCGTCAGCAAGACCGAGAAAATTATCTTCCCCATTGTGGTTACCATCGTGGTTGCCTTGATTGTTCCGGATGCAGTTTCTCTGGTGGGTATGCTGATGCTGGGTAATCTGGCAAAAGAATGTGGCGTGGTTGAACGGCTAACCAAGACCGCGCAAAACGGTTTGATGAACACCATTACCATTTTCTTAGGATTAACCGTTGGCGCTACTGCGAAAGCAGAAACTTTCTTAACCGGCGAAACCTTAGGTATTGTGGTTCTAGGTCTGGTTGCATTCTGCTTCAGCACTGCCGGCGGCTTGCTGCTTGGCAAACTCATGTGTAAACTCACCGGCGGCAAGGTAAACCCCCTCATCGGCTCTGCCGGTGTATCGGCAGTTCCTATGGCTGCCCGGGTTTCCCAAATGGTTGGCCAGAAAGAAAACCCCTCCAACTTCCTGCTCATGCACGCTATGGGTCCTAATGTGGCCGGCGTTATCGGCAGTGCAGTTGCAGCCGGTGTTTTCCTGTCCATGTTCTCGTAAAGATAAATTCAATCAAGGAGGTACAAACTTATGGGTAAAGTTGGCATTACCGAGACTGTCTGCCGTGACGCACACCAGTCTTTGATTGCAACCCGTATGACAACCGAAGAGATGCTTCCTGCTCTGTCTTTGATGGACAAGGCTGGATATCATGCTCTGGAGGTTTGGGGCGGCGCTACCTTTGACGCCTGCCTGCGTTTTATCAACGAAGACCCCTGGGATCGGCTCCGGAAAATCAGAGCCGCAGCTCCCAATTCTAAATTACAAATGCTCTTCCGTGGTCAGAACGTTCTTGGCTACCGCCATTATGCAGACGATGTGGTAGAGTACTTTGTGCAAAAATCTATTGCCAACGGTATTGACATCATCAGAATCTTTGATGCACTCAATGACGTTCGTAACCTGCAAACCGCCATCAATGCCACTAAAAAAGAGGGCGGTCATGTTCAGGCGGCAATCTCCTACACCATCAGCCCGGTTCACAATAACGAATTCTTTGTGAAACTGGCAAAACAGTATGCAGACTGCGGTGCAGATTCTATCTGTATCAAGGATATGGCAGGTCTGCTAACACCTTATGTGGCATATGATTTGGTGAAACAACTGAAAAAAGAAATCAAGGTTCCTCTGGAACTGCACACCCACTACACCAGCGGTGTGGCTTCTATGACCTATTTAAAGGCGATTGAAGCCGGCATTGATATTGTAGACTGTGCCATTTCTCCCATGGCGCTTGGTACTTCTCAGCCCCCCACAGAGCCTTTGGTTGCAACCCTTGAGGGCACCGAATACGATACCGGTATGGATTTGAATATCCTGACCGAAATCGCTGAGTACTTTAAGCCCATGCGTGAGAAATATTTAGAAAGCGGCTTGATGAGCACCAAAATTTTGGGCGTTGATATCAACACCTTAAAATATCAGGTGCCGGGCGGTATGCTCTCTAATCTGGTTTCTCAGTTAAAGCAGCAAGGCAAGGAAGACAAACTGGATGAGGTATTAAAGGAAATTCCCAGAGTCCGTGAAGATTTGGGCTATCCTCCTCTGGTTACTCCTACCAGCCAGATTGTGGGGACCCAGGCGGTACTGAATGTTATCATGGGCGAGCGGTACAAGATGGTTTCCAAAGAAACCAAGGGTATCTGCAAAGGGGAATATGGTCAAACCCCTGTTCCCATTAAGGATGAATTCCGGAAAAAGATTATCGGCGATGAAAAGGCAATCACCTGCCGTCCTGCCGATTTGATTGAACCGGAACTGGACAGACTCAAAAAGGAATGTTCTGAATGGATGGAACAACCGGAAGACGTTCTCTCCTATGCACTCTTTGATCAGGTTGCGGTGAAGTTCTTTGAACAACGTCGTGCAGAAAAATATAAAATCGACAAAGACCTTGTAAATATGGAAGAACAAACCCATTATATTTAATTTCGGGATGTAAAAATCCTCCAGGCCACAAAAAGATGGTCAACAATAAAAGAATATCTTATTCTATTAAAATATTATGGATGTAAAAAATCTCATCTTAGATTTTCTAAGATGAGATTTTTCTTTCATTAATTATCTTTTTGCTATGAACAAACTTCACCTCTCGGCGTATCCGGATACGCCTTCGGGTAACCCCTGCGGGTTCAGTTTGTCCATTCTGAAGCATTTTCCCTATCCCTTAGTTTTCATTTGCATTATTGTGCACATTTTTTACAGGGGGTCAAGCCGGAACTTTTCGCCTTTTGCAATGTAGTTGAGTAACTGTTCTTTCCTCCGCAATCAGGGTCAAGATGATATCGTTTCCCGGTTGGTGTTCGATAAACCCCCGCATGATTGTTTTCAGAATATGTTGGCTGATTGGCATTCATTGCCTCTTGATAGGTTGGATACCAGCCAACATTTCGATAGGCTTCTACTTCGGATACCAAAACTTCTATCGTTCTTCCATCCGGTGCATACATGGTAACTTTTTCTTTCTCTAAATCAACACTGTATTCGTTTTGATAGGTTTCCGGAGCGTTAATAAAAACACTTTGGGTTGCTTCGTCCCATACAACCTCTTTCCCAAATGCATTGGCAATCGCACGAACCGGCAAATAGGTAGTCCCGTTTATGGTAAATGGCTCTACGATATCGCCATTTACATCTTTGGGCACGATTTCTTCTCCATCAATCAAAATCCTGATGTTGTTATATACCAATTCCGCTGTTTTGCTGATTTGCTGACCAAATGCCACACCACTTGTCAATAGCGCTCCAAGCATTATTCCTACAACTAATCCCTGTAATCTTTTCTTCATTTT
>JAZSKV010000028.1:0-9945 GCA_045534975.1 Ructibacterium sp. | reverse complement strand
GATGGTGTGACCCGTGAAGAAACCCTGGCACGGATGGCAAACCAACTTTCCGATGAGGAATTCCGGCAAAAGGCAGATATGGTTTTGGTGAATGATGGCGATGAGGGAATCCTTTCCCAAAAGGTAAAAGAAATTTATTGTAGTATAATGGAGATAGCAGAATGAGAGAAGTGAAGAAGGATTCCTACCAGAGGAAACGAAAAAAGAAAAAGAAATCTGGATGTTGCCTGGGCAGACTTCTCTTTCTTCTCGTTATTTTTACTCTAGTTGGCGTCTTGGGATTCAAAGCCTTGGAGGGTTTGGGTCTTAAAAATTATATGTTGCAGGTATTTTATCCGATTAGATATCAGGCTTTTGTGGAAGAATATGCAAAAGAGTTTGGGTTAGATGAAGCATTGGTTTATGCAGTCATTCACACCGAAAGTCGATTTGATACCTATGCAGAATCCTCTGCCGGTGCAAAAGGATTGATGCAGCTGCAAGATGATACCGGGCGGGATTGTGCCAAGAAGTTAAAAATGACAGATTTTACCACCGACCAATTATTTGACCCCAAGGTGAATATCCGGTTGGGTTGTTATTACCTGAAAAAACTCATTGGGGATTATGACGGGATTACCCAGACTGCCATTGCGGCTTATAACGGCGGTCCGGGTAATGTGAATGGCTGGCTGAAAAACCCGGCGTATAGCAGCGGTGATGGAACTTTAACGGAAATCCCTTTCCGGGAGACCCGGAACTATGTGAAAAAAGTGACAGAGGCGTACTGGAACTATCAAACGATTTATAACTTAAATTAAGGAGTGTTTGTAATGGCAAAGAAGAATGAAAAGAAAGACCTTTTCTATGAGAATAAAAGTGTGTTTGCAGAACTGTCCCCCAAAGAGAAGACGGCGGTATTTGACTTTTGCGAAGATTACAGACAGTTTATCACCAAAGCCAAGACAGAGCGGGAATTCTGTGAAGATACCTGCCGGGTCTTAGAGGAAAACGGTTTTGCGTTATTAGATGAGAAAAAGACCTTAAAGGCTGGGGATAAAGTTTATACTGTCAACCGTGGCAAGGGCGTTGTAGCCGCCGTGATTGGCCAAGAACCCATGGAAAACGGCGTGAGTTTAATCGGTGCGCATATTGACTCCCCCAGACTGGATTTAAAACCCAATCCCCTCTACGAGGACCAGGGCCTTGCCTATTTCAAGACCCATTACTACGGTGGTATCAAGAAATATCAGTGGACAACGATTCCTCTTGCCATTCATGGTGTTGCGGCATTAGAGGATGGGACCCAAATTAAAATTGTCATTGGTGAAGACGAAAACGATCCGGTATTCTGCGTTTCCGACCTTTTGATTCACCTTGCCGATGCCCAGATGCATAAAAAGATGTTTGAGGCAATTCCCGGCGAGAACTTAAACGTTCTTTTGGGAAACATTGCCTGCGATGACCCGGAGGTCAAAGAGGGCGTCAAAGCCAATATTTTAAATATTTTAAACGAGAAATATGATATCTGTGAAGAAGACCTGCTCAGCAGTGAAATCGAGGTTGTTCCGGCTTTTGCCGCAAGAGATTTAGGCCTTGACCGGAGCATGATTGGTGGCTATGGCCACGATGACAGAGTTTGTGCCTACACGGCACTCCGCGCCATTTTGGATGCGAAAAAGCCTAAGAAGACGGCCATCTGCCTCTTGGTAGACAAAGAAGAAGTAGGTAGTATGGGTGCTACCGGTATGCAGTCCAGATTTTTTGAAAATGTTCTGGCAAAACTCTGTGCCAAGACAGAGAAAAACTACTCCGATTTGGTGCTCCGGGATTGTCTTTCCCATTCTACCTGTCTTTCTGCAGATGTGGGGGCGGCACTTGACCCCATCTATCCCGATGTGGTAGAAAAGCGGAATGTTGCTATTGTCAACGGCGGTCTTCTTTTAACCAAGTATACCGGCTCCAGAGGAAAAGGCGGTGCCAGTGATGCCAGTGCAGAACTGGTTGCCAGAATCCGAAAAATCTTTAATGAAAATCAGGTAGAATGGCAGATTGGTGAATTAGGAAAGGTAGATGCCGGTGGCGGTGGTACCATTGCCCAATATGTAGCCAATCTGGATATGGATGTCATCGATGTGGGCGTTCCCCTTCTCTCCATGCATTCTCCCTTTGAAGTTGCCGGCAAACTGGATATCTATATGGCATACAAAGGATATAAGGCCTTTTATCTCAACAATTAGTATTTTTCTCTGAGATTGGGACAACTTAAAGATGAGGTGAAGAAGATGTTTAAAGGGAAAATTACCGTGGTGGGTGCCGGGAACGTAGGTGCTACCACAGCGTATACGCTGATGCTCAGCGGTTTGGTTTCTGAAATTGTGATTATCGATGTCAATCGTGACAAAGCCGAGGGCGATGCCCTGGATATGAACCATGGTATGTGCTTTGTGAATCCGGTCAAAATTATCGCCGGAGATTACAGCGATATCAAGGGTAGTGATATGGTCATTATCACCGCCGGCGTTAGCCAGAAACCGGGAGAAACCCGGATTGATTTATTAAAGAGAAACACCGCGATTTTCCGGAATATTGTGGAAAATGTATTAAAATATTGCCATGATGATACCATCTTAATGGTGGTGACCAACCCGGTAGATATTTTAACCTATGTTACCTATAAGATTTCCGGCTTCTCTAAGCGCCATGTCATTGGCTCCGGTACGGTGCTAGATACTGCCCGGCTGAAATATCTGCTTGGGGAGCATACCAATGTGGATGTGCGGAATGTGCATACCTATATTATGGGGGAACACGGGGATTCCGAGGTAGCCGCATGGAGTGTCACCAATGTGGCAGGTATGGGTGTAGATGCCTATTGTAAAAAGACCGGCTGTTGTGATGAATGCATGGTGGACAAGCAGGCGTTCTATGACAAAACCAGAACCGCCGCTTATGAAATCATCGAGAAAAAAGGTTCCACCTATTATGCCATTGCCCTGGCAGTTCGCCGGATTGTAGAGAGTATCATCGGTAACGAGAATTCTATCCTAACCGTGTCCAGTTTGTTCGAGGGTGAATATGGGATTTCGGATATCTGTTTAAGTGCCCCCACCATTGTAGGTAGTGACGGTGCAGAACGGATTTTGGAAATCAGTTTTGCAGAAGAAGAGTGTGAAAAACTTCGGGAATCTGCAAGAACCTTAAAGGCATTGGCAAAAGAAATTGGATTTTAAAACCGGCAATTTCGCCGGTACTACATAGGAAAGGTTGTGAGCCAGGTGGAGAAAACGCCGCTTTCCATGCGAAAACATATTGCCGTTATGGGCAAGACCAATGCAGGGAAATCCACCCTGTTTAATCGCCTGTTAGGTCAGGATACTGCCATTGTATCCCCATCGCCCGGCACTACCACCGACCCGGTAACCAAGGCCATGGAACTGATCCCTTATGGACCGGTGGCACTGATTGACACCGCAGGATACGGGGATGAAACGGAACTTGGCAAACAGCGGATGGATAAGACTGAAAAACTTAAAACCCGTGCTGACTTAATTTTGTATCTGGTATCGGCAGAGGAAACCCAGATTCCCAATCTTCCCAAAGAGCCGGAGAGTTTACTGGTTTTTACCAAGTGTGAGACCATTGCCAAAGAAGAACTGGAGGCAAAGAAAAAAGCCTATCCCCATGCCATCTTTTTGGCAAACCACGGGGAAGATGGGCTGGAAAAATTAAAACAAACCATGATTGCCATTTTAGAGAGCCAGGAAAAAGAGGCAGAAACTCTGATTGGTGACCTGCTGTCCCCTGGTAGCACTGTGGTTCTGGTAACCCCAATAGATAGTGCCGCGCCTAAGGGAAGATTGATTCTTCCCCAGGTGCAACTGCTTCGGGATTGTTTAGACCATGATATCAAGGCCTACGTCACCAAAGAAACCACCTTATCTTCTGCGCTGGAAGATTTAAAAAAGGTGGATTTGGTGGTCACCGATTCCCAAGTTTTTGCCTATGTGGATTCTATTGTTCCTAAGGAAATTCCTTTGACCTCGTTTTCTATGCTCCTCGCCCGGCAAAAAGGCGATTTTCATCAATACTTACAAGGGGCAGAAACGATTGCAAAGTTAAAGACCGGAGATAAGATTCTGGTGTTGGAGGGTTGTACCCATAACAGTACCCATGAGGATATCGGCCGGGTAAAACTCCCCGTCATGATAGAGAAGAAGACCGGCGCTAAGTGCCAGTATACCTTTATGACCGGCTATCAATTCCCGGAAGATTTAAGGGACTATGCCCTGGTTCTATCCTGCGGCATGTGTATGATTAACAAGCAAGAAGTCAAAAGCCGGATGGAAACCATGCGGGTGCAGCATGTTCCGGTGGTGAACTATGGCGTTGCCATTGCCGCCCTTTCCGGTATCTTAGACAGAGCCAAAGAGATATTTGAACAATAGAAAAAAAGCCTCCCACCGGGAGGCTTTTTTGTTTAATCTTCCTCTGCCGTTTCCGGCAGTTTGGGGTCGGTGAGCAGGGTGTAATAGTGGTCATAAATCACCATGCCGGGTTTGGCACCGTTGGGCTTTTTCACATTTTTCACCGGTGTATAATCCACCGGAACTTTGGAAGAGTTTTGTGCCTTGCTATAATATGCCGCCAGAGCCGCCGCTTCCAGTACCGTCTGGTCAGGGATTTCTGCTTCACCCTTGGCGCGGACAATCACATGGGAGCCGGGAATCTCCTTGGTGTGGAACCACCAGTCGGTGGAATATGCCATCTTGATGGTCAGTTCATCGTTCTGCTTATTGTTTC
The DNA here is from genome assembly GCA_045534975.1 of Ructibacterium sp. Classification (GTDB taxonomy): domain Bacteria; phylum Bacillota; class Clostridia; order Monoglobales; family Monoglobaceae; genus Ructibacterium. The sequence continues at coordinate 5,163 of JAZSKV010000028.1, read as the reverse complement.
TGCCAACTAAAATTTCCAAACCGTCGGAAGATAGATAACGCATGGGTTCCAATTTTTTCTGTTGTTTTTTCTGCTTGGGATTGGTTTTAGGAAGATAACCCTCGTCAGCCAGTTCCCCTTTAATTTCAGCCAGTTCCGCCGGGGTTTCCGCCTTTTCCAAAGATTCTTGGACCGATTCTAAATAATACTTTTCGTCCTCGGCCTTTTTGATTTCTTCCATGGCATATTTTTCCGTCATTTTAGCCTTGGTATAGAGTTTATAGTACCGCTGTGCATTCTGCGCCGGGGACAAATCTTCTTTCAAGGGAATCTCTATGGATTCTAAATTTTCTGAAAAATAGTTGTCTGCCGTCAATGATTTTTCCCCCGTTGTCATGCGATAAAGGATAGCAGTAATCAAATCCCCATAGATTTTATAGGTGTCACGGTTCTTGGCATTTTCTAAGTTCTCCCGGTGGAGGACTAATTTTTTCTCACACCGTTCAATGTTGTTTTGCACCAGTTTTGAAAGGGCGGCAGCCCGCTGATTCATATGCTCCCTTTGGGCACGTTTTTCATAGTAGGCATCAATGATTTCACTGATGGAGGAGGATTCCTCTAAAATCCCTCCGCCCTCGTACTGAGAAAGACGCATACAGGAGAACGCCATGGGTTTTTTCTCGGTTTCCGAAATCACTAAGGTTGGGGTATATTGATGGTTACAGATTTCTTTTAAAAACCCGTCTGCCTCTGTTAAAAAGGCGGCGGTGTCTACTTCCAGCCGGGTTGCCTTGGTGTTTTGGCAAAAACGATAGACAATTTCCCGTGCCAAAAGGGGACTCATCCCGGTAAAGGAAGAAAGTAAAAACTTGTCAAGGAGGGTATCTTCCGGAGACTTATCAAGTGCGGAGAGTAAATCTAATAAAGAATAATCATCCGGAGATGCCTTTTCCTGTGCCGGTGGTACTTCATAAATCAGTCCCGGCAGAATCTGCCGAACAGCGCTGACGGTAAAATCTACATGCTTTGCACTATCTAAAATCCGATTCTTTTCGTCAATCAAAATAATATTGCTGTGGCGACCCATAATCTCTACAATCACAGACTTAATGCAGATATCGCCCAGTTCGTTTCTGCCCTCGGTTTCAATCCGTAAAATTCGGTCAAACCCCTCTTGCACAACCCGCAGAATCTTATTCCCCTGCAAATGTTTGCGCATCAGCATACAAAGCATCGGGGGTGTCATAGGATTCTCTCTGGCAACTTGTGTCAAGTGAACCCGGGGGTTGGAGGCACTGGCAGAAAGGAGGAGACGGTGATTCCCGTTTTGGGTACGAATCTGAAAAATAATTTCATCTCGTTCCGGCTGATGGATTTTATCGATTTTTCCACCAACAATGGTGGAGGAAAGTTCATGGGCAACACACCGGGTTACCATACCGTCATAAGACATATTTCGTCACTCCTTTCTATGGAAGCAAGGGAGCGGAAAATCCGCTCCCTTGCCTGAACCTATGCATTTTTTAAAGCATCTACTTTATCTAATCTTTCCCAAGGTAGGGCTAAATCATTCCGGCCAAAATGCCCGTAAGCAGCAGTCTGCTGATAAATGGGTCTGCGCAAATCCAAAGTTTTGATGATACCGCCGGGAGTCAGGTCAAAGACCTTGGTAACACGCTCTGCAATTTCACTGTCAGAAATCGTGCCGGTACCTCTGGTATCAATTCTAAGAGAAACCGGTTCTGCAACGCCAATGGCGTAAGCCAGTTGCACCTCGCAAGCCTTTGCCAGACCTGCGGCAACTACGTTCTTTGCCACATACCGCGCCGCATAAGCACCGCTTCGGTCTACCTTGGTGGGATCCTTGCCGGAGAATGCACCGCCGCCGTGGCTAGCGTAGCCACCGTAAGTATCTACAATAATTTTTCTGCCGGTATGTCCGGAATCAACCTGAGGTCCGCCAATGACAAAGCGGCCGGTGGGATTGATGAAATACTTGGTATCTTCATCCAAAAGGTTTTGATCAATCACCGGCAAAATCACTTCCCGTTTGATATCTTCCCGGAGGGTGTCGATATCTATCACATCATCATGTTGGGAAGAAACCACCACAGCATCAATCCGTTTTACACTATTGTCTTCGTTATATTCTACCGTTACCTGGGCCTTGCCGTCGGGGCGAAGGTAGGGAAGAACGCCGGTTTTTCTCACCTCGGTCAGTTTCTTACAAAGTCTGTGAGAAAGGGAGATGGGCAGAGGCATATACTCCTCGGTTTCATCACAGGCAAAGCCGAACATCATACCCTGGTCTCCAGCACCAATGCCGTCACCGTTATCGTCAACCCCTTGGGAAATATCCGGGGATTGTTTATCCAGGGCGGTGAGAACCGCACAGGTATCACAGTCAAAACCGTATTTTGCCCGGTCATAGCCAATGCTCCGTACAGTTTCCCGTACCAGTTCCTGAATATCAATTTGGGCATTGGTGGTGATTTCACCTACCACCAAAACCAAACCGGTGGTCACAGTAACTTCGCAAGCCACTCTGGCTTGGGGGTCCTTTTCTATAATGGCATCTAAGACGGCGTCAGAAATCAAGTCCGAAATTTTATCCGGATGTCCTTCTGTTACCGACTCAGAGGTAAAAAGTCTTTTGTACATGGTCAAAAATCTCCTTTTCTACTTCATCAAGGCTCTTGTTGGCATCAATGATAGCGATGGTTTGTCTGTCTTTGAGTTTGTCTAATACTGTTAAAAAGTTGTTTCGGATTTCCCGCATCAAAGAGAGGTCTTTCTCGTAAAGTTCCGGTTTTTCCCGAACTTGGTCAATACGCTCTTTGCAGGTATCGGGGTTCACGTCTAAGAAGATGGCAAGGTCCGGCGTCAGCATTTGGGGACAGTCCAAGTTAATGTTCATGACCCAGTCGATGTCACTGGCAGTTCCCTGATAGGCAAAGGAAGAATAATAATACCGGTCACAAATGACGGTATAACCTTGTTCCAGATATTGCAAAATGCCGATTTCCGGATGGGTAATATGTTCCAGCCGGTCTGCCAAAAACAGTGCCGCCTGCAAATACATATTTTTTTCTTGACTCTCAGAGAGAATCCGCCGCAGATAGCCGCCGGTTTCAAACCCGGTAGGCTCCGCGGTGAGAATCACCCTTTCACCCTGTGCCTGCAAACGCTCAGAGAGCCGATTTAACTGAGTGCTCTTTCCGCATCCGTCAAGGCCTTCTAAGACAATAAACTTTCCCTTTTTCATGGTTCATCCTTATCTTTTCAACAAAAATTTGATTCTGTATGACAACTACTTTCTTATTATAACGAATCCGGCGACAAAAAGCAACAAGAATTTAAGAAAACAGAAAATTTAATAAAGCAGTTTTCTCATTGGGGACACTTCCTGCAATGACCGCATCTAATGACCGGTTTAATGCTTTGCCGACTTCTGCACCAACAATCCCGCCTGTCTCCTGCAAATCATCGCCGTCAATGGCGAGGTCTGCAAGGGTACAACAGAGATGTTTTTCTTGAATTTCTTTATAGTAGCCAGTTGCCTTATCGTCAGGGTTTAAAAGAAGAAAACCAGCCACAGTTTCTAAGCCGTAGTCCCGGATTCGACGTCGCATTTCCGGTAGTGTTTCGGGGATGGGACAAGCCAGACACCCAAGCAGAGAGAGAACTTGTCCAGTGGTTTTCCGGTCGGCTTTGAGTCGCCGGAGTGATCTCTGGCAAGTAGCCATATCCTTACCATGGGAGAAAATCCCGGCAATCCGAAGTGCAAAATCCTCCGGCAGTGCCGATATCTTTTGAGAAAGTGCATTGGCATCGGCAAATATTTCCGGAACACCCGGGAATATGACGGTAAAAACATCAGAAAATCCAGAGAGAATTCCCCCCAAATGCGGTGCCACTATGATTTTTTGCAGTTCGGCATAAATCCGTTCTGCAGAAATATCGGTCAGGGTGTTTTTTAAGAGATGGATAGCACGGGCGGTTTCCTCTTGGATGGTAAAACCATAAACGGCGGCAAAGCGCAGTCCGCGAAGAATCCGGAGCGCATCCTCGGACAATCTTGTTTTGGGGTCACCCACACAACAGAGGAGATTCTTTTTTAAATGTTCCTGCCCATCAAAGAAATCGATGATTCCCGTCTTTGGGGAATATGCCATGGCATTGATGGTAAAGTCCCGCCGCTTTAAGTCCTCTTTGAAATCGTCGGTATAGGTTACCGAATCCGGGCGACGATGGTCAGTATAATCTCCGTCTTTCCGAAAGGTGGTAATCTCGATAGGTTGATGATTCCATAAAACTGTGACGGTACCGTGTTTGAGTCCGGTTAAAAGAACTGGGGTATCGGCAAAGATTTCTTGTACCTTGTCCGGGGTTGCGGCGGTGCAGATGTCCCAATCGGTGGGAGTTTTGCCAAGAAGACTGTCCCGGATACAGCCACCAACCACAAAAGCCTCAAATCCGTGAGAATTGAGGCGAGATAAAATGGAAGAAATTTCTTTCGGAATCGGTATCATGGTATCACCTGTTTCTATCAATAATAGTAGTATACCATGATTTTTTCAAAAAGTAAAGATTACCGGCAGTAGATGCTGATGTACCGAACCGGTTTTAAATCCATGACGGTCAGTTTCCGGCTTCGATTTTCTTTCAGTACCAGAAAAGTTTTGCCGACTTCTTGCAAAACGCCGCATTTTTTGATTCGTTGTCCGTTGTCCATCCAGAAGTCCAGACAGAGAAAAGCACCCTGAAAACGGTTTAAGTAGTCAGCCATACTTTGGGATTCTATGTGGGTATTTCCTTTTGGGATAGAAAGACCGCCGGACTTTCCATGCATGGCATGGGGTGGCATAGGAACCGGAACATCCGAAGAAGAAAAGGGGCGGTAAGATGCCGGTGTAAAGGTAGAAACCGGTTCGCCGCATTGGTGAAGCATAGAATTATCACAACCCGGCGGTACCACAATGCCGGCATTTACTTGTTTGGGTTCGTTTGTTTGGTATGGCATGGATGGTTCACCTCCTGTCTTATCTTATGCAAAAATTTAAAAAAGTAGCAACCATTTGCATATTTTTCGAAAAAAGAGAAAAACTAAAAACGTACCAAAGAAAATGAAAAAATAAAAATCAAAATAAAGTAAAAATTTAGGAGGAAAACATCATGAACAAT
>JAZSKV010000083.1:0-7824 GCA_045534975.1 Ructibacterium sp. | reverse complement strand
GTATGCAGGCTATCAACAGTCTTAATGACATCCGTTCCGGGAATGCTGCGCTTGCTTTTTGGCAGGTTCTTGGGGAGCGGGACATTGTTACAAGGGTTGACATCGATTTCACCGTTTATTAGAGCATAGGTAAAAATTTGGTTTAGGGTACATTTATAAGTTGCCACAGTTTTTTGGGAATAGCCTTTTTTGGCTAAGGCTTTGAGATAGACAGATATTTCCTGGGATGTGATATCTTTGACGTTGCTATCGCCAAACCAATCTATAGCGTAATTATAAGACGCTTGACCGCATTTTTTAAATGTTGTATAGGGGACTTCTTTTAAGTAATCGGTTAACCATTCGTCGGCAATAAGGGAAAGTTTCCGCCCGTAATTCTGTTCGCCCTGGTAGTCGATAATCTTTCGGTTGACTTCTGCTTGGGTGTTGCCATAGAAGGATTTTACTTTCCCATTGATGGTGATTTGCTTCATATATCTGCCGTCTGATCGTTTCTTCATGGGAAAGCCTCCTTTATAATTACTTTGCTTTTTCTTTGGTTAAGGTTATATAGTACTCATCACCTTTATAATCTATGACTTTTGTTTCCTTATTTGGGATAATGATGGTTAAATGTGGATTGTCGTATGCTTCATCATAGTCAAAAGAAAGAAAACCACCGTCAGGGAAATAAAGATATCGGATGTGATAATTGAGAGAGTATATATCATGTCCTCCGGTTTGTTCGCCGTAAAAATTATCACGAATGCGTGTGGTATGGTCATAATCGCTTTGCCGATAGATTTGAGCGGGCAGTGTGTATTCTTTTCTGGGTTCTTCATCTTCAGGTTTGCGAGACATAGTGACAAGATATGTTTCGGTGTATGCACTTGCCTCGTATAAGTTCCCGATTTGAGTTGTTTTATAGCCAAAAAGTCTTGGGAGATAAGGAATGGAGAAAAGAAAAAACAAAAGAAGGTAAACATAGAAAGAAGGCTTGAATGCTAATTTTTTGTTTTTTATCCAGGAATATACTATATTAATAATGCTAATCACAAAACACCAAAATGCTATTTCGAAAAGCAACATAAGAAAACGAATCATAGAATTATCATTCTTTCTATAAGAGCCTCTGCTTGTGGCGGAGGCTCTTTTATATTTTTTGGATCTATTATTTCATTTTGGATTTACAACGGCTACACAGTGGCAGGTAATGATCTTGCGCCGATTCTAAGGTCATTTTGCGGATGCCGTCGCGACCTTTGATATAACTACAGTTTGGGTCGGTATGATACACAGTTCCGGATTTTGCAACATAGACCAGGGTATCAGCGGGGATTGTTCGGTCATCTGCCGTTACCGGCAAAGTCTTTTGTGGTTGGGTTTGGATATAGTTTGCCGGGGCACTGGTTTGAATAGCAGAGTTTGCATATTCCTCGGTGTAATGAAGTCCAAGGAAAAAACCAGAAATCACAACTATGTATATTAAGATTAAGATAAATTTTTCTTTTATATTGATAGGTTCCATAAGGTATGCGGCAAAGAGGTTTGCCTCCCATTCTTTATTGATTCCGGTATCGAACAAGGTTTCGTTCCGATGCATATGGTTGTAATAAAGATGACCAAGTTCGTGTGCTAATACCCGAGCGGCGTCTACTTCGTTTAAAAGGTCATTATAAAAGACGTACCTGCATCTTCCTTTAGCATAAGTAAAAGCCGGCTTTTCGGTAGAAAGGTCATAGGTTTTTGTTTCTTGCAGTTTGTCTTCATCATTATGGTAGCCATACGTCGTAAAACCAAACTGTTCTATCACTCGTTTGAGTTCGTAAGTGGTTGGAGAACCTTTGATTTTGTAGGTTCTTTTGAATTTTCTGACTGCTTTTTTTGCGTTTTTCATTGGAAATTCCTCCTAAAACATAAGATTTGCTTACATTATAGAGGAAAATTCCTTTCGTGTCATAATTTGACAAAAATTTATGTTGTTAATGGCTCTTCGTCATCATCTTCCATACCGCCGAAGGCTGCGATATATTCTGTATCATCATCAAAATTGGCGGTGGTATAAACGCGGGAAGATTCAAAGGGGATAGGTTTTTCTATATCTTTTTGACGTTTTTTATATTGAATCAAATGGAGAATTTCGTGTTTGTCTTTATCAGAGAGGTCTTTGGATTCCGTTGCAATCATGACATCGATATTGGATGGTTCTTTTTCCGGTGCAGGAGCGGGAGAGGTGATGAGAGTATCTATATTAACACCGAAATAGGATGCAAACTGTTCCAATGCCTCATGGGTGAATTGATATTCATTTTTTTGAATTTGCATAAGAGGTTGGGTAATACCTATGATGCCTTCCGGGTTAGGGGGATTTTTAATTGTTTCTATAAGGTTTGTAACGTTTTGACATATCCTTCTGTTTTCTTCGGCAGAAAAATCTGTTCTGCCGAGAAGATAGTCGACAGAAACTTCGAAAATATCTGCAAGTTTAAGCAAAATTTCTTTATTAGGCTCAGCTTTTTCTGTTTCCCACATTGCAATTGTAGACCTTGAAACACACAATAATTCTGATAATTTTTGTTGGTTATATCCACGTTCAGTTCGTAACTTTTTTAAGATGTTCATTTTTTCACCCCATATTTATTATAATGTCAACTTAATTGACAGTCAATATGTTTTTAAAAAATATTTGTCAAGAGTATTGACAAATATGAAGGAGTGTGATATATTAATGTCAACATTGTTGACAAGGTGGTGAGAAAATGAATATAAAAGAAAAAAGAGTGTCGTTAAAGATGACGCAAGAGGTGTTGGCGGATAGAGTAAATGTAAGTCGTGCAACGGTAGCAATGTGGGAAACGGGACAGGCGATGCCTAGGACGGACAAGTTGCCGGAGATAGCCCAGGTTCTTGGTTGTGAGGTATCGGACTTATTTGAAAAGAAGGGATGATAATTTGGATATAAGTGAGTGAGTCAAAATGAAAAAAATAAGAAAAGCAGTTAGAGCGTTTAAAAAGGAATACGGCATCAAGGGAAGTCCCAATTTAGAAACTCTTAAAGAGATTATTAAAAAACTTGGGTTTATCCCTTGTGGGTATCATGCAGACAAAGAAAAATTATACGAAACAAATACATATGAAACTTCTGTTGAAAGACCAGCCTTTGCTTATTCCAAAAAGGGAAAAAAGTATGTATTTTATAATGACCTATTAATCGAAATCGATATTGTAAGAATTTTAGCACACGAGGTTGGACATCTTTATTTTAATCATATGCATCGGCACGAATCTATTTTTGACACACAGACAAACAAAGAATGGGAGGCAAATCTATTTGCCGCATGTCTTATGGAACCAAAATAGAAAGGAGGGATAAGGATGGCATTGGAGAAGCCGGCGTATCGGGATAATTTAGAGTTGGTTCTTGATTTTATGCGGAAAAAATACGGCGGAGACCGTATGATGATGCGGAACAAGGATATTCAGGAGTTTACCGGGTTAAATTATCATTACGTCAGAAACAATTATATGCAGGGCGAAACCTTTATTTCGGTTGCGGTCTTTGCAAGAATGATTAGTTAAGAAAGGAGAGAAATCAATGAAGTTTAAAGCAGGAGATGTGGTAACGATCAGAGGTTGGGAGGAGATGGCAGAGAAATTCCCGTGTGATGAGAACGGGAATTTGGACTTTAAACACACTGTCTTCAGCAAACATATGAAGAAACTGTGCGGAAAAGTTGCTATTGTAGAAAATGTTGATGAACCGTTTTACAAGATCCGGCCCATGGCGGTAGAAGACGTGGGACTGGATTGGGAGTGGAACTTTACGGATGATATGTTGAAAGGATAGGAGGATAGGGATGCGTTACATAGGACAAAGAATTTTTAAGTTTTTCTTGGTATCAAGTCCCCTTGCTGCGACATGGTTGCTTGGAGCCATGGAGCAGAATTTGACGGGAAGTTGGGCAGAATGGTGCTTTGCCGGGATAGTTTTATTTTGGGTATGGGTGATTTATCAAATCAAGAAACTGGAGAGAGAAAGAAGAAGGAGGGAAAGACGTGAACGATTAGCAAAGAGCCGTTTGGCTGCGTAAGAAAGGAGATGAAACAGATGGCGTATTATGAAACTTTCCCTTATTGTATGGCAAACCTTGACCCCGGAGAACGATGTGATTGCCGGCAAATCAAGGAACAGTTTGGAGCGGGAAATAAAAAAGGTCCGCAGGTGTGGGGACACCATACGAACCAAATACAAAAAATATCCACTTATAGTATAGCAAATTATAGCGGTGCTGTCAAGGAGGAAAGGATATGGATATGACGCATCCGGATATTTTAAAGATGGAGCGTGACGGGTATTTAGGAAGACCTGCAAGAGAACCAAAATTTATTGGTGAATGCGCTGAGTGTGGCGAGGCAATATACTTTGGTTATGACCACTACATAGACGAAGAGGGGCGAAAATACTGCGATGCTGATTGCGCCTTAAAATGGTATAGGATTTTGGCATCAAATTAAGAAAGGAGAAGAAAGATGGAAAAGTTTAGGTTGTTACACGCAGATGAGATTGAGTGCAGAGTGAATCAATGCAACGCAAAAGGGTACTCTCTTTTGTTATACAAAGATGCTCGGTGTGATATGAACATTTTAGATGAAACTGTGGGAGAAATGAATTGGCAGCGGCATCACGAATTGATAAACGGAAAAGAGTTTTGCACCGTTTCTATTTATTGTGATAATGGGTTGTGGGTTGCAAAACAGGATTGCGGTACCAAGAGTTATACAGAAGCAGAAAAAGGGGAGAGTTCTGATGCTTTTAAGCGTGCCTGTGTAAACTGGGGAATTGGCAGAGAGTTATATACTGCACCCTTTATCTGGATTCAAGGGGGAGTAAAGGCACACGCCACCAAAGCCAATACATATATTCCAACAGATAAGGTACAGAATTTTAGGGTAGCACAAATAGATTGTGACGACAAAAGGAGAATTACCGGTCTTACCATTGTAAATGGAAACGGAGAGCCTATTTTTTCTTATGGGTCAAAGATGTCTTCAAAAAGCAAAGGGAAAGAGTCCACCTCGTTCAATGCAGGAGGACAGACGGAGCGAAACCCCGATATTTCCCCGGAAATGGTTGGCGAGTTGATTTATATGGCTGATCAGACTGGGACAAGCCTGGAAGCGATTTTGACGGCATATGGCGTAACCAATGCTTATCATATGACTTTAGCGCAATATGACAATGCCATTAAGACGTTAAAGGTAAAACAAGGGAAGATGAAAGCGAAGGCGACGGATCCGGAAGCAGAACTTAATGATATGTTGGATCCGGATGGTGTACCGCAATGATGCAGGTAACAGGGAAAATCGTAGACGCCGCAAGTGATATGTTTACCGGCAAGGTGAAGATGACCTTTGAACTGAACGAAACGGCAATGGCAAAGACCGGCTATGATGAGTTGAAGGATAAAGAACGGCTTGCTATCACGGTCAAGCCGTTCCGGAAAAAGCGGAGTTTGGATGCCAATGCTTACGCCTGGGTTCTGATAGACAAACTTGCTGAAAAGATAAATCTTTCCAAAGAGGAGATTTACCAAAGGGCGATTCGGCAAATCGGTGGAGTATCGGAAACTGTTTGCGTGGTAGATGCTGCGGTAGATAAAGTCTGTAAGGCGTGGCAGACGCACGGACTTGGCTGGATGGCAGAAACGATGGAAAGTAAGTTGGACGGATGCACCAATATCATTCTTTATTATGGCAGCAGTATTTATGATACACGGCAGATGTCGGCTTTGATTGATAACATTGTTCAGGATTGTCAGGCGGTTGGAATTGAAACCAAGACCCCGGCACAGATCGAGGAGATGTTATCGCTTTGGAGCGAAGGAGAGAAAAATGGCAAAAAGCATATTGCAACAGGATAGGGATTCCTGCTTTCTATGCGGGATGAACCGCAATCTGGAGCCGATTGATGAACACCATGTGTTTTCGGGACCGTACAAAAAGCAAGCGGATAAATATGGGTTAACGGTTTTTCTGCATCATTTTAAATGTCACATTTTTGGCAAAGATAGCGCACATAAGAACATTGAGGTACGAATGCGGTTATGCAAGTTGGCGCAGGAGATAGCCATGAAACGGTATGGCTGGACGGTGGAGGAGTTTCGGGAGATTTTCGGGAGAAGTTATTTATGAGGAAAAAGAATATGCCATTAGAAGTTGCCATTGAAAGGGTACAAAATTTGCGGACAATGTTCAAAATGCTGGACAGAAATGATAGACGTATTCCTGCATTAGATGTGGCGGTGGCGGTAATGTGTGAAAAATTAGAAGAGGGGAAGAAAGAAGATGGGTTTAACAAAAAAACAGGAACTTTTGAAAGAGCGGCAGCGGAACAAACGATTGTTAGAGATGGTAAAGACGGAGCGGGAAAAAGTTACCGGTTATGAGCAGTTGGCAAAGGTGCATAGTGCGTACATAGCAATTCTTCTTAATAAGTTGGGGGGAACCGTGGAAAATCCTGCTGTGATTCGGGCAGAAGATGTGACGGATGCTCTCAAGCATTATGAGACCAGAGCGGTATCTTATGAGGATGGCTCCTGGGGCCTTTATTGTGATGTAGTTGGGGAAGAATAGGAGGAAAGAGGCGTGGAGTTCAGACAGAGGCTTAGGCAATTACGGGAAAAGAAAAGAATCAGCAGAATTGTCGCAAGCGAGTTGTGTGGACTTGCCTCTGACAGTATTCGGAAGTATGAGCGTGGGGATAGCGAACCTACGCTTTCTTCCTTGATTGCTATAGCGGAATTCTTTGAAGTGTCGGTAGACTTTTTGGTTGGAAGGTGTGATAAATAAAATGAAAATTGATGGTTCCCAGTGCAGGACCTGCTTATACCGGGCGGGGAAGAGGTTGGAAGTAAAGGGCGGTCATTGGTGTGAGTACATATTCTTTATGGGACACAGCAGACCGTGTGAGCCGTCCCCTAGTTGTACTGTCTATCGAAAGTTTGGCATAAGGGAACGCAAGATTCTGGAGGCAAAGGCGTTGGAGAATTTAGGCTTTTTCGATGTTTGTCGGAGCGGGAGAAAGGAGGTTATTAGATGATTAACAAAGCAATTATTATGGGTCGGCTGACCAAAGACCCGGAACTTAGGTATACCGGAGATAAAAAGCCTGTATGCAGTTTTACTGTGGCGGTGAGCAACGGCTATGGTGAAAACCAGACCACAGATTTTATTAACTGTGTTGCCTGGAACAAGACGGCAGAGTTTGTCAGCAATTATTTTGCCAAAGGTAAGATGATTATTTTAGTTGGCAGGATTGGGACACGCAGTTGGGATGGTTCTGATGGAAAGAAACACTATGCCACAGAGGTTGTGGTTAGCGAGGTTTCTTTTGGTGAGAGCAAGAAGAATGCAGGGGATGGTATAAACACCTCATCCACCGCAAGCGATCCCCCTTCTCCTCAAGGAGAAGGCTTAGAGGAGTTTACACCTCTGCTTGGCGAAGATGAGGATTTGCCGTTTTAGGGTGGTGAAAAGGAATGACTGAACAAGAGAGAGATTTTCCACAACAAAAATCATATTATGCGATTATATCTGCTAATGTTCGTTATGATCAAGATTTATCACCTAATGCAAAACTGCTTTATGGAGAAATAACGGCTTTGTGCAATGAAAAAGGATATTGCTGGGCGAGCAATAAGTATTTTGCGGACTTGTATGGTGTATCTACTGTATCAATCTCAAATTGGATAAATGCCTTGGCTCGAAAAGGTTATATTTCAAGCGAAATTATCTACAAGGAGGGTACTAAAGAAATTTTGAATAGGTATATAAAAATTCTTTATG
>JAZSKV010000101.1:0-2454 GCA_045534975.1 Ructibacterium sp. | reverse complement strand
TATGCAGAATATAAAGGCCGCCGAAGAGGAAAGAGGCGAGAACGCCGACATTGGGGCGCCAGATGGTGAAGATAACCAGAGCGATGGCAAGCCAGCCTCTGTCGCCAAACGCGTCATTGGCCCAGATGCCGCTTGCGTAGTCCATAACATAGTACAATCCGCCAAGTCCGGCTACCATGCATCCGATACAGGTTGCCAGGTATTTGTATTTGTTCACGTTGATACCGGCGGAGTCCGCTGTGCTGGGATTTTCACCTACAGCCCGCAGATGCAGGCCAGTTCTGGTACGTTTAATAATATAGGAAGAAACAAGGGCAATCGCAACAGCCAGATATACAAGGAAGCTGTAACCCAGCACAAGATCGCCGAATACACCCATTTTATCTGCGATGGGCAGAGTCTTCTTGAAGCAGTTGGAGGTGGAAGAAAGTGCCAGGAAAGGCATATCTGCTCCGGAGAGCTTAACCAGAGAACCTCCGAAGAAGTTACCGAAGCCAACACCGAATGTAGTCATGGCAAGACCGGTAACATTCTGATTTGCTCTGAGCGTTACGGTAAGGAAACAGAACAGAAGTCCCATCAAGAGTGAACCAATCAGACAAAAGAGAGTCGGAATCAGTACTGCCAGAACAGGATTCATGGCGTCGGGAGAAGAAAGACTTTGCTCATATAGGAAAGCTCCGATAACTCCGCTGATACCGCCGACATACATTACACCCGGGATACCGAGATTCATATTGCCTGACTTCTGTGTAATAATTTCACCGGTGGATCCATATAGCAGGGGGATACCCTGGGCAATGGCACGGGGGAGGAAAGAAAGTATCGCTTCAAACATAGTTATTTTTCCTCCTTTTTCGATGATTTGGTCAAACTGAGCTTATAGTTGATGAAAAATTCACAGCCAATAATAAAGAAAAGAATAATACCGGTAAGGATATCGCCAAAGGAGGCGTTAAGACCAAAATCTGTAGCGATTTCTCCGGCGCCCCGGCCAAGGAATACCAAAAGAAAACTGGTCAGTATCATCCAGATAGGATTGAACTTGCCAAGCCACGATACCATAACAGCGGTAAAGCCTCTGCCGTCTACGATGGCGGCATTGAGCGTATGGTTGGTGCCGCCTACCAACAGCAGACCTGCAAGACCGCAGATAGCGCCGGAAATCAACATTGTGCGGATTACAATTTTCTCTACCTTGATTCCGATATATTTTGCAGTACGTTCACTTTCGCCAACAACCGAGATCTCGTAACCATGCTTCGAGTAATTGAGATAGATGTACATGCCGACGGTCACAAGACCTACTATGATGATGTTTAAGGCATATTTGGAACCCAGAATTTCAGGAAACCAACCTACTTTGGAAAGAGGGTTAATAACACCGATGTTGCCGGACCCCTTGGGGTTTTCCCATACAACGGAAAAGTAAGCTACCAACTGTGTAGCTACATAGTTCATCATAAGGGTAAAGAGGGTCTCATTGGTTCCAAACTTAGCCTTAAAATAGGCCGGGATAGCGCCCCATACAGCACCTGCCAAAATACTGGTAAGCACCATACAGGGAATAACTACTAAATTAGGCTGATTCTTCATAAGAATCATACACGCTGCTGCTGCAAGAGCACCGGCAAGTGCCTGTCCCTCGCCGCCGATATTCCAAAAACGCATCTTAAATGCAGGAGTCAACGCAAGCGCGATACAGAGCAGCATCGCGGTGTTCTGAAGAAGAACCATGAACTTACGACTGGAACCAAAGGAGCCGTCAATGATGGTAGCAAAAATCTGAATGGGGTTTTCAGAAGTGACAATGGTACAAATCAGACTGCAACAGATCAGAGCAAGCACAATGCCTGCTGCTCTGACACCCCAGTTGAAATACCAAGGCATTTCGCCCCGCTTAACTATATGAAAAAGAGGCTCTTTTGTCTTACTCATTGCTGTCACCTCCAAAATGGGTCATCATCATACCTACCTCCCGCTTCTTGGCACCTCTGCCGGGAACGATACCGCTCACCTTACCGGCACAGAGCACCAAAATACGGTCGCAAAGTTCCAGGAGTACGTCAAGATCCTCACCGACATAAATAACAGCTACACCATTCTGCTTCTGCTGATTGAGCAGGTCATATATCGTATGTGAGGAGTTAATATCGAGTCCTCTTACTGCATAAGCGGTAAGCAGAACCTTCGGCGCCGAGGCAATCTCACGTCCGACCAGAACCTTTTGCACGTTGCCGCCGGAGAGTTTTCTTACTTGGGTTTCAATACTTGGGGTTTTTACATCGAGTTCTTCTACCACCCGCTTAGCGAGACGTCTGGGACTCTTACGGTCAGTGAAAATGCTTTTGCCGTTCCGGAAGGAACGAAGCATCATATTATCACCAAGATCCATTCCGCCAACAAGACCCATACCAAGACGGTCCTCGGGTACAAAGGAAAGTGTGATACCCT
>JAZSKV010000099.1:0-6043 GCA_045534975.1 Ructibacterium sp. | reverse complement strand
AGAAATTGACATTCTACATTGTAGTGATAGAATGAGAATGGAAATATAAAAAAAAGGAGAAAAAACAATGCTGGAACTGATTAAAATGGGTAAGAACACCGGCAAGACTGAAATCAAAATGCCCGGTGAAATTAAAAAGGTATTTACCGCTTATCTGAAAGCCGCACAATACCTGGATGAAAAAGCCTATGAAAACGCAACCCCCGAAGCCGTTATGGCCGCTTGGTTAAAGACCTTTGAGGAAAGCGAAGAATACAAGACCATCACCGAACAGGCAAAGACCGCAAAGGCCGAAGCAAAGGCAAAGAAAGAAGCAGAGAAAGCCGAAGCAAAGGCAAAGCGGCAGGCCGAAGCCGAAGCAAAGCGGCAGGCCGATATTGAGAAAAAGAAAAAGGAACTGTGGGCCTTGGAAAACCCCGAAGAAGCAAAGAAGTTAAAGGAAGAAGAAAAGAAACAGGCAGAATAATTTTGCTTATCATAAAAGGGAAAGTCGGCATTGACTTTCCCTTTTTACTTTATCAGAGTGTTTCCCTGGAACGAACCAGAATTGTAAAGTTAGAGTATAGCCTACTTTGCTTTTCAGAAAGTATTAAAATAGGGTTATTTTGTAAATTTCTTTATATAAAGATATTGACAAAGACCCTAACTTAATATATAATAAAGAAAAAAATAAATTTACTTTACAACAAAGGAGCGTTTCACAATGAAAGTTTTCTATGCCAGAGTTAGCACCAAAGAACAGAACGAAGCCCGGCAGATTGAAGCCGCAAAAGAACAGGGTTGCGAAAAGGTATTTTTAGATAAGGCCAGCGGCAAGAACACCGAAAGAAAAGAACTGAAAGCAATGCTTTCTTTCGTGCGGCAGGGCGATGTCCTTTATGTTTCTGAAATCGCCAGACTTGCCAGAAATACAAAAGACCTTTTGGAAATCGTGGAAGAACTGAACGAGAAAGGCGTGGAGTTTGTAAGCCTGAAAGAAGCCATTGACACCCGGACGCCGCAAGGAAAATTTATGCTAACTATTTTCGCCGCTATCGCAGAGTTAGACCGGGAACACATTAGACAAAGACAGGCCGAGGGCATCCAGGAAGCAAAGAAAATTCCCGGCAAATACCAGGGCCGCAAGCCGACTGACATTGACAAAAAGAAATTTACTGAAATGTGTGAAAGATGGAGGGCCGGCGAAATCACCGCCGTTTCCATTCAAAAGCGGTTTGAAATTTCCGCACCGACTTTCTATAAAAGAGTTAAAGACTGGGGTTTATAATCCCAGTCTTTTTTCGTAGTCTGAAATCAAAAGTTGATTTGGTGGGAAGATTTTCCACACTATACCCATATTTTGAAACAAAAAAATTTTTTTCCCGAAATTCAATATTTTATCCCTATGATTATTATACCAAAAATTTTTATGAAAATAAAGTAAAGGGGTATTGTGGCCGGCCTGGACGAAAACAGTAAATTGTATTAGAACATCCCCCACATACTATTGACGGAAAAAGTTTTGTGATACTTGGCTTTTTATGCCTGGGGGCCGGCATCCCAGGCACTTTTATTTTTACAGTATCACATTAACTTTTCAATGTTGGCCGTATGACGGTATGATTTTGATAATTAAAAAAATTTTTGGTAAAATTATGGAGGTAAGAAAAAATTGTCAATGGATGATTTATTAAGACAACAATGTAGGGAACTGAAAATATACCAGGGCGTCAAGTATTCGGAGATTGCCGACTACCTGGAAATCAAAAAGAACAGTTTTTATAACTGGCTGAAAGGACAATACACCTTTTCCCAGGAGCGACAGAACCGGCTGAAAGAGGTTATTACCTGCTTAAAGGAGGTATAACCAGGATGTCATAGTATCACACTATCCCAGGCTTTTCCCGATACAAGATAGACGCCGCCGGCAACATCCTGGATACGGCCACCGGCCAACACCTGGACGCCATTGCCGGCACGGAACATTCCTTTATGCTTTATGATGACGCCGGCCAGAGGTTGAAAAGGGGGTTGAAAAGGGTTTATAACCTTGCGTTCAACCTTGAATTTAGCCAGGACACCATAACAGACTTACCAGGAGAACAATGGAAGCCCATAGACAACACCGGGGGGAAGTATTTTGTTAGCAATAGAGGACGAGTGAAATCGTATTGTGGTTATGACGCAAAGATACTGAAACCCTTTGATAATGGAAACGGCTACCAGTATGTGAAGATAGGCGGCAAGAATAGGTATATTCATAGATTAGTTTCTTTGTCTTTCCTGGGGGAGCCAGACCCGGAAAAGAATACAGTCCATCATAGAAACGCAAATCGGAAAGACAATGATTTATAGAATTTACAATTTCTTTCCCTGGCTGACAATGTGAGAGAAGCACACGCCAGGAGGAAAGAAGCAAAGGAAAACCAATGAAACAATATTTTATTCCCTTTGACCCAGGATGGAAGAAACCGAAATATAACTACATTCTTTATCTGTATTTAATTGCTGAATACAATACAGAAACCAAACTATACAATACAATTCATTATAAAAGCCTGGATGAACTTGCGGCCAGGATAAACGAAAAGGCCGGCGGGGAAAGTAGGGTATCAAAAGCAACCCTTTCCAGGTTCCTAAATGACCCAGGAAAAACAACCTTTTTTGAAATAGACAAAGACAGAAAGGTTATAATCTTAAAGAATGATTTCAAGAGAAAGAACAAAGAGGAAGAAAGCCGGCCTTTTGTTATTCTAAACGAAAGAGAGTTTGACTTTTTGATAGTTCAGAATTAGGACTTACTTACAACATACTTTCTTTATTTGCGGTATTATTGCGGACATTCCAAAAGTAAAGAGATAGATACCACGGCAAAACAATTTCTTGCGGCCTGGGGTTATTCTGTAAAGTCCGGGAATTATGTATCAAAGATAAGTGAATATAATACTTTGCTTTCGTCAAATTCATTCTTGAAGATAAGAAAAGAAAGAGTAGGCAAAGAGGAAAGAAACTATTATTCTTTTTGACAGCAGAGAAAAACTTTTCTTTAACCTTGATACAAATGCTTTTGTATCAAGGTTAAAACTTTATCAAGGGTTTATAAGACATACCCATTTTATGAAATTCCATTTACCAATGGATGAAACAACAATAACCAATTTTTGAAACGGAGGATTTACAAGTATGGAACAATGGGAGATTGAACGCCGGCACGATGAGGGACTATTACCGGATTGGATGTATTACCAGATGAGCGATAAGCCGGCCTGGATGAAGTTGGAGGAACAGAAAAAGAAGTTCCTGGACTACCTGGAACGCCGGCAGAGGGAGCAACAGGACGAGAAGCAAATGGAAAAGAGCCTGGAAGCCGCCCTGGAAAAGGTTGTCAATCAAGAATTTTCAAGGATTTTCAAGGATTTTCAAGGTTAATATACAGTCCTGGGGGCTATGTCAATATACGAAAACCTACGAAAATCTACGCCAATGTATGAAAACCTAGAAAAACCTAGAAAAACCTAGAAAATCCTAGATTATCCTAGGACGATATACGGCCAAAGTAAAAGGCCGGATTTTTCCAGGGGCGTTGTGCGGCAACGCCGGCGGGGTTTTTGGCCGCTTAAAGTAGAATTTACTTGCCGGCTTGAAATCCCGGCCACAGGCCAGCCCAGGACGCCACAGAGGGCCGCTGAAAGGAGAGCCGCCACCGCGGTTCAGGTTCCTATAACCGGCCCTTACACGCAGCCAGGGAGCCAGGCAGACGCCGGGAAGAATTTCAATAAAGGTTGTTTTTAATTTCAATAAAGGTTGTTTATCTTTCAATAAAGGTTGCTTTTCAGAAGCCTATACAATTAAAAGAAAAAAATATAAAATTATATATCAAGTATAAGCGGTGCCGGCTGACGCCGGCGGTTTGAAATAGCCGGCTTTCGCCGGCGTTGGTTTATGTGGTATCGGCTGACGCCGATGTTTTGAAAAGCCGGCTTTCGCCGGCAGATTTCTTTTTATGTGGTATCGGCTGACGCCGATTTAATTAAAAATCCCTGGGACGAAAGGCCGGTGCCGCAAGTCAAACAACTTTGTTTTTTGTGGTTGCTTTTGGAATTAGACAATGATACAATGTTGTCAGAATATTGTTGCCTGGGGATGAATGTATGCCAAAACGAAAGCCGAAGATACCCGAAGAATTTACCACACAAAGCAAAGAATACCAAATCGCAGAACAACGCCGCTATTATGTTGTCAAGCACAATGACATCATTCAACAAAACAAATACCGCATTTCAAAGAACAACGGCAATTCACTTTCCCTTATGGAGCAGAAAGTTCTTTTGTATGTTATCAGCCGGATAAAACCAGGCGATGAAGAATTGAAAGAACAAATTTTTGACATCCAGGAGTTTTGCCAGATTTGCGGCATCCAGGCCGGCGGCAACAACTACCCATACTTGAAAGAAATTATAGGCAAGTTGAAAGGTCGTGTTATGTGGTTAGTCGGTGAAGATTATGAAACCACTGTTTCCTGGATAGACAAAGCAACCATTTACAAAAATAGCGGTAAAATAAAAATTCGCCTGGATGAAGATTTGAAACCGTATTTACTTATGCTTTCCAGGAACTACACACAATATCCCTTACACGATATAATCAAAATGAAAACGAAATACGGCATTATGCTGTATGAACTTTTGAAATCTTATGCTTTCATAGACAGTCCGATAGAATTTACTCTTACAGAATTAAAGGAAAGTTTGGATTGTCTGACATACGAAAACTTTACGAATTTCAAAAATAAAGTTTTGTTGCCGGCATTGAAAGACATCAATACTTATTCAGAGTTGAAAGTTTCCGTTGATTATAAGAAAACCGGCAGGACTTACACATCCATAATTTTTTATATTTCTAACCTTGCGGAAAGTAAGTCCCTGGAAGATATGGAAGAAAGACAACGCCGTTTCTTTAAGACAGAAATGGAAATCCATCAAATGAGTTTGTTTGATAAAATGACAGACCCAGGAGGAAACAATGGAACAGACAACAACTGAAAATGTTATTTCTATTTCAGAATACGCACAGGCCCGGGGCTGTTCTGTTGCCGCCGTTTATAAAAGACTGGATGGAACCTTGAAGCCCTTTGTTAAGGTTATCAATAATAAAAAGTATTTGACAAGTGATGTCCTTGATTTGGAGGGTATTCAACCCGTTGAAAAGGGGTTGAAAGAGGGGTTGAAAGGGTTTAATCCAGGGTTGAAAGCCCAGGAACATCCAGGCAACCAGGAAGCAGACGCCAGGGAACAGACGCCGCCGGTCCCGGTCGTGGGCGTCCTGGAAGCCCTGGAAGCCCTTGAAAGACAGTTAGCGGAAAAGGATAGACAGATATCCAGGCTACAAGAAGAAGCGGCAGAGATGCGGCAGGCCGCCGCCGCAAAGGATAAGTTTATCCAGGAACAGGCAAGCCGGCTGGCCGTGTTGCTAGAACAGTCCCAGGAACTACAACGCAACAATCAAATCTTGCTAGGACTAGCCCAGGGAGGAAAGCCAGGAACACCGGCCGAGGAGGAAGCCCAGGAACATCCAGGACAAGAGGAAGCACCGGCACAGGCTACCGGCACGCCGGCCACAGTTGCGGCAGACATCCAGGAGAACCAGGACACCCAGGAGCAAAAGAAAAAGCCTGGATTATGGAAACGGATATGGAGGGCCATAAATGAAGTATAAACTTTATAATAAGGCTTTTAACCATCTGATTGCCGCCGCCCATTACTTTACGTTGTCTGTCAATCAAGACCCAGACTGGAAATTAAAATTGACAGATAGACAAAGACAGAACTTGCGGAAATTTCTTAATACCCTTATACGGTGGGTGGATGAAGCGGAGAAAGAACCAGACCACGAACCGATTAAAGTCAAGGTAAAACGCAAAGAAAGAAATTGACATTCTACATTGTAGTGATAGAATGAGAATGGAAATATAAAAAAAAGGAGAAAAAACAATGCTGGAACTGATTAAAATGGGTAAGAACACCGGCAAGACTGAAATCAAAATGCCCGGTGAAATTAAAAAGGT
>JAZSKV010000066.1:0-9558 GCA_045534975.1 Ructibacterium sp. | reverse complement strand
CATAATGAGAAAACTCATGATCCTGTCTTCCGCCAAGACCGCCCAAAAGAATAATCTCTTCACAACCGTGCTCAATGGCATAATCCAAGCAAAGATTGGTGTCTGTGGCATCTTTCTCCGCAGGGTATACTATATGCTGCACAGATGCCGGATATTTCTCAATGCCGGAATCCAAATCTCCGATAATACAATCCGGTGTGATATCCAACCGTTTTGCATGGCGATATCCACCGTCGGCACATAGGATAAGGGCATCCTGGTATTCCGGTAACCAGACAGCATCCGTATCCATATCACCACCGCAGAAAATAATTGCCCGCTTCACTTCTTCTCTGCCTCCTGTACTGCCAACTGATACAATTCTTTCGCAGCCTCTCCGGCATCTTCTGCACCAAAAACCGAAGACCCGGCAACCAGAATATTGGCGCCGGCAGTTACCGGCATCGCAATGGTTTTTCCGCCAATACCACCATCCACTTCAATGTCGATATCCGGATTTTCTTTATCTGCCATCTGCCGCAATGTTCGAATTTTTTCATTTACGCTCTCAATATAAGACTGTCCACCAAACCCCGGTTCTACACTCATAACCAGAACCAACTCAAAGTGAGAAAGCAACCCTTCCAAAACCTCCGCCGGTGTACCAGGTTTTATGGAAATACCTGCCCGAATACCAAACTTATGAATCTGGTTTGCCAACGCAATGATTCCCGCAACGCCATCTGCCGCCTCTGCATGGACAGTAATCAAATCTGCGCCGGCTTTTGCAAAAGATTCAATATATTTTTCCGGTTCACTGAGCATTAGATGTACATCAAAAACCATCTTGCTAAATGGTCGCAAAGATTTCACAATATGCGGACCATAACTTAAATTAGGCACAAAATGACCATCCATAATATCAATATGTAAGTATTCACATCCAGCAGCCTCAACCTTTGCGACTTCTTCCCGAAGTCTTCCGGCATCTGCCGCCAGGATGGATGGTGCAATCTGTATTTTCATAGGTATCCTCACTTCCTCTTGAATACATCCTTCATTTCTTGCAACATACGACAATAACTTTCATGCCGGGATTCTGCTATCTCTTCGTGCGCAACAGCCTCCAAAACCCGACAGCCCATTTCGACGGTATGACTGCAATCCCGAAACTGACATTCTCCCAAAAACGGTGAAAACTCACGGAAAAATAAAGAACAATCTTCGGGTTCCAATTTTGTCATGTCCAGAGAACCAAAACCGGGGGTGTCAATCAAATAGCCGCCACCCGGCAAATGGACAAGTTCGCTGTGGCGGGTGGTATGTTTGCCCCGTTCTACACGGTCGCTAACTGCGCCAGTAGCAAAGGTTTCTTTCCCCAGAATCCGATTGATTAAACTGGATTTTCCCACTCCGGAATTTCCGGCAAAGACCGTGGTCTGGTCTTGCAGTTTTTCCTGCAATAATGACAAATTCCAACCGGTTTCTGCACTCAATTGCAAGGTGTCAAATCCTGCCTTTTTATAGCGTTCCGTCAGTTCTGCACCATCATCTAAATCTGTCTTATTCCAACAAATCAATGGATTGAGTTCTGCCTGTTCCGCCGCTGCAATCAGTTTATCCAAAAGATAAAGATTGGGTTTGGGGTTCGCCGTTGCCATGACTACTGCCATTTGCGTTACATTGGCCACCGGCGGCCGCAGGAGCGCATTTTTTCGTGGTAAAATCTCATCTACCGAACCGACACCGGTACCAGAATCCACAGAAATCTGCACCCAATCGCCCACCAGAGGTGTGATTTTTTCTTTTCGGAAAATCCCTCTTGCCCGACATTCAAATAGGCCGTCGGCGGTATCTACATAGTAGAAACCGCCGATACCTTTTACAATTCGTCCTTGATATACAATCATAACCCCTCCGGCTTAGTCACCGATTCCCGGTGCCGTAACACCTCCGGAATGATCGGGGTCCTTAGTTGGAGCAGAAGTCGGCGTTTGTGTGGGCGCCGTTACGGTAGGTTCCGATGTTTTCTCCGGCTCTTGGGTAGAAGTCGCAGTGGGTGTTGGTGTTTCCGTCGGTTCTTCTTCCGCAGAACCCTTGCTGACATAAATGGTCACCAAACCACCTTTGGAAATGGTAGAACCCGCTGCCGGCTCCTGAGCAATGACTTTACCCTCTTCGGTAGAGTCACTGGCCTGTTCAATCACGTTGACTTGGAACCCAGCGTCTTTCAAGGCTTTCTGTGCCTCTTCTGCTTTTGCATCCACATAACTTTCTAAGGTTGTGGTTTCGTTTCCGGCACTTACCACAACATAAATCACCATATCATCCCGTTTTCTAACCTTTTCACCCTCTTCGGGAGATTGTTCCAGAATGATTCCTGCCTTTTTATCGCTCTGCTTTTCAGCTCTCTTTACAATGCTGAAAGTGTCCTTGTATTCATGTTGTGCTTTTTCTATTTCCATGTCAATTAAGTTAGGAATCTTCACCGTTTCGCTGTTTTGAAAGATATTAAGCCCTCCGCCGGTCAACCCAACCATGACAAAACCTAAAATCGCAATTACCAAAACCGCCGCCAAGATTGCCATCCAAGTAACCTGACGCTCTTTTTTCTTCTGGTCCCGCTGTTGTCTTCTTTCATCAATCTCTCTCAGTTCACTCGCCTCCGTTTTCGGCAGATTTCCGCTTCTCCCGGCTCTTCCTGTTCGTCCGGTACGCGGCCCTGCCTGTGTTCTTTTTCTTTCCTCATATTTTTCTATGGCTTTATCATCAATACCTACCATCTTAATGGTAGAACCCATATCATCATCGACATCCAAAACACCAGCCATGTTTCCAATGGGATAGTCGGGGTTTCTAAGCACAGTTTCTAAATCCCGCAAAAACTCCTCCGCACTGGCATATCGTTTGCTTTGTTCCTTCGCCATGGCACGCAAGGTCACCATTTCCACAGATACCGGAATATCTGGGTTAATCTCCCGCAGAGGGGTGGGGGATTCCTGGATATGCTTAATGGCTACCGCAACCGGACTTTCATCAGTAAAGGGAAGTTTACCGGTCAACATCTCATAAAGGACAATACCCAAAGAATAAACATCGGTGCGCTGGTCGGTGTATCCACCTCTCGCTTGTTCCGGCGAAAGATAGTGCACAGTACCAATGGCACTACCGCCCATGGTAGTAGTCGTCTGACCAGATGCCCGGGCGATACCAAAATCGGTAACTTTTAAAATTCCCTCCGGGGTCATAATGATATTTTGAGGCTTGATATCCCTATGCACCACATTGGCTTTATGAGCGGCAGCCAAGCCCTCACAAATCTGTGCCGCAAATTTTGCAGCCATTCTCCAGGGAAGACATCCTTTTTCTGCTATGTATTCTTTCAAAGTAATGCCTTCAATATACTCCATGACGATATAATAAAGTCCATTTTCAATCCCTACATCATAAATAGAAACCACGTGGGGATTCGAAATTCCCGCTGCTGCCTGAGCCTCTACGTTAAAACGATGGACAAACTCTTTATCATCTTTATATTCTTCTTTTAAAACCTTAATGGCAACATAGCGGTTCAGCAGATGACACCAAGCCCTATAAACCCGAGCCATACCGCCTTTTCCGATTTCTTCTCTGATTTCATACCGGTCGGCCAAAACTTTTCCAACTAAGTCCATCGTTATCCCTCCTGTATAAAGCGAATACAAACGGCTGTAATGTTGTCCCGACCGCCTTTTTCTTTGGCCAAGTCAATCAACGCTGTTACCATCTGTTCTGCATCTGTTTGATTCTTTAAAACTTCTAAAATCTCATTATCATCTACCATGCCGCTTAACCCATCACTACAGAGTAACAGGCAATCGCCTGGCAGATAGTCATATTCAAAAATATCCGGTTCCACGGTAGGGTCTGTTCCTATGGCACGGGTAATGATATTTCGTTGCGGATGTACTCTTGCCTCATCTCTGGTAATGGACCCGTTTGCCACCATTTCTTCTACCACCGAATGGTCTTTGCTAATCTGCAAAAGTTCCTGCCCTCGAAAGGCATAAGCACGACTATCACCCACATTGGCGATGTAAGCAATATCTGGCACAATGACCGCCGTCACCAAAGTTGCTCCCATGCCTTGCTGACTCTGGTCGCTATCCGCCATTTTATAAACTTTGTCGTTTGCCGTCCGCACTGCCCCATAAAGTTCTTTCGGCAATGTTGGTTTCACGTTTCCGTTCATCGCATCCATGAGCCCTTCTGCCATAAACTGCACTGTTTTTTGGCTAGCCACCTCGCCGGCATTATGCCCACCCATACCATCAGACAGAACACAAAAACCAGGAACCTGGTTCTGCTCAAAACCATAGATACAGAAACTGTCCTCGTTTAGACTTCGGGTGCATCCAATGTCACTTGCACCATAAACGTCTAAAACCATCGCAAACACCTCCCTGTTATCGTGCACTGTCATCCACCGCTGCCCGCAACTGTCCGCAAGCCGCAGAAATATCAGCGCCCATCTCCCGTCGAATTGTGGCTGGAATTCCACCATCCTCTAAGATTTTTTGGAACTGCTCCACCGACTTCCTGTTTCCTTGTTGAATTCCTGCCACACCGGTAGGATTTACCGGAATTAAATTCACGTGGCAGAGCATTCCTTTTAGGAGCCGGAGCAGTTCTTTTGCCTCTTCCGGTCCGTCATTGACGTCCCGAATCAGGGTATATTCAAAGGAAATTCTCCTATTTGTTTCTTTCATATAATAACGACAAGCATCCATCAGCATCCCAATGGAATATTTGCGATTGACCGGCATAATCGCCGATCGTTTTTCATCGTTTGGTGCGTGAAGGGAGATCGAAAGAGTAATCTGTAATTTTTCGTCTGCCAAACGACGAATCTCCTCTACCAATCCACAGGTAGATAAGGAAATATGGCGATGCCCAATGTTAAGGCCCAAAGGATGATTGACAATTTTCAGGAACTTTAAAACCTCGTCATAATTATCTAACGGTTCTCCAATTCCCATCATGACAATATTAGAAATCCGTTGACCCAAATCTTTTTGCACCGTCATGACCTGACCAACAATTTCCCCGGCGGTCAAATCTCGTTTCTTGCCGCCCCGGGTGGATGCACAAAAGGCACAACCCATGGCACAACCCACTTGGGATGAAATACAAATGGTAAATCCATGATGATATTTCATCAGTACGGATTCAATATAATGTCCATCATCTAATTGTAACAGATATCTACGGGTTTCGTCAATATCCGAAACATATTTTTTTACAATCGTCAAAAGTCCCGTGCTATAATGCGCATCCAGTTTCTCCCGCAAGGTTTTTGACAGGTTTGTCATCTCATCAAACCCAGAAACGCCCCGATAAATCCACTCAAAAATTTGCTTTGCGCGGAATGTCGGTTCTTTCAAATTGGTTTTCACCAAGGTTTCCAGTTCCTCATAAGTATAATCCATCAAATTCGTTTTCATGCTGTTTCCCTATCTTTTTCGGATAAATTTTGCAATATAGAAGCCGCTTCCTCCCGTTTCATGAGTGAAGATCAACTGTTCCCGCTCCATGAAAAATTCCGGATGTCTTTCCAAAAACGCAGCCGATTGCCTCTGGTTCTCTTCCTCCAGAATGGTACAGGTGGAATATACCAGTACGCCGTTTACTTTCACATACTTTGACGCCGTTTCTAAGATTCCCTTTTGTATCTCACACAGCGCCAAAATATCTTCTTCTTTTCTTCGCCATTTGATATCCGGTTTTTTATGTATAACCCCGATACCCGAACAAGGTGCGTCCACCAGAACCCGATCCGCCCTTACTTCCCATTCCGGCATAAATACTGATGCATCTCCGGCTTTGGTTTCTATGATAGAAATCCCTAACCGTTTTGCACTTTTTTCAATAAGTTCTGTTTTATGGAGATGGATATCCATAGCCAGAATCTTTCCTTTGTTTTCCATCATCTCGGCTGCAAAAGTGGTTTTTCCTCCCGGTGCTGCGCAAAGATCCATAACCGTATCTCCCGGTTTAGGAGAAAGGGCCTCTACTGCCGCCATAGAACTCATATTTTGAATGGTATATTTCCCATTCTGATACGCCTTAGATTTTTGAATATCCAAGGCACCGGTTACCCAAAGACGCCATGGCATGTCTGGGTCCATTTCGGTCAAGATTCCCTCTTGGTTTAATTCCTCTTGCAGTTCTCCCGGTGTGGTTTTAAGTCGATTTACACGAATGGATACCGGATACTTTTGATGACTTGCCTTTAGAATTTTTTCGCAACCATCGATCCCGTACTGGCTCACAAGTTTTTCCGTCAGCCAAAGGGGACAGGAATAAACCACGCTCATCCGTTCCATGGGATCAACGGGGTATTCAAAATTCTCTTTTTCCCTTGCCACATTGCGAAGAACGCCATTTATATAACCCTGTGCCGCACCGTGGGCATAACGCCGGGCAAGTTTGACGGATTCATTACAGGCCGCACTTTCCGGCACCTTGTCCATACAAACGATTTGATAAACTCCCATCCTAAGAATTTGATGCACCCAAGGACTGAGTTTTTTAAGTTTGATCTTAGAAAATTTTGCAATGATATAGTCCAGTTTCATCTGGTTTCGCACTACGCCCACCAACAATTCGGTGGCAAACCCTCTGTTTTTGGCATCCATCTCTTTATGAGAAAGAATCTCCTTTAAGGCTTGATTTGAATACGCTTCATCGATCGCGATACGATACAGTGCTTTTAGCACTAACTCTCTTACATTCACCATCAGTCATTTCTCCGGTTTCCGAAGAGCAGAATCAAGCGGAGTAAACTCAAAATAGAACTTACTGCCGCTGCCACATAAGTTAAAGCCGCTGCACGCAAAACTTTTGCGGCACCGTTTGCCTCTTCTTCGTCTAAAAGGTGTTGTCCCCGCAAGGTCGCCATAGCACGGCGGCTTGCATTAAATTCCACCGGCAGGGTAATCAATTGGAATACCACGGTACCAGAAAACAACAGAATACCCAAATCAATCATGCCCGTACCCGCAAACAAAAGGCCAATCAAGATAATCGGCATAGAAAGCATATTACAGATATTCACAACCGGAACAATGCTGTTGCGAACCTTAATGGGTGCATAACCGGTAGCGTGCTGAATAGCATGCCCAACCTCATGGGCAGCAACACCAATGGCGCCTACCGAAGCACTTGCATAGGTGGAATCCGAAAGCCGAACCACATTTGCCTTAGGGTCAAAATGATCGCTCAAATTTCCTGCAACACGTTCCACCTGCACCTGGTATAGTCCATTCATATCTAAAATTTTCCGTGCAATCTCTGCCCCGGTATTACCACGGCGGCTATAAACCTTGGCATATTTTTTAAAAGTGCCATTGACGTTTCCCTGTGCCCAAAGGGATAAAATCACTGCCGGAATTAAAATTAAATAGGTCCAGTCAAAATAAAAATATGGCATAAACATAAGTTTCTCTCCTTTTATTCTAAAACAGTACCCACGCGAATTTCGTGGCCGTTTAAGTAACTTTCTACACGCATCCGCTTACTGCCTTGCATTTGCAGTTCCTTAACCAAAATGCCACCATCACCGCAGGCAATACAAATTCCTTCTTTATTTGCCCAAAGAATCTCGCCGGGGATACCCTTTGCATCTCCGGTATAAACGGCGTTAATCACTTTCATAGGAACGCCCTCATACAAACTGTAACTCATAGGCCAGGGGTTGGTGCCTCGTACCAGGTTTAAAATCTCTGCTCCGGAACGAGTCCAATCAATATGCCCCGTTTCTTTGGAAAGCATGGGTGCATAGCAGGACAAACTATCATCCTGAACTTCTCTTGTTACAGTTCCGTTCTGGATTTGTTCCACCGTGTCCATCAAAAGTTTTGCTCCCATTACCGAAAGGCGATCATGAAGTTCTCCATAGGTTTCGGTTTCGCCAATGGGGGTTTCGGCTTTCAAAATCATATCTCCGGTATCCAATCCCTCTGCCATATACATGGTGGTCACACCGGTCTTTTCCTCACCGTTAATCACGCTCCATTGAATGGGTGCTGCACCACGATATTTGGGAAGCAAGGATGCATGAACATTCACACAACCATATTGGGGGTATTCCAAAATATATTTCGGCAGAATTTTACCATACGCCACTACTACAATCAATTCCGGATTGGCTTCCTCCAAGACTCCTTGAAAACTGTCGTTCTTTAAAGTTTCCGGTTGGTAGACCGGAATCCCGTTTTCCATGGCACAAACTTTCACCGGCGGCGGAGTCAGTTTATGACCTCTTCCTTTTGGTTGGTCCGGTTGAGATGCCACACCAACCACCGTATGCCCGTCATCAATTATCGCTTGCAAGCATGGTACTGCAAAATCCGGTGTCCCCATAAATAAAATTCTCATATTTTTCTCTCCATATTCATTTTTCTTTGATCACGCACTTTTTACTTTGAATCAAATAGACGATTTTTGCAAGCATCTTATCGGAAAAGATCCGTCGAAGTTGTACGGCTATTTTCATCACAAAACCGGGGACAATCACCGGTTTCCCGGCAAACATTTTTTTGATGGCATATTCTGCCACATCCCGACTAGTCAGGACTACCAGTTTTCCGATTTTTTCTGTACCGTTGCCAAAATTTACTTTGGCAATCTTGCCAAACTCCGTATGTACCGGTCCGGGACAAAGAACCGAAATTTTTACCTTGCTCTTTTTCTGTTTCAATTCTTCTGCTACCGCCTGGCTGAGTCTTAGCACATAGGCTTTGGTGGCATAATAGGCACCAAAGAGAGGCCCCGGGAAAAACGCCGCCAGTGAGGCAACATTCAGGATATATCCATGGTTACGCTTAGCAAATTTCTGTGTCACCAGTTTGGTTAAAATATGCACCGCACGGACATTAGTATCTAACATATTGAGTTCAGTATCTAAATCATTTTCACAAAAATCACCAAAGACACCAAAACCGGCATTGTTGATAAAAATTTCTGCTTCTTCCGCCTTTTGGGCAATCTGTTCGCAATGCTCCCTATCGGTAACATTAAGGCAGAGAATCTCCACTTTGGTTTTCAGTTCCTTTTTCAGTTCTTCCAGCCGTTCCTGCCGTCTGGCAACCGCAATAATATCATAACCTTGTTCCGATAAAACATGTGCCATATCCCAACCCAAACCGGAACTGGCTCCTGTTATCAATGCTTTCATGGTCATCATCCTTTAGTTTATTATAATCCATTTTCATTATAACCCAGATGGAAATTTTAATCAATAGATTTTCTGTAAATTTTAGGGCTTAACTTTCTTGATTTCTATTGCCAAGCCGCAAAAAATCATGTATAATAAAAGAAATTTTGACAAGATGAGGTATTTCTATGATTGCCATTATTGATTACGGTGCCGGGAACTTACGTTCGGTGCAAAAGGCATGCGAAGTTTTAGGGGCGGAAGCGGTCATCACATCCAATCCCCAAGAAATTATAAATGCAGACCATGTGATTCTGCCGGGGGTTGGTGCCTTTGGCGACTGTATGCATAGTTTAAATTCCACCGGCTTGACCCAGGTTGTT
>JAZSKV010000051.1:0-4355 GCA_045534975.1 Ructibacterium sp. | reverse complement strand
CCTATGCGTGCCATTCTGACCCCTTTGGGCGCTGATATTACTTGGGATAATTACTTTAATATGGCAGGTATTGATCTTTTAGGAAATCGCTTGGTGGTTCGGATTGGCGAGCCCTTTATGATGCTGAACGGAAGTTCCCGTTATCTTTCCACGCCCGCCGTTGAATTTAATAACCGCACCTTGTTACCAATCCGGGATATCGTGGAAGCGGTTGGCGGCACTGTAGAATGGAACGAAGACACCAAACATATTGACGTTACCTGCCAGACAGAGATCATTGATTAAAATAGCGTGCAATGCCAACATAGATACCCCAGGCAAGTTTCTGGCGGTATCCATCATCTTTTAAAAGTTCTGCTTCATCTTCATTAGATAAGAAACCGCACTCAACAATCACAGACGGAACGGTGGTATTTTTAAGCAAAAATACCCCTCCGTCTATTTTTTTTGCCATTCTTTCATTGCCATCTTGCAGAACATCTCTGAGCGCCTTTTGAATTTCCTCACCCAATCGTTTTCCGCCCTCCGGTGCATCGCTGTAAAAAACCTGTGCCCCTTTGTATTGGGTTTGGGGAAATTTATTCATATGAATACTTACAAAAATATCTGCATTACTGGAAGCTACATAATTCTTCCTCGCAGTCAGGTCAGATTTCTTTGCAGACATCCCTGACTTTCCCTCTTCGGCAGTCGACACATCTTCATCTCGGGTTAACACAACAACACTCCCGCTTTGTTCCAGGTATTCCCGCACCCGCATAGCCACGTCAAGATTAACATCCTTTTCCTGCAAGCCATTGGCACTGGCTCCTGCATCAAAGCCGCCGTGTCCCGAATCTAACACAATAACTTTATTGGCAGAGGGGACGGTAGCCACAGGTTGTATCACATCCTGTTTTGCTTGAAAAATTCCGCAAAAAATCAATCCTATCAAGGCAACCACAAGAGAAATCAATCTTATCATCCCATGCTTCTTTATTACAAAAAACAAAATCATCACCCCATAAAAAATATGAAATGATGATTTTAAATATGTTTTATTCGTTT
Source organism: Ructibacterium sp. (assembly GCA_045534975.1). Lineage (GTDB taxonomy): Bacteria > Bacillota > Clostridia > Monoglobales > Monoglobaceae > Ructibacterium. The sequence continues at coordinate 3,308 of JAZSKV010000051.1, read as the reverse complement.
CTTCTTTGTAAATCCTACTTTTTCTTATATATCAGTTTAGGAAGCACCATATCTAATAATTTAAATCTGGTTAGTCCTACAAAATACCCAGTAATCATCAGCACAGGCTGAACCAAAACAGCCAGGACATAAGTTAGAATCCGCCCATTTCCCAAAAAAATTCCAAAGGGGAAATACCAGAGTTTATAGATCAAATCGGTGGTTCCCTGTAACCGATTCCCGGTAAAAAAGAATTCATATTCGCCGTGAAACACCGGGATATCTACATGCCAAATATCCGGGAAAACCAATCGCAATATTAACAGAAAAACCGGCACAACAGCACCGATGGCTGTGGCTTTAAACGGAAACACCAGGTCTGGATAATATCCAGGAATCTTCCGACTGTCAAGCCGTCCGCAATTCCATCCAATGGCATACATGGCACAGCCATAAGCAAAAGATGTTACCCCACAAAACACCACTGGCATTTTATCTACAAAGCCATAAAGCGGTCCTATCAAAAACAAGGACAGCCCCATGAACAAGATATGATACATATAAAGTTTTAGTCCGGCTTTCCAAACCTTCATAATAAAAACCTCCTAATCGATAAAGAAAAAGCAGCCCGTCTGTGCGGACTGCTTTTGGAGCGGAAGACGAGATTCGAACTCGCGACGTTCACCTTGGCAAGGTGACGCTCTACCACTGAGCCACTCCCGCATATCTATCCTACGCCCTTATATTAGCATAAGACTTAGCATTTGTCAAGAATTTTCTCAAAATTATTTTCATAATCCTTTTGGTCTTTTTTTATGTTGACTCCCATATGGTAGTAGTAGATTACATAAGAATTGGGAGGCACTTCAATGAAACGGGTAAAACACTGGTCATCCTTAATAACAGGAGAACTTCGTCACCATTTCAAACAATATTTATTCATCAGCGGCATCTTTATTGTTGGCATCCTGGCAGGAACGCTCTCAACATCGGCTTCCGAGCTACTATCACAGACAAAATCGTATCTTGATACATTCCTCTCTTCCTATCCTTTGCAGAGCGTAGCAAAAACAGAAGTCTTTAAACTTTCTCTTCTCAATCATCTGCAACTTGCTTTCATGCTCTGGGTTTCCGGATGGTATATCTGGCTTCTTCCATTGGGATTTTTACAAGTTTTCGCCAAAGGGTTCCGGCTCGGTTTTACGACGTCCTGCCTGATCCGACTTTATCATTTTCGTGGACTTTTACTGGCTCTTTTCGCCTTGCTTCCACAAAATCTGATTTTAATTCCCACCCTTGTTTATTTCGGCATTTATCAGATAAAATTTTTATCCAATCGCCGACATTTTGTTGCCAATTCTTCCTCGCTAACAATTCGGAAACAACTCTATGGAAAAAACTTCATCTTCTTTTTGTTTTTCCTCCTTTTTCTATTTCTCTCTGCTTTTATCGAAGGTTATATGATACCGAGTCTTCTGCAACCCCTTTGCACCTTATTCCTGTAACAGAACAGACTCTGTTTTCAAAGCCGAGTATTTTATACAAAATCATAGATTTTTCTAAAAAAACTCTTGCCAAGCGAATCAAAATTATGTAAAATAAAAAGAGTGTTAAGGAGGGATACCCCGTGGATCTTTTGATTGACGAATATCTTACCTATCTGGAATATGATAAAAAAGTTGCACATAATACTTTGGAATCCTATCGTCGGGATATCCTGCAATATGAAGACTATCTTCAAAACGAAAAAATATCCGGAGTTAAAGATTGCAACCATACCATCATTTTAAACTATCTGCTTTCCATGCAACAACAAGGAAAAGCCACCTCGAGTATTTCTCGAAGTCTGGCTGCGATTCGTTCTCTGTATCACTTTTTTGTACAAAAGCAGTATATTAAGGATGATCCCACCGCAAAAATTCCCGGCTTTAAACCGGAAAAGAGACTTCCGCAGATTTTGACCTGTCAAGAAGTAGAAATTTTATTAAATCAACCACAACCTAAGGATTTTAAAGGCTACCGCGACAAAGCTATGTTAGAAATTCTCTATGCCACCGGTATGCGCGTGACCGAACTGATATCCCTGCATATCAGCGATATCAACCTGTCGGTTGGCTATATCAACTGTTCCCATCGTGGAAATACCCGAGTAATTCCCATCTATGCTATGGCAAAAACCGCCATTCGGGAATATCTGGATCGAGGACGAAGCAAACTGCCGGAAATCCTGGATAAGGATGTTTTGTTTTTAAACCAGAATGGCTCTCAACTTTCCAGACAAGGGTTCTGGAAGATTTTGAAAGCCTACAAAAAACAAGCAGGTATCCAAAGAGAAATCACCCCACACACGTTACGTCATTCCTTTGCAATTCATCTTTTGGAAAACGGTGCTGATTTAAAATCCATACAAGAGATGTTAGGGCATATTGATATTTCTTCTACCCAAATGTATGCCAAAATTGTCAAAAACAAACTTCTGGATGTCTACGGCAGTACACACCCCAGAGCAAAATCAAAGTAAATTTTTCCGCAGATACAAAAGAAAATACCATACATAGCCGTTGCGGATCGGCAGATTGGAGCATCTTATGAAAGTATTAGTCATCGGTGGCGGTGGTCGCGAACACGCCATTATCTGGAAGTTAAAACAAAGTCCTAAGGTAGATAAAATCTATTGCGCCCCTGGAAATGGTGGTATTGCAAGCATGGCAGAATGTGTACCGCTTTCGGTGATGGGGTTTGAAAACTTAACTGCCTTTGCCAAGGAAAATCAAATCGATTTAACGGTTGTTGCGCCGGATGATCCGCTGGCCGCAGGTGCTGTTGACGCCTTTGAAGAAGCGGGTCTTAGGGCCTTTGGTCCCAATCGTGCTGCAGCCATCATTGAGGGAAGTAAAGCGTTTTCTAAGGATTTAATGAAAAAATATAACATCCCCACTGCAGCCTACGAAATTTTCGAAAATAGCGGTGACGCCATCGCCTATGTAAAAGAACAAAACCAATTCCCGGTGGTGGTAAAAGCCGATGGATTGGCGCTGGGTAAGGGTGTTATCATTGCCCAGAACCTTCAAGAGGCTGAGGATGCCATTCGCGAGATTATGGACGACAAAGTTTTTGGTTCTGCCGGCGGCAAAGTTGTCATTGAGGAATTTTTGACCGGTCCTGAAATCTCCGTTCTGGCATTTACTGACGGTAAAACTGTAAAACCTATGGTTTCTGCCCAAGACCACAAACGCGCCTATGATAACGACGAGGGACCCAACACCGGCGGTATGGGCACTTTTTCACCCAGTCGTATCTATACAGAGGATTTGGCAAAGGAATGTATG
>JAZSKV010000009.1:0-6227 GCA_045534975.1 Ructibacterium sp. | reverse complement strand
CACCTTGATAATTGCCGTCAACCTTTCGCAAATATGCCTCAGCCTCTGCACCCCACAAATAACTGGTATAAGGGTCCTGGGTGGCAGTCGTCATTCCCTGTAATGCTGCATGCATATAAGCGCTGGCGTCGATATCCTGATAATAACTATCCATCATAAGTTGGCTTACATACTGAAAGTGCAACAAATTTCGAATCTCAAAAAATCCAAAAGGATTTACGGCACCAATGGACAAAACCGCTGTTGCTAAAATCAACACAATAGCACCGATTACCAGAAAAGGTTTTTTGATATACATAGGGCTTCTCCTTCTTTTATTTAAAAGAATTGCATGGGATCCACAGCAGCCCCGTCAACCAGCACTTCAAAATGCAAGTGAGGACCGGTGGAATTTCCGGTAGAACCAACCCTGCCGATTTGCGCGCCGCTACCTACACGATCTCCCTGCTTAACCAAAATTGCGCTCATATGGCCATACAAGGTTTTTACACCGCCGCCATGGTCAACAATCACACAGTTTCCGTAACCGCCATTATACTCAGCCAGAATCACCGTACCGCTCTGTGCTGCCCAAACAGGAGCCCCCTGGAGCGCACCGATATCAGTACCCGTATGGGCACGCAAGACACCGGTAACCGGATTCACCCGGTTGGGAGAGAACTGGCTGGTAATATACCAGGTATTGGTGGGCCAAGTAAAGTATCCAGAGGATATTCTGCCGGGAGAAACCGTTCCGGTTCCGCCGCTGATACCGGCTTGCGCTTTGGTTGCATTTTCTGCCGCCTCTTTTTCCGCCAGGTATCGTTCATAAGCCGCTTTATCCGCCTGCAAGGAGGCATGACGTTCTGCCGCTGCGGCAGATTTTTGATACAGTTCTACTTCGGTCTTTTCTAAATCACTCTTGGCTTGCTCCTGCTCTTTTAGGAGTTGTTCCTGGGTTTCTTTCTGGGTTCGAATTTGGTTTTTCACCTCTTCCATTACCGCCAGGATATTTCTATCGTATTCCGCCATTTCCCGGACTATGACAAGTTTCTCAATCAAATCTGAGAAACTTTCAGCGGAAAAAATCATCTCCAAATAAGATGCAGTTCCCCGTTCGCAAAGAACGGTAAATCGTTCCCGGAATTTTCCACGCTGCTGGGCTTCCATCTCCTCTGCAACTTTCAATTCCTTTTCCGATTGCAAGAGCGCCTCTTGATTCACCTTAATAGATTCATCCAATTGATAAATTTCCTCACCCAGACGATTGATTTCCTTTTCGATATTCTGCATTTCCTGCCAAACAGACTTTTCTTGTTCTTCATATTCCTGTAATTTCTTGTCTTTTGGCGCCGCATAAACAAGAGGTTCTAAAAGGGATGACGCAATCCCCAAAAAGAAAAGCAAGGCAATAACTAACGCAATGATTTTTGTTGTTTTTTTCCTCATACCTCTTCTCCTTTATTTTCTATAGCGATGCACGGAAAGGCCACTGCCAATCAGTCCAATGCCGATACCAAGGCTGAGAAAACTCAAAATAACTACCTTTGCGGCATCAACAAGGGGAATCACCGAGAAGACGCTGGCATCCAACAAACTTTCTACCACACCGGTTGCCGCAGAGTATCCCCACAACACTAGGGCAGCAGCCACCAGAGAGCCAACCAATCCCAGAATCATTCCTTCCACCAAGAACGGTCCGCAGATATAACTACCGGAAGCACCCACACTCCGCATAATGGAAATTTCCTGACTACGGGATGCCATGCCCATACGAATGGTATTAGAAATAATCACAATCGCGGCAATGGCAAAGAGCAACATCAAAAGATATCCGGCACGTTCTGCAACATCCGCAAAACGCTTGATTTTATTCGCCAAATCCTGCATATTGGTCACTTCATCCACTTGGGCAATCCCTTGGGCAATTTCTGCAACCTGCTGAGAATTATTTAAATCAGTCAATGTTAAAATATAAGAGTCCCGAAGAGGGTTATCCTCTTCCAAATCTTCCAGCAAAAATTCTTTGCCCTTATAAGAGGTTTCTTTCACCTTTTGCAGCCGTTCTTCTTTCGATAAAAACCGTACTGCTTTCACGCCGGGAATATCAGTTAATTCCGATTCCACCTGTAAAAGCCCGGCATCGGTAATGCCGTCTGCCAGATATACGTTGATTTCACATTGTTCCTGCACTTGGGTCAAAAGAACATTTAAATTCATCTGCAACAAAAGAAAAGTACCAAAGAGCAACAAACTGGTTGCCACAATACCTGCCGCTGCAAGGCTAATCAGCCGATGATGAAAAATATTCTTCCATCCCCGTGTGAAAAAGTATCCTAAGGCTCTAAGCAAGTTCATAACCCCCTTTTTCCACATCACGGATCACGGTGCCATCTTCTAAGGTAATAACCCGTTTTTGCATCCGGTCAACCAAATCTTTGGCGTGGGTGACTACCACCACCGTAGTTCCCAGTTTATGTATCCTCTCAAGCAGATTGATGATTTCCAAAGAAGTGTTAGGGTCTAAATTCCCGGTAGGCTCGTCCGCAATCAAAAGGGGCGGATTATTCACCAACGCCCGCGCCATGGAAACCCGCTGTTTCTCGCCACCGGAAAGTTGGTCGGGACGACAATTAGATTTCTCGCTAAGACCTACCAAGGAAATTACCTGAGGAACAATATGCTGAATCTTCTTTTTGGAAGCACCTACCACCTGCATAGCAAAAGCCACATTCTCATAAACTGTCCGGTCAGGAAGCAGACGGAAATCCTGGTATACCACGCCAATACCCCGGCGGAGTTTAGGAATCTGCCGGCGACGGAGTTTCCCAATGTCGGTGCCATTGACCAAAATTCGTCCATGATTAGGTACGTCTTCTCTGAGAAGCAATTTAAGCAAGGTGCTTTTTCCGGCACCGGTTGCACCAATCAAAAAGACAAATTCTCCTTTTCCGATTTTAAGGCTTACATCACGCAAAGCGCAAACACCGGTATCCCGGTAGATTTTGGTCACTTCTTGTAATTCCAGCATGGCATATTACCTCCTTTGAAATTCGGTAAAATACAAAATATCGGCGGAGCATTGCCCCGCCGTATTGATTTTCCTGAAAGTTAAATCCGGGTGGGCTCCGAGGTCAAGTATTTATTGACCATCATTGCCACCTTAAAGATGATGGCATCGTCAAACTCACGCAGATCCAATCCTGTTAACTTTTTAATTTTATCCAACCGGTAAACCAAGGTGTTCCGGTGTACAAACAATTTTCTTGAGGTCTCAGAAACATTCAGATTATTCTCAAAGAACTTCTGGATGGTGCCAATGGTTTCCTGGTCTAGCACATTGATGGATTCTTTTTTAAATACCTCTTTTAAGAAAAGTTCGCAAAGGGTCGTCGGCAGTTGATAAATCAAACGGCCGATACCGAGGTTATCGTAACTGATGATATCTTTTTCTGTATCAAATACCTTGCCGACTTCGAGAGCAATTCGCGCTTCCCGGTATGCCTGTGCAAGGTCTTGAATGGCATCCACCATAGTGGAGATGCCCACGGAAACAGAAATCATTTCTTCCGAACTCAAGGTATCCACAATATTCTGGGCAACCTGCAAAAGTTCTTCTTTTGATGTTTCTGCTTTAAACTCCTTAATGACAACACTGTCATAATCGTCAATCCGAATGACAAAATCACGGTTGCGGTCAGGAAACAGATTCTTTAACACATCCATGACAGCATTTTCTGCATTCTTCTGCATCCGCACCAAAAAGACTGCACGATACGCCTCTGCCGCCAGGTGCAGTTCCCGGGTACGATAGAGAACATCGCCGGGAAGAATATTATCCACAATGATATTCTTCATAAAACTGTTCCGGTCATACTTTTCGTCATAGTACTGCTTGATGGTCAGAAAATGAATACCCAAAAAGGAGCAAGCATTGGCTGCAACATCATCCTCTCCCTCACAGAAGACAGCATATTCGTTTTTATTGAAAGTTTCGATTTTCTTATAACTAAAACCGCCGATTTTTTTAATCTCGCCGGTGTTATCAAACACGGTAAAGATATTATCTACCACCGTATCAATCTGACTTTCATTGCTGCACGCAATAATGGTCTCTGTATCATCAATCACACCAACCACGCGCTTTACATCTTTTTTCAACTGTGTCAAAGTATTTTGAAACAGTCTGTTTTGCATAAACTGCCACCTCCAGAAAAGGTCACAACAGAAGAAATTTCTGTTGCAGAATCTCATCATTCCGTTATATTATAACCGTTTTTCCTAAAAAAAGCAAGTCGTTTGTCGAAATTTTACAAAAAAGATACAAAAGAACGATTTTTTCCGTATGATATTTCCCTGCCGCCTTGACACCAAAGCCTCTTTGGGTGTATACTATATAAGTTAATTTTGTAAAATATTCAGGAGGTAGGTAACATGAAATACCTTGTTGTTTTATTAGACGGCGCCGCTGATACTCCAGTTCCGGAACTGGGCGGAAAAACGCCCCTGCAGGTGGCACAAAAACCCCATATCGACGCCTTGGCAAGCCGAGGTGAACTGGGTATGGTCACCACCGTACCGGAGAATCTTCCTCCCGGCAGCGATGTGGCAAACCTGTCGGTTTTTGGGTATGACCCTCAGAAATACTATACCGGCCGTTCTCCTTTAGAGGCGGCATCCATGGGTGTTCCCTTGGCTTTGACCGACACTACCTTCCGTGCCAATCTGGTTACCCTCTCCGGGGAAGAAAATTATGAAGAAAAAACCATGGTAGATTACAGTTCCGATGAAATCTCCACTGAGGAGGCCCACCAACTGATTGACGCTGTAAACCAAGCACTAAAAACCGATGCTTATGAGTTTTTTGGCGGTATCAGTTACCGGCATTTGATGGTTTGGCATAACAAGGAAAACAACTTTTCCCTGACTCCTCCTCATGATATTTCTGACCGGGTGGTTGGCGAATATCTGCCCAAAGATGAAACCATCCTGACCTTGATGAAGAAAAGTTACGAAATTTTAAAAGACCATCCGGTCAATCTTGCCCGGATTAAAAAAGGCTTGCATCCGGCAAATTCTCTTTGGATTTGGGGCAACGGAACCAAGCCCGACCTGGATAGTTACAAGGCGCGGTTCGGCATCCAGGGCGCGGTCATTTCTGCGGTAGATTTGGTTAAGGGCATCGGCCGTTGTGCCGAACTGGATGTTATCGAAGTTCCCGGCGCTACCGGCACGGTACATACCAACTTTGACGGAAAGGCTCAGGCAGCAATCAAGGCATTAAAAGATGGTGCAGACTTTGTTTATGTCCACTTAGAGGGCGCTGATGAAGCCGGTCACCGCAAGGAGATTGAAAATAAAGTCAAGGCTATTGAATTGATTGACAGCAAGATTGTGGCTCCCATTCTGGAATATTTCGAAGCCACCGGGGAAGATTATCATATGCTGGTCATGCCGGACCATCCTACCCCTCTGGCTATCCGCACCCATACTTCTGACCCGATTCCTTATATTCTCTTCCGGAGTGAAGCACCACAACCGGCAAAAGATTGTATTTATGCAGAAGCGGACGCAGAGGCTACCGGCGTGGTTTGCCCCATGGGCCATCTTTTGATGCAGGAACTTTTGAAATAGCCGGAAAATACTGCTTGCAATTCCCGATATTTTCTGGTATGATGATTACATATGTAACTTTCATGGAATTTGATTTGCCCTAGGGGCAGAAAGGTGGTATCCATTATGGCAGCCGAAACAGCAAAGAAAAAGGCAGCATCCAAAGATATTTTGACTTATAACAGCAAGCCCTTGGTTCGTTGCGGAGATTTGATTTATTACGGAAACCCCGAGGACAAATACGTTGTCACCTTCCGTCTGGAAGATCAGGAACCTCTGGAAGATTTGCAAATTGCCAAACGTGTCATTATCGAACTGAAAACCAACGAGGGCGAACGTTCCCGCCTGATTCGCCAGGCAGAGCGTGACGGTCTTTATAAAGCCTTTGACATTGGTATGTTCTGGTTGGAACAGGCTTTGGAAAACGGTTAAAGAATTTTATACCGCAACAAAATTTGTTGCGGTATTTTCTTTAAAAACTTTCAAAAAAGGGTTGACATTTTCCAAAAAAGGTTTATAATAGTAAAAGTATTGCAAAGGTATATTTCTCTAACTTTTGCATATACTGACAAAGCAGATATTCCTCTATAGCTCAGTTGGTAGAGCATGCGGCTGTTAACCGCAGGGTCGTTGGT
>JAZSKV010000104.1:0-5675 GCA_045534975.1 Ructibacterium sp. | reverse complement strand
GACCTTGTGGGCAAGGTTGAGGCTGGTATTCCCGAGGATGACCCCCGTAACCCCGCAGTTATCGCGGATAATGTAGGTGACAATGTAGGTGATGTTGCAGGCATGGGTGCGGACCTCTATGAATCCTATGTGGGTTCAATCATTTCTGCAAGTGCTCTCGGTGTTGCTGCGTTTCATAGTTTAGAGGCTATGGCATTGCCCATGATTCTTTCTGCAATCGGTGTTATATGTTCCATACTTGGAACATTCTTTGTGAGAACAAAGGAGGGGGCAAGCCAGAAACAACTTTTAGGTGCTCTATCCCGTGGTACAAACTTCTCGGCAATTATGATTGCAGTTGTATCATTGCCTGTTGTATATTACATACTCGGTAAAGAAAACTGGATGGTATATTTTGCTATTCTTGCAGGGCTTGTAGCAGGTGTGCTCATTGGTCAGGCAACCGAATATTTCACATCAGACAGTTATAAGCCTACAAAAAATCTTGCTGCTACATCTGAAACAGGAACAGCTACAATCATCATAAGCGGTTTGTCTGTAGGCATGCTTTCAACACTGATTCCGATAGTAATTGTCGCTATCTGCGTACTTGTTGCATATTTTGTTTCAGGCGGTGCAGGCAGTCCTTCTATGGGTCTTTACGGTATAGCGCTTGCGGCAGTGGGAATGCTTTCAACCCTTGGTATTACCCTTGCTACCGATGCTTACGGACCTGTTGCGGACAATGCCGGCGGTATAGCCGAAATGGCAGGTCTTGATAAAAAAGTGAGAGAACGTACCGATGCTCTTGATTCTCTTGGAAATACAACGGCTGCCACAGGTAAAGGTTTTGCCATTGGTTCTGCGGCTCTTACCGCTCTTGCACTCATGGCATCCTATATTGATAAAGTCAGCACCATTGAGGGTGGCGCCGAAAAAATTGCAAATCTTAATATCACAAACCCTACTGTTCTTGTTGGATTGTTCGTTGGTGCTTGTCTGCCTTTTGTGTTTGCGGCACTTACCATGAATTCCGTAGGACGTGCGGCACAGAGTGTAGTTAAAGAGGTCCGCCGTCAGTTTAAAGAAATCAAAGGGCTTATGGAAGGTAAAGCAGAAGCAGATTATGCAAGTTGTGTTGACCTTTGTACAAAAGCCAGTCTTAGTGAAATGGTGCTTCCTACCATTGTTGCAGTAATTGTTCCGATTGTTGTAGGACTTGTACTTGGCTGCACAGGCGTTGTGGGAATGCTTGCAGGCGCAACGGCATCAGGTTTCCTCATGGCAGTATTTATGTCAAATTCAGGTGGTGCCTGGGATAATGCAAAAAAATATATTGAAAGCGGAGTTTACGGCGGCAAAGGTTCTGAAAACCATAAAGCGGCAGTAGTAGGCGATACGGTGGGTGACCCGTTCAAAGATACATCCGGTCCTGCTATTAACATTCTTATCAAACTCCTTTCCATGGTTTCCATCGTGTTTGCGGCACTTGTAGTACATTTTTCAATACTGTAATTTAAAAAAGCAGTGGCAATATTGTCACTGCTACGTTTTTCCCAGTAAAATAAATGCAAAAACCAATTTTCTTACGATACCTCCAAATCTGTATTTTTACCTCCAAATGGTTATACTATCTGCGAGGTGATACTTTATGGATAATAAGAAGAAAAAAGGCTCTGACAAGTCAGCAACTGCCAACAAATGGATTTCTACAGGACAAAGCCGCCCAAGCGATCCTACTGAGCGCAGAGATGGCCCCGGTGGCGAGGATGCAGATTAAATCTGCTTCCTTTTACATATTTCTATGGTCTTGGAAGAGATAGAGAAGCATTGGTGTTTGTCAGAGAACGATTTTGAAATCGATCACAAATTAGTTGCGCGAAAGAGAAAAGCAGTGACAGAAGAGAGGAAGTCATAGTTATGAGAAATTTTAAACCAATGCTTTTGACAGACTTGAAACAGTACGATAAAAAGAAGTTTGTCAGTGATTTGATTGCAGGTATTATTGTGGCAGTGATTGCCTTGCCGTTGTCCATTGCCCTTGCCATCGCCTCTGGCGTATCACCGGAAGCCGGTATTTATACGGCAATCATTGCCGGATTTTTGACGGCGGCTCTGGGCGGCAGTAATGTCCAGATTGCCGGTCCTACGGCGGCATTTGCTACCATCGTGGCTGGCATTGTAGCCAAAAGCGGCATGGACGGTTTGATCATTGCTACCATTTTAGCCGGTATTTTTCTGGTGATTATGGGGTTATTGAAACTGGGCAATCTCATCCGGTTTATTCCCTTCACCATTACCACCGGTTTTACCGCCGGTATTGCAGTGACCTTGGTGGTCGGTCAGTTAAAAGACTTTTTTGGTGTTACATATCAAAATGGTACAAAGCCCATTGAAACCATGGAAAAAGTAGAAGCCTTTTTCCAAAATGCATCTACCATCAATGGTGAGGCTCTGGTTCTGGGATTAATTTGCCTTGGAATTTTGTTCTTATGGCCTAAGGTAACGGATAAAATTCCATCTTCTTTGGTTGCCGTCATTGCAGGCATTGCTATCTGTCAGATTTTTAAGATGAATGTCAATACCATTGGTGATTTATATACCGTCAGCAATAAGTTGCCGGCCTTTACCTTGCCGAAGATTACCAACTTTTCTGCTATTGTGGCTATGATTCCCGATGCCATTACCATTGCTCTCTTAGCCGGCATTGAATCTTTGCTTTCCTGTGTGGTGGCAGACGGCATGATTAATAAACGTCACCGTTCCAATACCGAACTGATTGCCCAAGGTGTTGCCAATGTGGGTTCAGCGCTATTTGGCGGTATCCCTGCCACCGGCGCCATTGCCAGAACGGCGGCGAATATTAAAAACGGAGGAAATACACCGATTTCCGGCATTGTTCATTCTGTGGTGCTTCTGTTGGTTCTGGTGGTACTGATGCCTTATGCATCGCTCATTCCTATGCCGGCCATTGCAGCAATTCTGATTCATGTGGCTTATAATATGTGTGGCTGGAAACAATTTGTCCATCTGGTGAAAACATCGCCCAAGAGTGATACCATCGTTCTGGTGATGACCTTTGCCCTGACGATAGTTTTTGACCTTGTGGTTGCCATTGAAATCGGTATTATCACCGTTTGTGTTTTGTTTATGAAACGATTAAGCGAGGAAAGCAATATTCAGGGTTGGAAGTATATTCAGCAGGACGACACCGATGTGACCGGGCTGATGGATGTGCCGAAACACATCAGCGTTTATGAATTAAACGGACCCTTGTTCTTCGCGGTAGCCAGCCAGATTCAAACCATTCAGGTGAAAAAGTATACCAAATGTGTGATTTTAAGAATGCGGTCAGTACCCTCCATTGATACGGACGCCATCCGGAATTTTGAAAAGTTGGTGAAGTCCTGTCAAAGATGCGGGATTACCGTGATTTTCTCCCATGTAAACGAACAGCCTATGCGTGCCATGGAAAAAGCCGGTCTGGTTGCTATGGTGGGCGAAGAAAACTTCTGTGATAATATCGAAGCCTCCATGGAACGTGCTATGACCTTGGGAGAATAGGAGACTATCATGAAGATTCTGGTGCCAAACTATTATCAAAAGTTTCGGTGTATTGCAGATCGGTGTCAGCATAGTTGTTGCATTGGCTGGGAGATTGCCATTGATGAAAAAAGTAGGAATCTCTACGAAACCATGCCGGGGGAGATGGGTGATAAAATCCGCCAGAAGATTGTGACAGAAGAGGAACCCCATTTTTCATTAGAGGCAGGGGACCGCTGTCCCTTTCTTCTAAAAAACGGACTTTGCGAAATAATTTGTCAGTTAGGGGAAGATATCCTTTGTGATATCTGCAAAGACCATCCCCGATTCCGGAACTTCTATTCGGATTTTACCGAGATGGGCCTTGGACTTTGTTGCGAGGCGGCGGCGAAAATCATGTTAGAAAGGGAAGAACCCTTTGGCTTGACCGCCCTTTCTGGTGATGCAGAAATCTTTTTATCTGAGGAAGAGGAAATGTTTTTCGCCCGGCGTGATAGGGTTTTTGCTGTTATCCAGAATAGGGAAGAACCCATGCTCAGCCGGTTATCGGTGCTTGCCACATGGGCGGATGAAAATCTTGATGATTTTAACCTTTTAGAACTATCTTCCCAGTATCTTTCCTTAGAGCGTCTGGATGAAACCTGGACTTCTGTTCTAAAAGGAATCGAGAATGAGAATTTTGCCTTTTCTATGATAGAGGAGCGGTTTTTCATTCCCATAGAACAACTGCTATGCTACTTTTTATATCGGCACCTTGCCGACGCTCTTTGGACCGGAGATTTTGCTCCGGGTATTCGGTTTGCCCTAAAAAGTTGTTACATGATTGCCGCTCTCTGGTATTGGCACTTAAAATGTCATGGGGATATTACCATAGAAGAGATGGCAGACTATGCCAGAATGTACTCCGCCGAAGTGGAGTATTGTGAAGAAAACTTAAACCAAATGATGCAATAAAAAAGCGGATATGTGTTTTCACATATCCGCAATTTTTTTAGATACCATTATACTTGCTGATTCTTGGTGATCTGTTTGATAACAAAGAGTGTTACAACTGTCAGCACGACACCAATGGGGAGAAGAATATAAGCACTCTGGATAAAGGCAGCCAAAAGATATACCACAAAGGAAATCAACGCAACGGTGATGGCATAAGGCAACTGGGTAGAAACGTGGTTGATGTGGTTAGACTGGCTACCGGCAGAGGACATAATCGTGGTATCGGAAATGGGGGAACAATGGTCACCACAAACCGCACCGGCAAGACAAGCAGACATGCCGATAATCAGCAGTTCGGAGGTGGGGTCGAAAATAGCCGCTACAATCGGAATCAGGATGCCGAAAGTGCCCCAGGAAGTACCGGAGGCAAATGCCAGAATGCAGGCCACAACGAAGATGACGGCGGGCAGCATGTTGTACAGGAACTGGCTGGCACCCTGCATCACTTCATACACAAACACATCGGCGCCCAGAGTACTGGTCATGGTCTTCAGGGAAACAGCCATGGTCAAAATAATGATGGGAGGCACCATGGCGATAAAGCCCTTGGGCACACACTCCATAGCCTGCTTGAAAGTAATCACACGGCGAATCAGGAAGTAGACAATGATGACCAGCAGAGAGATAATACCGCCCCAAGGCAAACCGATGTAGGCATCCGTATTACCGAAAGCAGCGATGAAGTCGCCGGCACACTCAGTGCCGCCCCATGCGTCCACACCAAAGAAGCCGCCAACGTAAACCATACCAATGGTACAGGTGATGATCAGAACCACCACGGGGAAGATCAGATCCATCACAGCACCCTTGGGGTTGCCGGTAGTGGTATCTTCGGTTTCCTGCGCACCCAGATCGCCGTTGAGCTGTGCGTTCATCTCATGCAGCTTCATGGGACCGTAGTCGAACTTCATGATGCACAGGCCGATGACGAATACAAAGGTCAACAGAGAATAGAAGTTATAGGGAATGGCGCGGATGAACAGCTCAATGCCGCTGACACCGGTACCCAGATCAGAGGCAACACCGGAAACGGCAGCAGCCCAGGAAGAAATGGGAGCAATCATGCAAATGGGAGCAGCAGTCGCATCGATCAGATATGCCAGCTTCGTGCGGGAGATCTTGTGGGTATCAGTAACAGGGCGCATGACGCTGCCCAC